>CAZGDE010000084.1:12379-20342 GCA_964524315.1 uncultured bacterium
TACTTGAGCATTTCTCCAGATGGCGATCGCAAACACGACAATACTCAGCATGGCAGAGAGTGATAAACCCACTTCACTGCTATAAAACCGAGCCCGATACCCCAGCAGAATCACACCACTCAAAATAGGTGGCACAACCAGCACTGGTAGAAGCAAGTGTCTTACCATGACACCACCCGCATGCGAGCTGGTCATTGTATCCATCAGGCCCTCAGTTGGATAAAGGCAGAGAACACCAACACAGAGAATGATGAATGAGATCGCGGTATGGACTGCCATTTTCGTATAAGAACCAAAACCATAAAACTCTTGAATACCGTAGATGTAGCCCAACAAACCCAGGAGAGAAAGGAATAACGGAAAAACTATAACCAGTTGAATGAATAGTTGCAGTGCTGGTTGAGGTGGTCGTGACTTACTCAATAGCAACAGCACCGATCCCAGCAACAAAAAGTTCAGCGCCGTATTCACCGCCATCCGACCGGGAGTCGAAGTCGCGATTGCAGTGACAGGCTCTTTAAATAAAAGCTGGTCAATACCCAGGTTGATCTCAAAGCCATACTGAACCAGGGTCAGCAGTCCAATACTCAAAACTATCGCCGCTGCAATTTGGGCATACCACCGCGATCGCCGGGTGGACTGATACAGTTGTTGCAACGCTACACCACTCAGAATAAAACCGAGGGCGGTATTGGCTTTCATCGTCACCCACATTGGCAGAATACTCTTCAACATAGGGATATTGAAGATCCAGCCAATCATGACAACACAACCAATTACAGTGACAAGAAGACCCGCTTGCTTCGCCAACCCTTTAAGAAATGTGGGCCAATTGGTAAGCCTGACTACCCGACTGCTAACAGAAGGACTATTCACGCGGCTGCTCCAGTTTCAGTTAGTTTATTCCCTAGCACCTATACAACTTTTTCAAACACTGAACCTGTAACTCAGTTTCTTCTTAGTTATCTTGCAGACTTTATATCTTGCAGACTTTAATATCTGGCAACTCTTTAATATTGTTCTCGGTATAGCGTTCCCCGCTTCATTCATTCAATTAACATTTCTTAAATAATCAAATCCAGATATTTTTTAGCTCAACATAAAAACAACTAATTACTTCTTTTGAGAAAAATCTATCCTGAGATAGATGCCCTAAGAGTCTTCTCCAGAAGAAGCCAACGTTTTCTCTTTGTAGATTTAATTACCTTCAATACATCTACTTAAAGTAGATGTATTACAACCATCATCACAAATCAGCATTTGCTGATCAATTGGAACCATCCCTGAGATAGATTTTTACTTAACTCATATTTTTGTTTGAAAAAATTAGTTGTTACCAATACATCTAAGTGTTAAATTTTCGGATGAAGGATTTTTTAGTCTGTTACTGGCCTATACTGCATTTATGCTGTTGGGCACGACCTTTATTAAGATCAGTTATCTATAAAAATCCCTGGCAGCAATTAGCTGCTATTTTTCAATACTTGGCTTTTTGGTATTAATCTATACTTTGCCGTAGAGGTATTTAGTTGACGATACTCCCCTTGAGCCAGGGAAACCAATTTCTATGGAGCAAGATTTAGAGCGTAGCGTTCAATGTTCTATCAGTACTGAAGCAGCAATGTATTCAGATGCTTCAGTAGCTGATGAGCTGATGCTAATACTGGATCAGGTTGACTATCCCATTGCCATATTTAATTCTGGGCACCGTTTAATCCAGTTCAACAAAAGCCTACTTAATCTCTGGAAATTGCCATTAACCTGGTTGCAATCAGGGCCGCATTGGGATGAGATTTTGCATCACCTGACCAATCAAGGTCAGTTAATTGACCTGCAAGCAAAAGACATCCAGTCCTATCTGGAACACGCTAAGAATACGCCCTGTTCCTTAAAAGTGCTGCAAACGAATGGTTATTGCTTAGAGATGCAGATTACTGCAACAGCAGCACATAATGTGCTGCTGGTAATTAAGCCCAAAATAGAGCAGCAATCACTTTCACCAAACTTTTCACCGGACAGTTTTAGCACTGCTGTTCCTTCCGCCGCCGATGCAACGGTTGCAACTCAAATACTGGAACAACGGATGTGTCAGCAAGCAGAGCAGCTACAACGGAGCGAAAATCAATTTCGTGCCATTTTTGACAATGCCACACTTGGTATTGGCATTGTTGGGTTAGATCAACGAATCACTGATTGCAACCCTGCCTTACAACAGTTATTGGGTTATACCCATGAAGAACTGTGTGGCATCACTTTAGCAACCGTGACTCACCCCGCCGATGGGGTAATCGATGAGAAACTGTATCGAGACCTCATAGCCGGTCAACATCACTTCTATCAGGTAGAGAAGCGACTGATCACTAAAGATAACCGCAGCATTTGGGTGCGTTTAACAGTAGGTTTGGTGCGCGATCGCCATGGTAAACCGGAATTTGCCTTTAATCTGGTTGAGAATATGACTCAAACCAAATTAATGGATATTGAACGTCGTCTAATGGATGACGCCCTGCGTTGGAGCGAATCTCGCTATCGCCAAATCGTTGAGACTGCAATGGAAGGCATTTGGGTAATTGATGCCAACAGTCGCACAACCTTTGTCAATCAAATGATGGCTGACATGCTGGGGTATAGCATAAACGAGATGATCGGAAAATCCATGTTTGATTTCATGGATGAAATTGGCCAGACGCTTGCACGCAACAATGTAGAACGTCGTCAGCAAGGTATTAAAGAAAAACACGACTTTAAGTTTCAACGTCGGGATGGTTCAGAACTATGGACAATTGTCTCAACCAATCCCCTATTTGATGCAGCGGGACAATACATCGGTGCGTTAGGGATGCTGACTGACATCACCGAACGCAAGCTATGGGAGAACTTTTTACAACAAGCTAATGAGCAGTTAGGGGTTCAGGTTGCAACTCAAAGCACCAAACTCCAGGAAGCATTATACAGTCTGCACGAGGAGATGAAAAAAAGGCAACAGGTGGAAGATGAATTGCGCATCGCCCTCACACAGGAGAAAGAATTAAACCAGTTAAAGTCCCGTTTCGTTTCAATGGTGTCCCATGAATTTGGTAATCCTTTAACAGCAATTTTTACAGCTTCGCAACTACTGGAACGAAACACGTTGAACGCAAATGACAAAGCTGAATATCTCCGCATGATTCAAGAATCTGTCGAACAGATGAACCAGTTAATCGAAGATGTTTTATTAATTGGTAAAGCGGAAGCAGAAAAATTACAAGTCAAGCCAATAGAATTGGATCTGAATCTTTTCTGCGGTCGGTTGGTGGGTGAACTTCAGTTAGGCATCGGGAAAAACCATCATTTGCATCTGGTTAAACTTTGCCGTGATCCTCAAATCTGGCTAGATGCCAAACTATTACGCCAAATTCTCTGCAATTTGCTGACTAATGCAATTAAATATTCGCCTCACGGTAGCATCATTCAACTGGAGATCAGACGACAGGAGAATCAAATTATTTTCCTCGTTACGGACGAAGGCATTGGTATTCCATCCCAGGATCTACCCCATTTATTTGAAAGCTTTAACCGAGCTGGAAATGTGGGGAGCATTACTGGGACAGGGTTAGGGTTGGCGATCGTCAAGCACTGTGTTGAGGCCCTAGAAGGCCAAATCTCTATTACCAGCCAGGAAGGCAAAGGTACAGCATGTTATGTGGTGCTACCGCACCAGGGTCAACCGGTCATTTTATCACTGGAAAAACCAACGACAAATGATCCATGACAGAGCAAATTTTCCCATTGATTGAGGACTGCTCTATACAGTAGGTATCGGTGCCCCAGTTGAGGCCACGACCGGATGGGCTCAATTTACCCACTTTGGCTCAAGCCTTGATTTGACTGGCTACTGCTGCAACTAAAGCGGCTGGTTCCACAGGTTTAGGCAAATGAAGTTGAAAACCAGCATTTAATAGTTGCTTACCATCCTCTTCTCTAGCATAGGCAGTGAGGGCGATCGCTGGCAGTGAACCCGACTGAAGTGACTCAATTTGGCGGATCTGGCGAATCAGAGTATAACCATCTTGCTCTGGCATGCCAACATCACTAATTAAAATATCAGGCTGCGAATGTTGAATGACTTGCAGCGCTTCATTCACTGAACCCGTTGCCCTGACGTTTGCGCCGGCCTGTTCCAGGACGACCGTCACCAAATCACGGGTATCGGCTTCATCATCAACTACCAGTACATACACACTGTTTAAGTTAGGACAGGAAACATACCTGGCAGTATCCCCAGCTACTACTGTTGGTTGTGCCGCCTCATCTAACATTTTCTGCGTCGCCAACAGGGGTAGTTGCACCATAAACGTTGCGCCCTGACCGTCTCCAGCACTCTGGGCTTCTACTTTGCCACCGTGCATTTCAACCAATTGGCGGACAATGGCCAGTCCTAATCCCAATCCCCCATGATGACGAGTGGTTGCCCGTTCTGCCTGCCGGAAACGATCAAAAACGTAGGGGAGAAAGTCAGGATGAATTCCCTGCCCGGAATCACTGACAGTAATCACGGCATTGGTAGCAATACGTTCCAGGCGAATTTCGATTTGTCCCTGGTTGGGAGTAAACTTAATCGCATTGGAGAGTAAATTCCAGATAATCTGCTGGAGGCGATCGCTATCTCCAGTCACTAAGCTGGCTGATTCATCTAGTGCCATCCGCAACTCAATTTCCTTAGCAGTGATCGCCAATTGGCTCGAATCAACTGCGGCCCGAATCACCCCTATGAGATTGATGGGACGGATATTGAGGTGGAGATTACCTCGCACGATCCGAGAAATATCCAGCAGATCCTCAATGAGTTTTACCTGTGCCCTGGCATTTCGCTCGATCGTCTCTAAGGCACGGGCCACTACTACCTCATCTAACCGCCGATTACGTAGCATTTGCGCCCACCCTAACATGGCATTTAAGGGCGATCGCAGTTCATGGGAAACAATCGCCAAAAATTCATCTTTCAGCGTGTTTGCCTGACTGAGAGATTCTGCCTGCCGTCGTAGTTCCTGTTCCAGTCGTTTTCGTTGGGCAATCTCTGCTTCCAATGCCTGATTAGTCATTTCCGCCAGAGTCGCACGCAATTGGGTTTCTTCCAGTTGCCGTCGTTGGCTAATATCCCGCAAAAGCCAGCGTAATCCTGCAATCTCACCATTGGGGTCAGAGACCGTCGTCACGGTTAATGCAGCATCAAACGGTGAGGCCCGGTAGGGTTGTAATTGGGTAATCCACTCTTGCAGTCGCCCAAGCCGATGTAAACGACTTAGTTCATCACAGAATGTAGGCCGTAGGCGAGCGGGCACAAAGACGGTCAGAGATTGCCCCATTAGTTGCTGTTGTGGCACATTGAGCAACACACTTGCAGCGTGGTTCGCCTCCTGAATATTGCCCTCAATATCAGAAATTAAATAGCCATCAGGAGCAAATTCAAACAGCTCCCGATAACGCTGTCGTTCAATTTCCAGTGCAGCATGTGCTTCCAGTAATTCCTGGTTCTGAAGGTGGAGTAATTCTTGGGAAACCTGTAATTCTTCGAGCGAAGCACCGAGTTCCTCTAATGCTTCCGGCAATAGTTCATTATGCTGTGATGGATCGGTATGGACTTGCTGCAATAGGCTACTGACTCGTCCACCCACTATCTTCATTTGCTGACTCAGCCATTCACTGTTCACACAGACCTTCCACTCGCAATGTTTTCCAATTGCACTTCCTTTAAAGTACTCAACACATCATTACCTACATCTCTCGTCAGGTCGGTTGTCCCCAAAAAGCCATGTAAAGCCAGTGATAAGTAGTTTCCAGTGAATTGTGAATATATTAATTTAGAAAACATTGTATTCACAAATACTTTTTCTTAAATGAGATTTTAATCACACAAGTATCTTCAGAGGTAGATTTAAAAATCTCCTGTAAGGCAGATGTGGAATCAGCAACACCAATCCAATTAACTGGCAATAGAGACTTCACCCCGCTGAACTACCTATTGACTAAAGACCAATGACAAAATAATTGACATGTCTCAAATCGCACCCCGGCTAGGGATGACATTACCAACAACATCCAATCCCAAATTTCAAGCCAGCCTCCGGCAACTCTCTCAAATTCCCGGACAACAGTTTGACCAGGCATATATGAACGAGGGCGGTGTGAATGTCCATTTAGAAAATGCTGCTAATTTCCAACGGGAAGCCGCATTTGGGCAAAACCCTGACCTGGTTCGGATCGCAACGGCTGGCCTACCAACCATCAATCAACATTTCAACACGGCCAGTGCTGCCACAAACTATCGGTTTGCCCAGGTTTCCCAACGGTTCAACGGTACACCCTCTGCGTCCCAAATTCGACCGACTGCCCCCGGAACACCGGCAGCCCAGTAGGAAAAGTTCTGGATAGATACCTGGCCAATTGTGAGAATCGTCGAGATTGTCATGGGTCACTGGTCATTCATAGACAAATGACCAGTGACCCATGACCAGTCACTCCCTAAGAGATTCCCACACCGAATCGAGAATAGTTCCATATAGACGTTTCAGTTGATGGTGATGGTCATTCCAGCCCGTCGTAACCGTTCCGCCAGCACATCACCCAATCCCGTCGCTGGCGTGAGAACGCCACCCCGTACTCGACCACCTGGTAACTCATCCAACTGAAGGGCCAAACTCAAGGCTGATTCGCAGACAAACTTAACCGTCGCCCGATTGCCAGGATCCCCCTGGTCGCGGATGAGTCCCCGTACCTTATGACCATCGCCAGCAGTGCCAATTACTTCACAGGCGAACCAGCCTCGATTCATCGTTTCCACCGATGGACCTTCACCAGGTTGGGGCAAAAGCGGTTGCAGGAGCGATCGCACCTGTGGCTGTTGTAAGGCTCCCGCAAAAATGGCCAGCCCTGCCATCACGCCTGTTGCCTGTAACCATGCCAGCGGTTTATTAAACTTGAGATATTCCTGATAGGTGAAGTCAGTCCCATAGGACTCCTGCCATTGCGCATACAGGGCAGCACTGCGCCGCACAATTCGGGTATTGACCGGCCCCATAAAGAAGGGAGCAACCCAGGTATGGAGATCTGGGTCAAAGGAAGGTGTCAGCGGATCACGGTTACGTTCACTCTCGGTCTGAACCAGATACCCCGAAGGATTGAGCAGAAACGGATCAGCCAATAACGCCGTTCCCTTAGAATCAAACAAATTTAATGCCGATGCCAGGGTGCCGCCGTTCAAACCGCCCGACATCTGAAAGTAGCCATTCACTTGCTGACAGGATAGACCCAATTCCCGTTGGCAATACCGCACAACCAGATAGGTTCCCAGATCCGAGGGCACCGAATCAAAGCCACAACAGGGAATAATGCGTGTGCCATTGGCTGCCGCCTGGTCATGGTAGCGATCGATCAGAGTTTTGACCCACGGCGTTTCCCCGGTGATGTCGACATAATGGGTTTGGAACCGCACACAGGCATCCACCAGGCCACCACCGTAGATAGCAAACGGCCCCGCTGTATTTAATAACACCTGCGTTTGCGCAACCATCTCATCAATCGCTGGTTGATCGCGACTATCAGCAATCAGCACATCAACCGCTACCCCAACCTCATCCCTGACCGCTTCTAACTTTTGGCGATTACGTCCGGCGATCGCCCAACGAATCTGGTCGGGAGCCATATGGCTGGCAAAGTACTGTACGGTTTGTTTACCAACAAAACCACTGGCACCATACAGCACCACATCATAGGAACGTTCAGTCATGGGGCACTCCGGACAACAGGCTATATTGGCAACTTTAACTGAGTTGTGATTCGTTCTTCTACCTGGGGTAGAAATTCCGGTTTGATATGTCGAAAGGTGAGATTGTAGCGCGGTGTGGAGAGGGGCACCGCCTTATGAAGCAATTTTGTATTAATGCGAATGACTAAACCATGCGTGAGATGGTGTTGCAACTCCCCC
>CAZGDE010000085.1:0-20323 GCA_964524315.1 uncultured bacterium
ACCATTTGTCAGTGAAGATACAGAATAACCCAGGTTATTAAAATGTAGCAATTGCTGAACTCCATGCCATTTTCTTCGATTATCCTTAATGTAAATGTGAAGACTACGGAAGAGATGTGAAGTTAAACTAGTCCTACTTTGATTAACCCTGGCTAAAGAATGGAACTTGAACGTTAGCTCCGCTGAGTGATTGAATTTGTCCTAGATCCCCTAGTTAATCCCCAGCCTCCAACTTATGTATTCAGTATCATCCACTTCAGAGGCATCGCGTCCGTTCCTGACCTGGCAACGGATCATTGATTGGTCACAAGAACATTACCGGGTAAGAAGTTTTGCGAAAGACGAGAAAATCCCTGCTCGGCCAGGGCTACTCTATCTGGTGCAGAAGGGAGCTGTCCGTCTGGTGGGTAGCGCCCAGGTAAATGCCACCAGTTCTAATTCTTCTCGTATACCTCGTATTAGCCCGGAAGAAGCGTTCCTGGGATTTGTTGGTGCGGGCCAACCGTTTGAAATTGTGGCGCAGTCCCCCTTTACCCTGCAGAGCTATGCCCATGTCGATCAGACATCGGTTTTGTGGATGTACTGGCACGATCTCGACAACTGGCCCCATTTCCGCCGGGAAGTGTTGGATGCCTTCCGTTACCAGCATCAGCGAAAGTTACTCTGGTTGAGTACGTTGGGGCAGCGGCGCACCATTGATCGGTTACTGGGCTTCCTTACGCTGCTAATTGAAGAGTACGGTGAACCCTCCGATGATGGGTACTGTCTGCCGTTTCCCCTTACCCATGCCCAGATTGGGAGTGCGATCGGCTCCACCCGCGTCACCGTGACTCGGCTAATGGGTAAACTGCGTCAACGGGGCATGATTCGGACGCAGGGAGACAACCTCCTTTGCATCCCAACCGACTCCAGCCTGAACCGCAACGGTTAGTTAATCAATTGGTAGTCCCCCAGAGGGCGAGATGGCGAGAGGGTAAGCGGGCCGGAAATCCCCACCATCACACTCTCCTACTCTCACTCCATCATTCTTTATCCTTTCCTGAAGTAGGACTACCAATCAATTAATTAATCAATCCAACCCCTGAATCATCAACTGGTATGTCATCTTTGACTGGGCTCCACTTGTCTGGCTGAACGTACCAGAGATGGGGGCGGCATAGCGGGGGAAAGCTGTAGCAACCAGGGGAATGTGGCGATCGCTCACGGCTAAACCGTGGGTGGGGTCAAACCCCCGCCAACCCGCACCCGGCAGGTAAACTTCTGCCCAGGCATGGAGGTGGCGATCATTGCTGTCTAAATCACCTTCCTGGTAGCCGCTGACAAACCGGGCTGCCAGACCAATCGCTCGACAAACCTCCATAAAAAGAACGGTAAAGTCCCGACAGGAACCCGATTTATTGGCCCAGGTTACCCCCGCCGGTAGGGGGTCGCCCGTATCCCGAATGAAGTATTTACACCGGGTATAAATTTGCTGATTGAGTTCGGCCAAAAAGTAAGCCGGATTGCCATCAACCTGGTGCCAAATTTCCTGAGCTAACTGGAGGGCGATCGGGTCAATGGTTGGCATCCCTCCCCCTTGGCCACCCACCAGATACGGTTGGAGTTGGGCCAGCAGCGAGGATGGATAGTCGATGGGTAACTTGACCGCCCACGGTTCCAACAAATAGTCAAACGGGTTAGCACGATGGGTTTCCACCTGCGAAACCACCTGTACGGTTAGTGCGTCGATGGGTTCGCGCTGGTTAAACCACACCTTAATCAACGAATTCCCATCCAGATCGACCACATGGGATTCTTGCAATGGTATCGGTGTTATAGCCAGGGAAAACATCTGTAACGTCTGACAACTGTCACTGCGAGGACGCAGACGAATAACGTGGGGGTACAGGGTAACAGGCTGACTGTAGGTGTAGGTTGTCGTGTGACTGATTTGGTAACGCACAGGGGATCGGGAGAGAGGGGCTCGGGAGAGGCGGGCAAGATGCCTATCCTACGGGCTGTAGGGCAAAGAAGGTTTCAAAAATCTTCACGCCCACGTCATTCATGCGGCATTGTAAGTCGTCAAGAAATTCGTGCAGACCCGTTTCAATAACATCGTCAATCGTAACGTAGTCCAGATCAGTTCGCAGTCGTCCCAGCGATCGCTCGACGGGAGTCCGCCAGGTACCAATGGGAGTGCCAGTGATTTGGTGGAGCGATCGCTCAGCCTGCACCATGCAGAACCGAATGGAGCGGGGAAACTCCTGTTCCAAAATCAAGAATTCGGCTACGGATGGTGGTGTAATGCGGTGCTGCCGCCGCTTGCGATACATCTCATAGGCACTGGCAGACTTGAGCAATGCCATCCACTGCAAATCATCCAGTGTGGTACCCACGTAATTGACTGAGGGCAGCAGAATGAAGTACTTCACATCCAGAATTCGGGCCGTCTTGTCCGCCCGTTCCAGGAATCGGCCAATCTGCCCAAAGTGCCAACCTTCGTTGTGGGTCATGGTGGCATTCATCACCCCGGCGAAGAGGTGGCTCGCCATTTTCACCTCTTCATAAAATTTGAACACGCTGGAAAGATCCTGCAGCATGTGTGACTGGGCGGCATCCGTCACCATGAGATAAAAGGAATTGACCTGTTGCCACATTTCAGAAGAAATAATTTCCCTGACCGAACGGGCATTTTCCCGCGCTGCCCGCAGACAGGACAGGATGGAATTGGGGTAGTTGGCATCAAAGGTCAGAAACCGAATGACATTCTCGGCGGTTGCGGCCCCATACCGTTCTTTAAACAGCGGCAAATCTCCCGTTGTCAACACAATCGGTTCCCATTGTTGGGCCGTTCCAGTCGGCGAATCCAGTAGCAAGTTAAGGTTAACATCGACGAAGCGGGCAACATTTTCTGCCCGCTCCACATAGCGGGTGAGCCAGTAGATTGAATCAGCGACGCGACTAAGCATTTTGACTAAAAATTTTGGCTAATGGTTTTGTGGTTAATGGTCTTGGTTATTAGTCATGAGTCATTGGTCATGAGTCGTTGGCTGATTGAGGTTTGAGCATTAGTGATGGGCGATCGCCCCAATGGTAACGAACGATCGCAGCAAACAAATGACCAGTAACCAGTGACCAATGACTCATGACCAGTTACTTACAAACGACCCAGGTATCCTTACTGCCACCGCCCTGGGAAGAATTCACGACGAGGGAGCCCCGGCGGAGAGCGACACGGGTTAAGCCACCTGGGTTTACGTAGATATCCTTGCCATAGAGAATGTAAGGCCGCAGATCAACGTGACAGCCCTCAAAATGATCCTCGAATAGGGTCGGTACACGGGACAGACAAAGCGTTGGTTGGGCGATGTAGTTACGGGGTGATGCTTTAATCTTCTCGGCAAACTCCTCTCGTTGGTTCTGGGATGCATGGGGCCCAACCAGCATGCCATAACCACCCGACTCGTTCGCCGCCTTAACCACCAGCTTATCCAGGTTTGCCAGAACGTGATCAAGTTGTTGGGGTTCCCAGCAAAGGTAGGTTGGCACATTGGCGAGGATGGGTTCTTCGTCCAGATAGTACTTAATCATCTGGGGTACATAGGCGTAGATCACCTTATCATCTGCAACCCCTGTTCCCAAAGCATTTGCCAGACCAATGCGACCGGAACGGTACACATCCATCAAACCCGGTACACCCAGGAGGGAATCGGAACGGAAGCTGAGGGGATCAATAAAATCGTCGTCAATACGGCGGTAGATCACATCTACCCGTTGCAGACCTTTGGTAGTTCGCATTTGCAGGTAGCCATCCTGCACCACCAGGTCACGGCCTTCGACTAGTTCTACCCCCATCTGCTGTGCCAGGAAGGAATGCTCGAAGTAGGCGGAGTTATAGATCCCCGGTGTCAGCACAACGACAGTGGGATCGGGCATGGGGGCAGGGGCCAGGTTCAGCAATGTTTCGAGGAGGTGACTGGGATAATCCTCCACGGGCTGAATCTTCATGGTGTTGAACACCAGGGGGAAGGTGCTTTTCATCACCCGGCGATTCTCCAAAACGTAGGAAACGCCAGAGGGACAGCGCAAATTATCTTCCAGGACGTACCATTGCCCATCGCGATCGCGCACCAGATCAGTACCCGTGATATGACACCAGATACCACCGGGTGGCTGCAAGCCAATGCAGGGTTTGAGAAAGCCAGTAGCCGAGAAGATGAGTTCGGATGGAATCACCTGGTCTTTCAGGATTTTTTGCTCACCGTAGACATCCGCAATGAATTTGTTGAGGGCATAAATCCGTTGCTTTAGCCCCCGTTCGAGAAAACTCCATTCATCAGCAGAAACAATGCGCGGAATGATATCAAACGGGAAGATGCGCTCGGTTCCCTGACTATCACCATAAACGTTGAACGTAACGCCCATTTTGAACAGGGCAATTTGTGCCGCCTGTTGCCGCCGCTGGACTTCTTCTACGGTTAGTGAACTGATCCGGTCAATGAGGGGAACCGCTTCTGGCCGGGGCTGCCCCTTTCCTACAAACAGTTCGTCGTAGAAATCCCCTGGAATGTAATCGTCGAATTGCACAATCCTAGACCCAGTGTTTTCGATTCAATTACGAATAAGGGCGGTTAGAACTGCAAACTGTAGTTTTCGATACGTTTTACCTGTTCTAATGCCCATAGACAGGTCTCAAATGCTTCCCCAGTTTGCCTTTTGCCAATCGTAAATCTTTCCAAAAAGTTTAGCGTCAGGGGTCAATGACACGCTTTTACTTAACGAATTTCTTCATAAAAGCGCTTGAGCACGTTGGCCGGCACGCCTAAACACCAGAGTGAACCAATCCCGAAATAAATAATGAATGCTTTGAAGTTGCCCCACTTTGCCACGCGGCGATCGGATGACTGAACGGTGCGATTGACCAGGCGAATGCGTCCATATTTGACCAGTTTGAGACAGAGATCTGCCTCTTCCATGATTGGTAAAGTAGCGTTAAACCCCTGGCATTGGTCGAAGGTCGGGCGATCGCAAAAGATGACCTGATCACCAAATAGTAGCCGTAAACCCTGAGGGAACAGGGCAGGAAAGAACACCAGGGGGGCGCAGTACGTCTTCAGCCAATTAATAGCCGAAAAAATCCAGCGGGTCGTCGTATCACTCGTCATTAACGAGACAAACCCCCCCGCCACTACGCCTGACTCAGACAGCGTGCGATCAATAATCGCCACCAGATCATCCGGTACCAACGTATCAGCATGGAGAAAGCACAACACGTTCCCGGTTGCGGCTATTGCACCCTCGTTCATTTGCAGGGCCCGTCCTGGGCGTTTGGCCGCCAGCGTCTGGAAAGCAGCAGCCTGGGCAATGGCGATCGTGCCGTCCTGACTGCCACCATCCACTACCAGAACCTCCCAGGCTGGTGGGTCTAAAACACTTAAACATCGTAGTGTCCGCCCTAAGGTTGCTGCCTCATTCAAGACGGGGATGATGATAGACACACGGCAAACCATAGGCGCTTCTGGGTTTTAAATTGGAGATTTTAGAGTTTAGGCACCTGTGCTGCAGGGTTTTCAAACCTAAAATCGATCGCAATCGTCGGGTGAAACCGTGTCAGCTTAGAGCGAGCCTTGGCCCGCTCACATCTAACCGGATGGGTATTTTGTGGTTTTCCGGCGTTTTTACTGTGCTACTGTGCCTACACGAACCATCCAGGCCATTTCCCTATAGGGCGATCGCCTCTCCCGTTAACGCCGATCGTCGGGCTGCATCTGCCACCTTCAATGTATAAACACTGGCCGCAGGAGTCGTATAAAGGGGCGTGCCCTTGTAGAGATGATCCAAAACCATGGCTGTGTCTTTGGCAAATAGCCCCCGGCGACTGCCCACCTCTAATGGTTGACGCCCCTCTGGCTGGATCAGTACACCCTGATCCCCATCCAGAATCAGCGCTCCCCGCTCCCCGGTGATCTCAAACCGGCGTTCTGCCTGCCAGAAGGTTTCGCCTTTGCCATAGGTGACATCGGCAACCACACCAGACTGAAACCGTAACTGCGCACTACATAGACAGGCCGCATAGTAGGGTACGGCTTTGTCCTTCTGCCAGAAGCGTGCTTGGCAACTGACGGTCGCAACGGCCCCAAACAAGTCGGTCAAACGGTGCAGGCGCGATAGGGCCGCCATCAGCGGAAAGCCAAACAAGTCGGGGTGGTAACTCCACCGTTGGGGCGCGGGATATTCCGGCTTGATCGTGGCATAACGGGCATAGAAAGGGGCACCAATTTCTGGGAGGGAGGCTTTGAGGGCCTGGTGTACCCCACCCAACAATTCAATATGTTCCACATGGAGCAATTTGCCCTGGGTGATTGCCAGCGTGAGCAATGCTTCTGCCTCGGCTACATCTAACGCTAACGGGTATTCGACAATGACGTGTTTACCCGTTTCCAGAGCCGCCCGGGCGATCGCGCCATGATCCCGGTTGACATTAGAAACAATGACCAGGTCGAGGGGTTGCTGAATCAGTTCTTGCCAGGAATATGCCGCATTTGCCCCATGAATCTGGCTAAATTCCTGGGTACGTTCGGGGGAGTGTCCGGCGACAACAGCCAGTTGGGTACGAGGATCGGCTTTGCAAGTTTCCGCTCGTAATTTGGCCGCATAGCCGGTACCAACGAGGCCAACTCGTAATGGTAATGAATTTGGTGGTAATGAATTCGGGACAGGTAAAACAGTGTTTGTCATCGAAATCCTTTGGGATCAACTATAGAAAAGTGCCAGGCACTCCCTGAGACGTGAAAGCAGGTACACCCAAACCACCATTTATCTATACATAAAATTGATGGTTTTCATCAGAAGAATCGAAACACTGCTAAACAGTCCAGAAATGACAGAAAACATAGAAAACAAAATTGTGGCCCCCAGTATTTATTCCGCTGTTGCATGGGGTTGAATAAGAGGAATTGCTGGGGTTTCTGGGGTCTCAAGAGGATAACAGCAGCACGGTTTCACAATAACTTTCAGGGGGGCAAAACCAGCGATCGCATAGTTTTCGCAATAGGAGGAAATTTTTACCTGTTACGTTCTAAGGCTCTTTTGCTGGAATTTTCCCATAAGTCAACCTGATATATTCAGAGGCTTATCTTAGGAACTCATATTATCTAGAGGTTGCACTTGGGGCATCCAAGTCATTTAATGAAATTGATAGATCCCTAAGTTTATAGGGCGTGTCAAAAGTAAAGCTGATTCAGGAAGCAGACTTTACATAAAGTAGAGCTACAAACTCGGCTTCCAATGAGCTTAAAGTGCTGTTTCCATTTATTGAGAGGACCACTGCATGGCAACTTTTAAGGTCACGTTGATCAACGAGGCTGAAGGGCTGAATACCACGATCGAAGTTCCCGACGACGAGTACATTCTCGACGCTGCTGAAGAAGCTGGTATCGACCTTCCCTACTCCTGCCGCGCTGGTGCTTGCTCCACCTGTGCAGGCAAAATCAAGGAAGGCACCGTTGACCAGTCTGATCAGTCTTTTCTGGATGATGACCAAATCGAGGCTGGCTACGTGCTGACCTGTGTGGCTTACCCCACCTCCGACTGCACCATCCTGACTCATCAGGAAGAAGAACTGTACTAAATCTTCTAGAGGTCAGGAAATTAACTTTGGGAGATTTCCTGCCTCCTTCTAGTCATAGTTTTCCATCGAGTAGCAGAGGTTTGCCCGGTTTAAGCGGGGAGACTTCTGCTTTGTTGTTACAGCAGTTCCTGGTCAGGTGAAGTATGGGTTATGAGGGTTGGTCAGACGTTCAAGCTTGAGATAGTGTTTGAATCGTTCCTGTAACTGATCCGCTGTTAATGGTTGCGTCAGGTATTCAACCACAGCATGACCAAAGGCCCAGGCGTTGCGATCGGGCGTCGCCGGATTTTCCAGCAGTAGGGGCCAAAGGCCCAGTAAGTCAAAATCACGGGCTCCGGGAACATTTGCATTCAGCACTGCGAACAAATCGTATGCCATTTGCAGTTTGCCGATGACGGTGGGCAACTGCTCGATGGGAATTTTTTCTGCCAGCATATAACCCAGCGCCGGTGAACCAGTCGTCAGTTCCGAGAGCCAGAATAGAACGGGGCTTTTGAGAAAGGCCGCAAGCCCCTGCGTCGTTGTGAGTTGAAACGTGTACTGGTCAATGATTTTAGCCGCCGCTAAAGTCCGCGCTTCCAGATTGTTCAGGAAACGGGCGAGACGGAGTTGCTTGGCCGGGTTGATCGCCTCCAGTAATGTCAGTGACAGTTGATCCACGCCCCAGGCCGCCCGGCCGTTCTGGTCACCAGTCACTAACGGCAATACAGCACGACAAAAATCGCCCAGCAAGTTAGCCCGATAATGGGTAGCCTCCCGGATGCTAATTTCCTTGGGGCGATCGCCCTGTTGCCAGTCATAGGGAGGATTCCATTCTTTCAACGGCCGCAGGCGATCGACCTGATTCACCACCGCAATTACGGGCAAATCTGCCACCTGAGATTTAGCGGCCTGTAGAAAATCCACATCCATTTGCAGGGCTGGATCAAGGGCGGGGGTAACCAACAGTAATAAATCAGCGCGAGGAGCATAATCAAGTACCTGCTGGCGGCGGTCAGCCCGTTCAGCCTGTTCATAACCGGGACTATCCCACAGAGTCAATGTTTCACCCGTTTTGGCCTGCCAGTGATAATCCTGAATCCGATCCGTACTGGGTAACACATCCACTGCAGCCTGGGGCGCAACGAAAAGGGTATTAATCAGACTACTTTTGCCTGCCCCCGTGCGTCCGACCAGCAGGATATTGACAGGTTGTTGCTCAACTTTGGCTGGTGGTGCCGCTGTTGCCAGAATTTCGCGCAGGGTCTGGGTTTGCGCCTTGGGCAAAGCCGGGGTGAGGGTTGGCAGTGGCATTTCGGTTGGAGCGGTTCCACCATAGAGCGCGATCGCCTGTCGACCCAGATTTTGCAGCGCCACTTCCCGCAGTAACACACTCAAATTGGTCAACAACTGCTGGTTTGCCTTGTTGCCCGTGCCTTGCGTCGCGGTTCGGGCCAGGGCGGCTGCCGGGTTTAACACCCATTGGGCCCAGTTCCATACCTGTAAGAGTTTGCGGGCAGACGGTTCCAGTCGACGATAAATCAAATACCCCTGGTACGCCTGCCCGACCGTCATCTGGTTCAATGCCGGGGATAGCTTCTGCATCCACTGATCCATATCATCCACGGTTCCCCGAATCAGGCTATAGGCCTGAGGCACGTAGATGTGCAGCAGGGGATGTTCGACCTGGGGGTAATAGGCACGGGCGATCGCTTCCACCAATTGCTGACACCGTTGCCAGAACTTACTCCAGTCTTCCCACAGGGCAGGATCCGTGCGGGCTTCTGCCAGAACTTGTTGAATGGTGGCTTCGGCGGCAGCAGTTGCCTGACCGACGGGCACCGTCGATGCTTGGCGTCTAGCTCTGCCGTCACTTCCTTCACGACCGCTTCCATCTGTGCCAGGGCGGGTTGCGTCCAGCGCACCAGCAGCCACCGCCAGCCAACAAACACGACGCCGACGATCGCCCAGATCCAGTTAAGTCCCCATGCGTGGATCTGGAACCCTGCCGCCACCAGCAGCAATGTCACAATTGCCGCGATCGGCAACCCCAACACTACCCACTGCCAAAGCTTCAGTCGCGCCATATACTGTATCCTCCCTCACCGTAACTGCTGTACCCTTGCTCCCCTACCGGAAATTACCGACGATCGCTTTCCCAAATTAACCGGGGAATACTTAACAAAATAACGAAACAGGTGGTGATAATTCTGTAATTGCCCTTAATAAAGATTCATCGACTTGATACTCGCCCAGTCGATGTCAGCCGCTGAATAAACGGGATGAAGAATACTTCATGATGCATCGACCGCTGACTTCAGACTCTGACGATGGCAAAAACAGGGTACACAGTTATGTGCCTTCTACCCATGTTTTGACCAAAGTTTTTCCATTCTATCTAGCATTCAATCGGGAGTTGAAACTGGTTCAGGTTGGTGATGCCTTGCAACGGCTATATCCCGAATTGGTGATTGGGCGATCGCTGCTGCGCGACTTTCGACTATTGGCACCCGCGACGGAGGTTGACTTTGACATCATTCAGCAAGTAGCGGTTCATCCTTTTTTACTAGAACACAAGGGGGATAGCCGTCGCTTTCAGGGGCAAATGCTGGTTGTTGAGGAGATGGCGACTATTTTTTTCCTGGGTACCCCCTGGTTGGAACAGGTAGATTCCTTGCGATCGCTGGGGCTGAAATTGTCCGACCTCACCCTGCGAGACACCCTGTCCGACTTTCTGTTTCTGCTCGAAGCTCGCTCAACCACGCTATCAGGCACGATGCAACTGGCTGAGAAATTGACCGAGCAACGATTGGAGCTACAGCGGGCCTTACAACAGGCAGAATTGGCCATGACCGTTCTGGAACAGGCGGCTGAGGCGATCGAAATTACCGATGCCGATGCCCGATTGCTGTATGTCAATTCTGCGTTCGAGAAAAATACTGGCTACCGCCGCGAAGAAGTGCTGGGAAAGACGATAGACTCCTTATTCCGCAGCGGGCAGCATGAGCAGGAATTTTATGACAAGATCTGGCAAATCGTTTCGGGGGGGCAGGTCTGGCAGGGGTCGCTCATTGGCAGACGGAAGGATGCAACCTATTATTACCAGGATGCCACTATTTTTCCGGTGCTGGATCGCCAGGGCACCATTACCAACTACGTGGCAATTAAACGGGATGTCAGCGATCGCCGCTACACCCAGACCCGTCTAGAACACTCCCTGGCACTGTTACAGGCGACCTTTGAAGCGGTAGCCGATGGGATCTTAGTCGTTGATGTGAGAGGAAAGATTACCAATTTCAACCAAAAATTCATTGATCTCTGGCAAATTCCCCCATCGATTCTGACCTCTGGTGACAATCGACAGGTCACCAACCACATTGCCAGTCGCCTGAAAGATCCAAGAAATTTCTCCCTCAAGAAGCTACTTGAACTCTATGTCCGCCCCCACTTTGAAAGTCATGACCTGTTGGAGTTAAAAGATGGGCGTATTTTTGAACGCTATGCTAGCCCCCAACGGCTAGATGATACGGTCATTGGTTGGGTTTGGAGCTTTCGGGATGTGACCGAACGGCAACAAGCAGAAGCAAAAATTCGCCAGCAGGCATTGTTTGATGCGGTGACAGGTCTGCCCAATCGCATTCTGTTTAGCGATCGCCTCTCGGTTGCCTTGCTGAACACGAAACGCAATCTTTCCCAGTTAGCAGTCATGTTTTTAGATTTGGATCACTTCAAGCGGGTGAATGACACCCTGGGACATGCTGCGGGTGACCAGCTACTACGGGGCGTTGCCAAACGGTTAAATAGTTGTTTACGGGAAGGTGATACGGTTGCCCGGTGGGCGGGCGACGAATTTACCATTCTCTTACCCAGCATTCAACACACTGACAATGCGACAACGATCGCCCAGAGAATTTTAGATTCTTTGCACGGAAAATTCTTGTTGGACGGCCAACCCGTGCAAATTGGGAGCAGTATTGGCATTGCGTTTTACCCGACTGATGGCAAAGATGCCGAAACGCTACTAAAAAATGCCGATGAGGCACTATATCTAGCCAAGGGAAAGGGCCGCAATAATTATCAGCTCTACAGCGCCGTTTCCGGTGGCGCTAAATAAATGTTTGATACACCCCATAACTCACGTGTTAGCTGATGCACCCAGATTAGCGATTGCTCACTTGACCAGTGATACCCGGCCCGTTTGTGACCCCAGCGACAGTGTGGGAGATGATTGCAATAGTGAAGGTAGTGGCAAATGTCCAGAAATGATTGCCAGTGCTGTTGTAATAACAACCGCATTCAGAACCACAGACCCCTTAGTTAACAGTGAATCAGACATGACATTTCAGGAAGAATGAGGGGGTTAATTTAGTTATGTCATCTCCTCCCAACAGCTCCCACGATTTACATCACATCCTTTTGCGATCTCAATCACATCCACCCCGGCATTGCTGATTCTGGATATGAATTAAGTGTTGGATAAAGTGCAACTTCATTCCCATTCATACTACTTTCAGCATCCCACCACCCCAAACGTTCGGGCCGATTTCTTGCCTGTAACCAATAAAAAACCGACGGGCCCCAAAAGAAACCTGTCGGCAGTCGTGTGTTCCCTGTTGATGACTCGACTAAAGTTGAGTCTCCTTTACTATGACAGGGAAGTCAGCAACGCGAAACGATCACAATCATGGGTAGACGTGATACTAATCACATTTGTTATGTAGTGAGAGATACAACCTTTTGGGCGAAAAGATGGTGTCGATGAGGTCACTCAATTGCAGCAACAAAAATCTTAAGCAATAAAAAACCGACGGTTCCAAAGCGAAACCTGTCGGCAGTCGTGTGTTCCCTGTTGATGACTCGGCTAAAGTTGAGTCTCCTTTAGTATGCCTGTTGGTGCCAGTAACGGGCACGATCTGTGTCATCCCAATAGGTGATCTTCGTCACAGGCTAACGTGTGATGTCCAGAAGTGCATGCCTGCTCCCGAAAAAGCTGGGGAATGTGGATTACATAAGTTCGATGTTGGGTCGGGGCGGGTTTTGTGGTCAAATCCATTGCTGGATACGGATTGATCGGCTAAGCCCACCCATACAGATTGCGGATTGATTAAATCCCCGGTAGTGCCCCAGAGGGCGGGAGGGCAAGAGGGCCGGAAATCCCACCATCACACACTCTTACCCTCACTCCATCATTCTTTATCCTTTCCTAAATAGAACTACCTAAATCCCCAATCTTTAGCGCCAGAAAACAGAGTTCAAAATGGTAGTCCGCATGAGGGGGGGATTCATAGGCACTCTGCCCGTTTGAATGCAGCGCCACATGTGTTCAAACAGCAAACCGGGGTTGCTCTGCGGATCGCTGGCAAAGTAGCCATGCCCTACGGGTGGATCATAGTCTGTATTGAAATCAGCACAGTCTAATGCGTAAACATTCTTGGGCACACGTTCTAATTTGGCGGGGCCGGTGTGTCCCATGCGGCGGGTTGTAATGTTGGTGGGTGCGGTTTGCGGTGTACGGCCGCGATCGCCCATATTGGCAACTTTGCTGGCACGCATCGCGAGGTCATCCGCCGCAAAATACACCACCACGTTACGGGCCGATTCGGGAATGTGTCGGCCTTCGCGATCGGGTTCCAGGGAGGTGTTTTCAATATCAGCCGCAGCCATAAAGATGTTGCGGAACAGTAGCGGAATGCCAATTGGCAGGAAATAGTCAACTGAACGCGCTAACGCTGCCCGTAAGGTTCGATTACCCATAGAATGGGCCAGAATGTTAATCCGCTTAATGCAAGGAGCATCATCTGGATTATCACCCGGTTGGTTGGTGGAAAAAGATGATAGTTTGCTGTTACGTTCGCGCCAGTCAATGAATTTTTGCAATAACCGGGCAAAGGCGACACCACTCTGATCCGCAGCAATCTGATCGTCAAAGTAATCTTTTACTGCACCTAAATCATCATCACAGGGCCAGATCAACGGCACCACTACCATGTAATTCGGTGATTTTTGATCAAATAACCGTTGCAATTCTTCGGCACGGGGGAAAATTGCCGGTTCTGGCAGATTTGAATAACCGTGAATGTAGATGAGAATTTCCTGAAAGTTCCCTTTTTTTAACTCGCTAAGAAAGGCAAGGCTACCAATTTCGGTATAGTCATCTTTTGCATTACGGCGACAGAAATAAATGGATTGTTCAGCCTGGTTGTTCTCCAGGGCAAAATTGACCGTGCGGGGAAGCTGGGCAACGCCATTATTCATTGGAGTTGGCCCTTGTTTAAGGACGCGATTGGTAATGAATAGCATAATGGGGAATCTTCTGATTACTAAACCAGTACAACCCGCTATGGGCTTAGTAGCGTCGGGTACGTGCTGAAGCGACAGCATCATACACTGATTTCTACAGAAAGATTCCAGGTGGGGTAGCAAACGCTAAGAAACGTTACCTGTGAACAAATCATGACCAGCCCAGAGCTTCGTTAATTTGCTCGGCGAGTTTCAGTGGGCGGAAGGGTTTGGCAAAGATGGCAGCAACAGCCATCGTGGCAAAACTATCCTGATCCGACTTTTGCACCTTTGCTGTAACGAGAATGACCGGGATCGCCTCAGTAGCAGGATTAGCTTTTAATTGCTGTAGGGTGGATCGGCCATCCATATCGGGCATCATCATATCCAGCAAAATGGCATCCGGTTGGTGGGTGGTAGCGAGTTCTAATGCTTCCTGCCCGGAAGCGGCAGTTAACACCGTCCAACCCGCACCCATTTCTAGACCTAATTGGGCGATCGCCCGTACATCTGCTTCGTCATCAACAATCAGGATTCGTTTACTCATCGTTACCAGGTGTATCTGCGAGACGGTACAGAATCACCAATAATTTAGCGCCCAATCGGGAAGAAGTAGGGAAGAAGTAGGGAAAATGATTGATTAATTAGCCTGAGCCGATGACGCATCCAGGGGGAGTAACACATGGAAAGTACTCCCCTGTCCGGGAGTACTTTCAACCCAAATGGTGCCCTCATGTTGCTCGATAATATTGCGACAAATGGCCAACCCCAAGCCAGTACCACCCTTTTTGCGGGAGTCGGATGCATCGACCTGTTGAAATCGCTCAAAGATGATCTGGAGTTTGTCAGCAGGAATGCCCCGTCCTTCATCTTTAACAGTAATCAGCAAAGCGTTGGAGACGGTTTCGTTGTTTACTAATGCCGCACTGAGCCAGACCCGGCTACCAGCTTCCGAAAATTTGATGGCATTGCTTAGTAAATTGGTCAACGTCTGGAAGATGCGATCGGGGTCGGCCCACAGGTCAATAGCGATCGGAGTTGTAATTAAGGTAATGCTGGCTTTGTCTGCCATTGCCTGAATAGCGTCAGTAGCCTGGGTGAACAGGTCTGCAACATTGCAGGTTGTTTTCTGCATGGTAATTTTGCCTGACTTCATCCGTTCCAGGTCGAGGATGTCGTTAATCAGACGGATCAGACGTTCGGTGTTGGTGATGGCAATGCTTAGAACATTTTGTCCCTGAGACGTAAGGGTACCCAGTTGGCCAGAAATCAGCAAATCTAACGCGCCCATGAGTGAGGTGAGTGGGGTGCGAAGTTCGTGACTGACCAGCGAGATAAATTCATTTTCCAGACGTTTCCGTTCGGTGATGTCATTAATGATGTTTAGAGTGCAGAGAACGCCATCCAGTTCAATCAGTTCCATCGCCAATAAAATCACTTTGGTTTCACCAGATTTTGTCCGAAACTCACACTCCTGATTGTGCAGAGTGCCTGTAGCGCGGAATTGTTGCAATGCCTGATCGTAAGTATCCTGGGTAATGCCTAATTTCAGTTCGGTAGCAGTATGCCCAATAATTTCTGCTAGCGAGTAACCACTCATCTTCAGGAAACTGGGATTCGCTTCGATAAACTGTCCGGTTTCCAGGGCGACGATAGAAATCGGTGCTGGACTGGAACGGAAGGCCTTAGTAAATTTTTCCTCGGCCTGTTGGCGATCGCGCATCTCCTGTTGTAACTGAGTATTTTGGGCCTGTAATTGCCGTTGCAGTTTACAAATTGTCAGATGCGTTTCGATCCGAGCCAGCACTTCTTCGACATGGAAGGGTTTGGTGATGTAATCGATACCACCCACTGAGAAAGCTTTAACCTTATCCAGCACGTCTTCCAGGGCGCTGATAAAAATGACGGGAATATCACGGGTGCGATCGTCTGCTTTGAGTTGTTCGCAGACTTCGTATCCGTTCATTTGAGGCATGTTAATGTCCAGCAAAATCAGATCCGGTGGGGCAACCTGCGCTCCCCGTAGCCCCGTAGAACCTTTGGTCACACTCCGCACTTTGTAACCCTGCTCGGTCAACATTGCGGAAAGCAGGTTGAGATTGTCAGGGGTGTCATCAATGACAAGGATATCGGCTTTGGGCGGGCGAGTTGGTTGCTGGGTCATTGGTCACTGATCACGGGTCATGAGACGTGTGGGTGATCGGTGATCGTATCGTCTCTTGGCTAATAGAACTCAGAGTTACAGCAAAATTTATGGATTGTTGGGCTGGATTGTTGGGCTGAGTTCCCTAATTCTTCCCGATCGCACCCTACTCTCTAATTCAAGTAAGCCAACCAAATAGAACCGGGTGCTTACGGCTCTCACTGGATTTTTTCGGTCTGATTCTTTTGGTCTGATTCTCTGCATCAAACGTCAATGAATCACTGAGGTACGATCGCCATGAAACTCTCCTATCGCGGTACCAGCTACGAGTTTATGCCCGCCGTCGAACTTCCTGCCAATGGCGCAACCGGTAAGTATCGCGGGATTCCTGTTTGCTTTGCCACGTCGATTAAACCGCCGATGCTAGAAAATGTGCAACTTTCCTATCGCGGTATTAATTATCACTAATGCGGTTGTGCCAAGGAGAACCAAAAACAATGCGACTAATTTATCAAGGACTGACCTATACGACATCAACGCCTACCCGTTCGCCAGTGCCAACCCGTGATGTGAATTGGCGATACAGAGTGCCGGGTGGTAATTACGGAGTGGCGATCGCGCCCCAGCACTATGTTCCTCCCAGCACAATTAATTGGCGCTACCAACTACCCGGCGAACTGTTGTAAAGGCGTGATCACACCACATCTTCACACTCCATCTGTCAGGGGTCGGCTTTGCCCCAAGACTGCTACTCTTGCAGCTTGCTGCTAGAGCCACCCCTACAGAGACATATCACTTCCAGCAGGGGGATCGCTCCAGCCGGTCTACTGTTATTAATCCTAAAAAAAACTAATATCCCTGTGATGTTATGTCTAACTTAGACACGCCAGATCTGACCACACCCAATTCCTGCGGTACCCAAGCAACCTTACCAACCCTATATCAGGGAGATGCGGGTATGGTGGTCGCTGAGTTACAAAAACTGCTCAACCGGCGGGGAGCCAATTTAATGGTTGATGGTTTCTTAGGTCCACTAACAAAATTGGCAGTTGCGCAGTTTCAGGAAAATCAGGGACTAACCGTTAATGGCATTGTTGACGCACTTACATGGCAAGCATTGTGCCATAGTAAACCGCCCATTCATCTGGAAGACGTTTGTCTGTCTTACAATCCGCTTGATTTTCCCCACCAGACAGCGGCTCTGGAATGGTTACAAAACCAGATTCCAGGTCATGTGTTGCCCGAATTTGCCCGACGCTGGCGGCAGGAATGTAGATGATTGGGAATGATTAATTGTGATCAGCCTGGAGCAGTTCCAGAATTTCGTCGAAACAGAAACGGTTGACCAGATCAGTCAGGGCCTCTGCCAGAACACGATCGCCCTCTGGTAATTGGGTAATTAACTCAAGCAGGCGATCGGCATCAACAGCCAGGGCGGCAGCTTGCAGTTGGGTCAACCAGTCAGGCGACATCGCATTCAAGGATGCACTACTCAAGCTTAAGGATGCATCAACCGTTGCGGAACTGGCCAACGGGGCGATCGCAGTTGGTTGTTCCTCTTCGTACACATATTGCACCCCTAATTGTTCGGCCATCTTCTCGAAGATTTCGTGTTCCTTAAATGGTTTGGAGACAAAATCATTACAGCCTGCCGCCAGGATCGTTGATCGTTGTTCTTCAAAGGCACTCGCAGTCAGAGCAATAATCTTCGTTGCATTCTCGGCACAGATCAGCACACGAGATTCCACATCGCGAATGCGGCGGGTTGCTTCGTAACCATCCAGTACGGGCATGCGCATGTCCATCCAGATCAGATGGGGATGCCAGGCTTGCCACACGGCGATCGCCTCGACCCCATTCGCCGCTGTGCGGATCTCAAACCCAACGCTGCGCAACAATTGGGCAATTAAGTCACTATTTTCCGGCAGGTCGTCGACAACCAGAATGCGGTAAACAGGCTGATTCGGTGCCAGTTCCAACACCCGTTTGCGGGTGAACGGGGCGGCTACATTGGCGGGATCAGCGAGAGTGACGGCGACGGTAAAGGCAAAACAGGAACCCTGTCCTACCGTACTGGTGATATGAATATCCCCCCCCATCATTTGGACAAACTGACGACTGATCGTCAGTCCTAAACCACTACCTTCCCTGGCCTGGGCACCGCTCACGGTTTGGACAAATGGTTGGAATAATGTGTCAAGTTCGCTGACTGCAATGCCACAGCCTGTGTCCTCAACCTCAAAATAAAGGTCGTAGGACAGTGCTACCGTCGATTTCAGATCTTGAATTTTGGCTGGCAGAGATTTCGCGATCGCGTTATTTACCGCTGTTTCCGGCGAACGTTGCACCCGGTAGCCCGTACTCCGTACTCTGGCGTGGAGGGTAACGCGCCCCTGAGCCGTAAACTTAACGGCATTACTTAACAAATTAATCAACACCTGGCGCAGTTTACCTTCATCTGCCAAAACATATTGGGGCAGATCCGGGTCAATCTCGAACTGCAGCGTCAATTGCTTCATCGCCGCCCGCATATGAAACATTTCTTGCAGGGTGTGCAAGAGTTGATGCAAATCAAACGGAATGGGATTTAGCACAACCCGTCCCGCTTCGATTTTGGACATTTCTAAAACATCATTAATCAAGCTGAGGAGATGTTCGCCACTGCGGTTAATCGTTTCTAAGAACTTGCGCTGTTGCGCGGGAATGGTTGCGTCCCGTGTCATTAATTGGGCAAAACCGAGAATAGAATTGAGCGGCGTTCGTAGTTCATGGCTCATGTTAGCCAGAAACGTACTCTTCGCCCGGTTAGCACTTTCCGCCGCTTCCTTCGCCACTAGCAGGGCCGTTTCTGCCTGTTTGCGTTCCAGTTCGGCACCAGCACGGGCAGCGAAGATTTTCATAATCATTTCACGCCCCGGATCGGGATGCATAGGTTTGGTATCGGTTACCGCCAGGTAGCCAATCATTTGACCAGCGGAATTCATCAGGGGAATACCCAGATAACTTTCTGCCTGTAACACATCCACATAGGGATCATTGGGGAACAGGGCAGGCACATTTTCCGAGAACAGGTAAATCTGTTTTTCGGTGGCAACGTGTTCGCAGGGCGTACCACAGAGATTAACTTCAAAGTTACCACCAAATGATCCACCCAACCAGATAGCCAGCATACGGGCCTGTGTGCGCTGATTGTCGGTTAATTCGGTGACAAAGGCACAATGAACCTGGAGGACTTCGGACAGGCACCGGACACAGGTACGGAAGAAGTCATCGCCCGTTTTGGATGCTGTACCTTCCACAATCAGGCGCAGTGCTTCTTCCTGCCGTTTGCGTTCAGTGATGTCTTCGTTAATACAGAGGAGATGGGTGGGATTGCCCTGCGGGTCAAAGATGGGCAATTTCATCGAGCGGGAAAGAATCGTTTCACTACCAACGGTAATTGGGAAGTCGGGTATCTGGAGCAACCCACCCTGTTCTACGGCAGCCTGATCTTGCTGGTAATAGAAGTCTGCCCGTTCGGGGGAAATGAGGTCGTAATCGTTACGGCCCAACCCCACATCCCTGGAAAAACCGAGGAACTGGTTGGAGTTTTTGTTAATCAGAACATAGCGGAAATCGTTACGAATGTCTTTAACGAATAGCCCCAATGGAATGTTGTCAATAATGCTGTCCAGGAATTGCTGCGACTGGCGTAATTCTTCTTCCAGGCGTCTGCGATCGGTAATGTCGGCAATCACAAAATCCAGGCAACCTTCTTCCGCATTTAGCCGAAGTGATAGTAACCCCCAACTGGTACTACCATCGGGACGGCGCAATTGCTCCTCAAAGTTGCGCACTTCCCCCCGTTGTTCCAGTTCGTTCAGGATGTGGTCGCGATCGCCCAAATTGGCGTAAAACTCAGAGGTAAACCGTTTGCCAATCAGGTCAGCAGGCGAGGTAAAGCCCATAATTTCGGCATAGCGCTGGTTCACCTCCAGAAATAGCCCATCTTCTAAGCGGGTGCGCCCAATCCCCACCTGCGAGTTTTCAAAGATGTTGCGATATTTCAGTTCACTCTTCCGCAGGGCCTCTTCCGCCTGTTTGCGGGGGGTGATGTCGGTAATTACCCCTTCCAGACAATTTTCCTCACTATTCAACCGGATGGAATACATGCCCCAATGGATTGAGCCGTCCTTCCGCCGGAAGGGCATCTCAAAGTTATTGACTTCGCCCGTTTCCCGTAAGGTTTGTAGCATGCGTTGGCGATCGCCAACATTGACATAAAATTCAGTGCTAGATCGTTTACCAATAACCTCAGTTGCTGTGCTATAACC
>CAZGDE010000086.1:0-2441 GCA_964524315.1 uncultured bacterium
CTATTAGGCATCATGCCAGATCATTGAAGCGTAGTTTAAATAACTGTGAAATTTTACTGTGAAATTTTTCTTATAGATCGATCAAGCTATGCGCTTCGATATTGTTACCCTTTTTCCTGACTTTTTCACCTCGCCCCTTAATTCTGGGCTATTGGGGAAGGCATTAGCAAAAAATATTGCCTCGGTTCACCTGACGAACCCCCGGGATTTTGCCCTAGATAAACATCATCGGGTCGATGATGAGCCCTACGGTGGAGGGGTCGGTATGTTGATGAAGCCGGAACCTATCTTCGCGGCGGTGGAATCGCTACCCGTGCTGCCCCGACGCGAGATCATTCTGACGACGCCACAGGGAGAACCCCTGCGCCAGCAGATGTTGCAGGAGTTTGCCAGTCAGTACGATCAATTAGTCATCATTTGCGGACATTATGAAGGCGTTGATGAGCGTGTACTCAATCTGGTTACCCGTGAAGTATCCTTGGGTGACTTTGTGCTGACCTGTGGCGAAATTCCTGCCCTGACGTTACTGAATGGTACGATTCGCCTGTTACCGGGAACGGTTGGCAAGGAGGAGTCCCTGAAAGCCGAAAGCTTTGAGGCTGGTCTATTGGATTATCCCCAGTACACCCGACCGCCAAAATTCCGCGATTGGGAAGTGCCAGACGTTCTCTTGTCTGGTAATCATGCGGCGATCGCTGATTGGCGTAAACAACAGCAGATTGACCGTACCCGCGATCGTCGCCCCGACCTATACGAGAAATGGCTAGAAGCTAATCACCAATAACTATATAGCGATTCCTCATAGTGATTTCTCTATTTACAAAATAATTCCTTTCGCTCTGTCAATGGCGATTGGTCATTGGTTTGCAGCAAACCAATGACCAATTACCAGCCCTAACAAACCATACCCTGCTTGATTACGAGCTGCTGTATTCGTCTTTATCTATTTGTGGGGCGACCTATTTGTGGGGCGATCTATAGGGGGTATTCTGCTGACGTGGAGGACGGTTAACGCGTTGTGGTGAGATCAGGTTATTACGAATCACCCGTGTTGGTACACCGGATGATGAGCGGGGGGCAGACTTACCCCGGATCTGACCGATCGCCCACATCCCACTAATCAAAACCAACATGCCAGCGGCAACGGCCAGGGCAATTTTAGTGACGCTGTAGGGACGATCACCCAGAATTTCGCCAGTTTGGGCATTGACAATTACCTGGTACTGCTTGTTTTGATAACGGTATGCCGACAACCACACGGGTAACAGGATGTGCTTGAATGTGATCGCACTGTAAGCAGTGGAAACATTATCAACACTCTGGGTATCTCCACCGATATCAAAACAGACATCATCGTGGATGACCCCTGCCATTTTGCCCTTTGCCGTCTCAAAGCCCGTTTCCAGGGGCACCTGGTAACGTTGAGCTTTAAAGCCCGCCAAATACGCGGGGCTATAGGGTACCAGTTTACTGAGATCCCAGGGTTCCAGGTTATCCAGGTTTTTCCCCGACACCCGCAGGCTACCAGGGATGAGGATGTCGTCGAAAAACCGCTCCACCGTTCCCGAAACCGGATACCAGTGGGTATGGCACACTTCCCGCGTTTCAGTAACCGTTTCGCCATCCTCATTGGTCGTAGTGTAGGTCTCGGTGACGTAATAGTATTCGCCCCGTTGCCCGTGGTAATGGCTGATGGTGTAGGAATCGTAGGTCCAGTAGGGTAAGTATACCCCCTGAATACCTTCCTGCTGGGCCATTTGTTTTAAGGCATTGGGCGCAAACCAGCGATTATGAATCCATTTACGGATGCGATCTCTCGCTTCTTTCTGTGACACCGTACATGGCAAAATGCCTTCCGGTGTTACCAGTGGGTCACTTGATTTCGCCTGGGTGACAATGCCGGTGCCACAAAAAGGGCATTTTCCAGCCACGTCTGGCGGTTCAAAAATGACTCTGGCACGGCACCCCGGACAGGCAGCTTCCAATGCTGTCTCAGACAGTTTACTCGTCTGAGATGTTTTGGCTTTGAGATATTCCTCGTAGGATCGTTCCTCGACTTCGTCAGCGGATTGGGGAATTGCTTCCTCGCGACCGCAATAGGGGCATTTTAGCTGTTTGGCTTTGGGGTTAAATTCCAGCTTGGAGCCGCAACTGGGGCAGGGGAACTGTTTGATGGTCGGTTCGTGAGCAGTTGTCATAGGCTGAATGGGCAGATGACAGGGGAATCAGGGGGTGACAAACGGATGTGAGGGAGATGGGATGCTGCTTGACGACTAACCCGCTGGCGGGGGTGGGGGTGGTACCGATGCCAGAACCGATGCCAGGTCGGCGACTTCTGCAGCCCGTTGCCATCCATCCATACCCGTGCGCCAAACATAGGAGTCACGGGTCAGGCCATTTTGAAGTAACTGGTTGGGTGGGAAGGGGCCCAAGTTCTGCCC
>CAZGDE010000086.1:2451-20172 GCA_964524315.1 uncultured bacterium
CAGCGGGGGGTGGGGGTGGGGGAGCAACGACTTGGGGTGCCTGTTGTGGCGTAGGAGCCTGGGCCATTGCTGACATTAACTGTTGCCCCATGGCGATGCCGACCCCAAAATCTAGGGCAGGAGTACCACCACCAGCGGGATTTTTGGCAGATTCTTCGATCGCATTGGCGGCCTGGAACTGGGCATACTGCTGCATGTTGCCGATGATGCCCATTGATGCCCGCTTATCCAGAGCCGTTTCAACTTCGGGTGGAAGTGAAACGTTTTCAATCAACAGTTGGGTCAACTCCAACCCAAACCGCTGCACTTCGGGCAGCATGGCGTTGCGAATTGTTTCTCCCAGCTCACCATAACGGGCGGCAAAATCGAGCAGTGGGATCCGAGAGCTACCCAGGAAGGTGGCAAATGAGGTCATAATCATGTTGCGAATCTGATCGCTAATTTCATCGACCTGGAATAGCCCGTCAGTACTGACCAGTTCTTGTAATAGGTGGGCTGGATCCGCGACGCGAATGTTGTAGGAACCAAATGCCCGTAACCGAATGGGCCCTAATTCGGGATCGCGCACAGTGATGGGATTGGCGGTACCCCATTTAAGATTCGTGAATATTTTCGTGTTAAAGAAATAAACTTCCGCCTTAAATGGCGAATTAAACCCGTACTTCCAACCTTTCAACGTACTCAGAATGGGCAAGTTTTGGGTACTCAACTCGTACATACCCGGTTCAAACGTGTCAGCAATCTGTCCTTCATTCACAAAGACTGCCTTCTGACCGGGGCGCACGGTTAACTTGGCCCCCATTTTGATCTCATTGTTGTAACGCTCGAACCGGTAGGCGATCGTGTCATTAGATGGGTCTAACCATTCAATAATGTCAATGAATTCGCCACGAATCTTGTCAAAAAGTCCCACGTCGTCCTCCCTCAGAGTGTTGGGGGTTTCAGGTTGTCTCCGAATAACTACAGAGTTCCCAGTTGTTGCTCCGGAGTAACTTAATTTTACTTTTGTTAAAGCATAAGGGGGAACTTTGATAAAGCAGTGAGAAAAGGGGAGAGGGGATGCCGTAAGAATTGTTAGATTCCCGATCAGCGAATGGTAGGGTGCCTAAAATGAAGCAAGGGAGACAGTCCGCGTCATTAATCAACCGCTTGAGGCAGTTTTAATTCATGGCACATTTAACGAGGATGAGTCGTTTTTGGGCGATCGCTACCAGTGCCCTATTGGCTAGTACGGTCAGCCTCAATGCTGCCAGTGATTGGACATGCACATTCAACTTGCATGATGCCGCCTTTGCCAGGAGTAGTGGTGGACGAAGTGGGGGTGGCTCATTTCGTTCCTCTGGTTCTTCGCGTTCCTCCGGTTCTTCGCGTTCCTCCGGTTCTTCGCGTTCCTCTGGTTCTTCCCGTTCTTATTCCAGTCCCAGTCGCTCTTATTCCAGTCCCAGTCGTTCCTATTCCAGTCCCAGTCGTTCTTATCCACGGCGCAATCCCGGTTGGGATTATCGCCCTTATCCATCGTCGTCATCGCGGTCTTATAACGGGCCGGTCATTATTCCAGTACCTGCTGGGCCACCGATTTACGGTTCTGGTCCACCTGCTTACAGTGATCCCAACTGGAACTCCCAAACATCCACTCAAACCAATCGCACCAATCGGGTAACACCGACGACTCCAGCAGTTCAAGATGAAGGTAATTGGATTGTAGGACTGCTAATTTTGGGTGTTTCAGCAGTTGTTGTGTTCTTGCTGGTTTACCTGACCATTCGGGCAATCCGCGCTCTGGTAAGGGGTGGTGTGGCAACGGGGGAACTGGATAACAACCGTGTCACCGTCAGCAAAGTGCAGGTTGCTCTGCTGGCGCAGGCACGGGAGGTTCAAGCAGAACTAACCAATGTTAGCTTGCGGGTAGACACCGATACATCAGAAGGGTTGCTGCAACTATTGCAGGAAGCCGCATTGGCGCTACTACGTACTCCTGAGAATTGGTCGCATGTGCGGGGTAGTTCAGAAACGGTGAAGGATTTGGCAGAAGCGGAGTCACTTTTTACGCGGTTGTCGATCGCTGAGCGGAGCAAGTTTAGCGTTGAGACACTGACTAATGTGGGTGGACGAATTAACCGTCATCAGGGCTTTCACCCCGATCCGAATGAAGACCCTGCTGCTTACATTGTGGTTACCCTGCTGGTGGGTACTGCCCATGACAAGCCCCTTTTTAACTCAATCCATACTACAGATGAACTAAAAAATGTGTTAGAAATGCTGGCATCGATGTCCGCCGAATATCTACAAGTATTTGAGTTGCTCTGGAGTCCGCAAATGGAAACTGACAGTTTGACCTATGATGAACTCCTAACCGAATATTCTGACATGGTGCAAATCTAGACATCTATCTACATATTTGTTAGCTACATATTTGCTAGCTACTTATTCGTCCTTTATTGACTATCTACCATCACTTAATTTCCTAACCTTAATCAGGGGTGTTATGGACCAGGACTTACAGGAAGTTGATATTTTTGAACTGTCCAATGACATTATTACCGTCAGTAAGTTGCAAATTGCCCTACGGACAAAGGCCCGGACCTTACAAACACGCCTGTCTCAGTTAGCGGCAGGGGCAGATACTCGTTCCATTGAGGGGCTATTTTCATTGCTGCAACAGACAGCAACGTTGTTACTGGAGTATTCTGATTTTTGGAGCCATGTAGTGGCCAGTTCTGAAACAGTAGATAGCCGGGAAACAGCTCAGGATCTTTTCTATCAACTGCTATTACAAGAACGCAATAAGTCGGGGGTGGCAACCGCACCTGAACTGAATGGAACTGCTCCAGTCATTGATTTGGCTAAACACGCGGAGAAAGGTTCTCACCATAACGATTCAACTTACATTGTGGTGACTTTTTTGTTAAGTACGGCGGACGATCGCCCCTTATTTCAGGAGATTTATACTGGCTCTCTGCTAAAGGATGTGTTGCAAGAAATTACGATGATGCGATCAAGCTACCTGATAGTGTTTGAACTATTGTGGCGACCGCAAACCTCCGAACCATTGAACGAGGAAATATTGGCGGCTGAATATGGGGACATGATTGCGATCTCGTAACTCAACTCGCCTAATTCAACAGCGATGACTGTCCCTGAAGGGATGGTGCGGATTGCTCAATGAGTGGTCTAGTAACGGCGTATACTTAATAAAGTTGTTCGCTAGTGACTAGTACTGATGGCTGCAATTCGGATTGGGAATGGATATGACATCCATCGTCTGGTGCCAGAACGCCCCCTCATTCTGGGTGGTATCAGGATTGAACATGAGCTGGGTTTATTGGGGCATAGTGATGCGGACGTACTTACACATGCGATTATGGATGCCATGCTGGGGGCGTTGAGCCTGGGCGATATCGGGCACTACTTCCCACCTACTGATGCGAAATGGAAGGGTGCCGATAGTTTAGAGTTACTCAAACAGGTGAACCAACTCGTGCAGGATAAGGGTTGGAAAATTGGCAATATTGATTCTGTGATGGTGGCAGAACGTCCCAAGTTAAAGCCACATATTCCGGCGATGCGCGATCGCCTTGCCAGTGTTCTTAATCTGGCACCGGATCAGGTTGGTGTTAAAGCTACTACCAACGAAAAACTGGATGCCACGGGTAGGGAGGAAGGGATTGCAGCTTATGCGGTGGTTCTGTTGGTAGAAAATAACTAGTTAACTTATTCTCACCTGGTTGGGTGAATCAACCGGAGGACGCGCGATCGCCCCTCTCTGGTGGATACTCTCGAAAAAGTTATTTAGCTTGAACTAGCGTGAGCTGGGATACCGACTTCAGGAAACTGGATCGGTGGTGGGCAATATTGTGATCAGAATTGCAACTCAATGAGGTCATTCATGCTGAAGTTTTACTACGCTCCCATCTCAACCAATGCCCGTCGTGTTTGGATTGCCTTGTTGGAGAAGCAAATTCCCTTTGAGTCGGTCATTCTGCAACTGAATGGTGATCATTTCCAGCCTGAGTTTACCGAAATCAATCCCCTCCAACGGGTACCCGTGATTGATGATGATGGGTTTCGTGTGGTGGAATCACTGGCAATTCTGGATTATTTGGAGGCAAAGTACCCGTCACCCTCACTGTTACCCACTGAAGCAAGGGCGATCGCGACCGTCCGCATGGTGCAGATGACTACGATAAACGAACTGCAACCGGCGACAATGCCATTGCTCAAATCCCTGGTGCAGTTAGAGGTACCGCCTGACAAGTTGACAGCCGCAAAGGAACGGGTGGCGATCGTCCTGCAATTCTACGAAAACCTGTTAGGGGAACAACCCTACTTTGCGGGGCCAGATCTCAGTTTGGCAGAAGTGACGGCTGGGCCTGTGTTAGCATCCCTACCATTCTTTGGTTTTGATCTGGCAACCTATCCTAAACTCAATGCGTTGATGGATCGCCTGGCTCAACGAACGAGTTGGCAACAGACTAACCCTTCACCGATCGCCATTCAAAAAGCCATGACCCATATCCGCAAGATTCTGGAAACCCGGGGATAATGCGATGGGATTTGGCAGAGCAGTGTTCTCACTATCAGCAATCATTGCTAAACGTGACTTCAGCATCGCATTGCTGACAGAAGCTATAGGAATAGTAGCTACTGTCACCATCTAACCAGTTAAATTGATTTCCCTGGCAGAATGGGCAGACGAGTTCCTCGGCAGGATACCGACTGACACATTGCCAATCAGTTCTGGGGATGCCAATTATCTGTTGTAGCTCATGGGGAGTGTTAACAGTTAACCCGTAATACTGCTCAAACAACTGCCTACCGATTAGATTAAAACTATCTAAATCGGCAAGATAAGAGTAAATACACCGCATTGCTCGTGTAATGATGGCTGGCACTGTTTGAGTTTGAGTCTTTTCCACACCTGCCTTACGACCGTGACTCTGCCAGCCAACCACAATCTCCTCTTCTTGATAAAAATCATCTAATAATTGCTGTATTTGTGTAACCGGATTACCTGTAACTGAATGACTGCTGAACAATGCCAGCCAATCGTTTCCGGCAACCCTGGCGCCATAATTATTGCCGATCATTGCCTGATTTAGTAATCGGTTAAATAATTCAATATCCTGATCAACTTTGTCGAATCCAAGATGACCATTACGCCGTTTGGCATTCGCAAAGTTAAAGAGGACGAGGTAGCCTGGTAGGCGATCGCTAATGGCAGCTTTAAAGTCTTCTATGTTAGAGCGATGCTTCATACTCTATCAAGAGTATTAGTTAAGACTATCAATCTTGTTTCTACAAACGATTGATAAAAAGGTCGAATAGAAATAGAACTGCCGGACATAATTTTATTCGACTGCCATAGGAATTTTTGAATTTGATTGTAGCGTATTAATTTAGTTTTTCAGGAATGAGATCGTCCATTTACAGGATTTCTACCCCCAGTTAGGTGTGTAATTTTGTCTGACGAAATAATCTGATCGACAGTAGAGGCGCAGGAAAATGCTTTAGGTTAAGCACAACAATGGATTTTAGCCAGACCTTAACGAATAAAAGTAATATCATTGTTGACCGCTGGGTTGATGCAGTTTGTCACGATGAACAAATTGAAGCAACCCGCGAACTAACCTTTAAAGCGGTACGAGATAGCTTGCCCAGAGTGTTAGAAGCGCTGGCGACGATCCTATCCAAATCAGAAGCGAGTGATTTGCAATTGTTGGTGGATGCTAGCCTGGAGCATGGGACGGTACGGGCTGAGCAAGGCTTTGAACCAGCCGAAATTGCACGGGAATATCGGTTGCTCCGATTTGTTATGTTTGCCACGTTGGAAGAGGATTTGCTGAAAACTCCGCCGATAGAAATGTTGCGAACGGTGCGCCTGATTGACATGGTGATCGATGAGGCGATCGCCCGCTGTTTTGATAGCTATACCCACGGTCGTTTGGCAGAACTAAAGCAATTACAAAATCAACTAAAGCTCACCAATCAGGAACTCACCCGGTTAGTACGTGCCAGTAAACATAACCTTTCACAACTGGCGCACGAACTAAAAACACCGTTGACATCCATTATTGGCTATGCAGATTTGTTTCTGCGACAACAACGGCAACAACAATCGGACTTGAAAGATTCATCCCAAAATCTTGAAAGTATCGAACGGGTACTACGTAGCGGCAGGTTGTTACTGCGTTTGATTAATGATGCCCTGGAAATCTCCCGGTACGATGCGGGCAAGCTGCAATTGCAGCCCATCACAGTTGATACCTATGAATTAATCAATTCAGTAGTGGAGATGATTGCTCCCCTTGCTAATGCGAAAAATTTGACACTTGTGGTTGATTGCGATCGCGCTCCTCAACAGATTACAACCGACCAATTGCGCTTCCAACAAATTTTGACCAATTTACTCAGTAATGCTGTTCGCTACACTCAAGTCGGGTCAATTACGTTGAAATGCTGGACTATGTCGAACGAACTGTGGGCAATTTCGGTAGCAGACAGTGGCATTGGCATTCCCTTAGAAGCACAGGAGCGAATTTTTGACCCCTATTTTTGTGTCGAAACGAAACTTGCCAGGAGTGACAGCACCGGGTTAGGGTTGGCGATCGTCGCACGACTGGTGAAATTGCTACAGGGGCAAGTTGACGTGATCTCCCAACCAGAGCAAGGGTCTACATTTACCGTTACTTTACCCATTCAGCTCAACTTAGCCGCGCCAGGTTAACGACCAGGTGTTGGGTAATTGGTTAATCTTTCGGGCGGGGCACACGCCAACGGGGAGATTGGGGGCGAGTAACTAGCGATCGCCAAAGTTGCTCATAGCTGGCTGTCATAGCGGCAACCGTGAAATGAGCCACTGCCATTTCCCGTGCTTGCTTGCCCAACTGGTGGCGGAGAGAAGGATTATCTCGTAATTTCTGAATAGCCTGAGCGAGACCCGTAACATCATTTTTTTCCATCAAAATCCCCGTTTCACCGTCAATAATCGCTTCGGGCATACTACCAACCCGTGTTGCAATAACCGGACAGGCCGCCAGCATGGCTTCTACCATTGCCAGGGGAAAGCCCTCGGAGCGGGACGGCATAGCGACCACATCAAACTTCGGTAAATAGGCGCGGGGCTGATCGACCCAACCAATTAAATGCAGGCGATCGCCCACACCCAACTCGGCGGCTAAGTTTTCCAGCGCATGACGTTGATCGCCATCACCTAAAATATAGGCGTGAACATTGTCTACCTGGGCGATCGCCCGAATCAGGATATCATGGGCTTTCATCGCATCTAATCGCCCAATGCTACCAACAATCATGGGTTCACCGGGCTGATTCACAGGTAATCTGGGTAATGCATCAACATCTGGTACCCCGTTGGGAATGGAAATGACCGTATCTCGCCCTAAAGCATAGAAATCTTCCATCCGCCGGGAACTTGCGACTCCAACTGCCACATGGGCATCTACCCGTAAGGACAGGGCACGGGTTCGCCACAGGGCGATCGCCGCCGTCGTGCGTAAGGGCAACTGATCGACTCGCACTACCCGCGCTTTCGGTAATAACAATGCTGCCATCAGAGCGGTAGAACAAGCCCAGGGAGTACAGAGATTGCAATGAACAATCGCCGGATTGAGACGGGAAAAGGTTTGCCAGTGTTGCACCAATGCCCCCATTCCCGTTGCTGATAGAACGATGCGGTTGGTTTGGGGACGGCGATCGGCAATCGCATGAACGATATCTGCTGCGACCCCAACCACTGTGATGTTGATGTCCCTCGTTACCGTTGCCACCAGATGTCCCAGGCTGATCTCGGCACCACCCAACCCCGTCGCATCTGTGTAAACGACCACCTGTAGACGATCATTCATCATTTAGTTGTCCTCAATGCAAATTATTGACTCAAGGGGGTTAGAGGCTGGGGCGGAGGATGGAGTCTTTAAACCTGGAGACTTTAGCACAGACTGGTAAATTTCTACGTGTGCTGCGGCGATCGCCTGCCAGGAAAATTGCTGGCTAAATTGTTGTCCTGCTTCTCCCAGGCGTTTTCGTAACTCTGCATCCTCTAGCAGGCGTAACATCTCAGCTTCCAATTCAACCCCATTGCGGGGTGTTACCTGCCGAAGCAACGATTCATTCAGTTCGACATCCGGTGGTGTCGATCGCGTCGCAATCACGGGCAAGGCATGTGCCATCAATGCCAGCAAGGAACCGCTTTTAAGGGTGACTCCATGATTAAACGGCAGCACACCGATATCGGCACCCGCTAAAGAGTGGGAAGCCGTCCTTTCATCGACATAACCTGTCACATGAACCGTGTTGTTCAGTTCCAGGCAGGCGATCGCATTTTGCAATTTGTCCCAATAATTAGCTGCCGCCTGTCCAGGTAATGCCAGACTTTCGACACCACCCACTAGCAGTAATCGCGCTTGCGGTTGTACTGCCAGCACTCGTTTAAACGCCGTTAGTAATGTTTCTACCCCTTTCACCGGATGCAGAAACCCAAAAAATACGAAAACTTGCACGTCTTCTGACCAGCCACAGACCTGTCGTAGCTGCTGTCTTGCCTGGGGGCGATCGCAGTCCCAGACGTGAATATTTGCCCCAATCGGAATTTGGTAAACCTTCGGTTCCAGATAGGGTAGGCGATCGTAAATCGCATCTGCCGCATTACGATTACTGGTAATGATGGCATCACTACCTGTGAGCAGAAATCCATCTTCCCGATCCCACAAGCCACGATCTTGTCCCCATGTTTTGAGGGATTCCAACAGTGGCGCAGGAAGCCAGCGCGGTTGCCATTCCCACCAACCGTATTCATGAATGGTTGTAACAACGGGTTTGTGCCAGTCGGTTAGTTTGAGAAGGAGCGGGAGGAGAAAGGGCGATCGCTCAAATCCATAGGTGCCAGCAGCATGCTGAATATGCAGCATATCCGCATCAGTCTGGTGAATTGCCTTTACTAACGGCAATAAGTTAACGGGATGCCAATTTTTGACACATCCCAACACATCCTGCTGCTGTAAGTGTTCTGCCGCCGCAAATGTCGTCAACACCACCGACTCTACACCTCTGTCCAGCAGGGCACTACGTAGATGGTGGGTATAGTGGGCAACACCACAAAGATTCGGTTGATAGGTACCTGCAATGATGGCAATCCGGGTCATTTCTGCGTCGAACGGCTGTGCTGGATAGCGATTGATGCCGGGTACTGATACCACCCACCCGCCTACTATCCACAAGAAATGGCAGGCGGGTAGGAAAGGATGGGTATCAGCCCAGAAATTTAACGGGTTTTCGTAGTGCTTGCCATGCGCCGTTCTCTAGCCCGCTCTTCGGCAAATTCCTTCAAGCGAGAGAAGATGTTGTAAGCACCAGGTCCTGGTCCGCCAGTGGTATCAATACCATCAACTGCACCACCAATTTCCTGCCATGCCGACATACCACCTGCCAGTTCGGTAACATGGGTAAAGCCTGCCTGCCGCAACAGTTGGGCTGCATTAGCGGTCTCAGCATCATCGTTGCCGTAAACATAGATGTCCCGCTTGCGAGACAGACTAAATTGGGCAGCATCAGGCAACATTTCCAGAGGCATGTTCATGGCACCCCGGAGACGGCAGTGACCAAAGGCATCGTGATCCCGCACGTCCAGAATGGTTAAACCCATCTCACCCCACATGAGGCGGGTTTTCAGTTCCAGGGCACTTGCCCGTTGACTGGTTACGGAAGCAGGAGGGGTGGGTACAGGCAACTTGTTAGCCTGCTTCTTGAAGCCTTCTTTGGCGTTACCAACTGCTTCTTCTTCCCGTTCATGCGCTCTTTCAAAGCCTTCCCGTGCTTCGTCAAGGTTAGCGGGGAGGTTTTCTTGAATATTTTTTTGGAGGTTTTCTTGAATGTTATCCATAGCTCTAATAGGGTTTATCAACGTCACAATGAGTGTAACGATTACCCTTTACAGATCCCTCCTTCCCGGGAAATAAGGGTTGATATACCTATTAGCAGAAAGGAAATCTGCCAGTAGAGAAAACGTACAAATGTATGATTGGCAGCTTTTGAAGAAAAACTGCTCAGATGTAGTGTATTTGTCTATCTATAAAAAGATACAAATCTGCACCATTGCCAGGAGCAAATCTTTCTCACGATTTATTGGAACTGAACAACAGCTACTTGTGTTCTTCTAGGGCAGTAGTGACAGTTAATCGCAGCCCTAGTTGCTGTAACCAAGCTGCTAAACGATAAATTACCTGACTATCTTCTGCTAATAAGTTTTCAACTTCTTGCTGATGAGATTTTGCCTGGTCAGGTGTCATTCTGGAAGGACCTAATGCTTGTACTACATCTACCAGCGCAACTTTAAGTAGTTCGGGTTCTGGATCTTGTTCTTCTAAAATTGCTTCAATATAAGCAGCGGCTTCTTCAGGATCTTGAAGTCGTGAAATTAAATAATCAGAGTAACTATCACTTGCGAGTACATTCATGCTGATGATTACGTTGCGTATTGACTGTTGCAGTGTCGGTGGAAATATAGGTTTCTCGCGACTAATAATCCAACTTCTACAAAGTTATTTCAGCCTTACCTTGAGGGTAAATAGCAGGTTGGGGTAACGGTTTGCCCTGTTCCTGATAGGTCTGTATCAGTAACTCAAGCACCTCTTCAGCATTTCTAGCTGCTTCCTCGTAGGTATTTCCATGAGTGTGGGCGTAAGGACCAAACTCAGATAGGCTCACAATATATTTCTGATCTTCATTGGACCATTGAATCAAGATACTGTAGGGGAATTTCATTCTTCCTCGATTTCCTTCAAGGTTCTTAAAGCTTTACTAACATCGTTTTCCTGATAACGATCAGCGTCCGAGCCATCTTTCCCTGATAAGGTCAAGCTGTAGGAAAGTAATGGATGACTCCACACTGTATGACTTCCCTTGCCAGATCTAAACGTGAAGCCTGCTTTCAATAATAACGCTTTCAATTCCCTAATTTTTTTAGGCATACAATCTTGCACTAGAGGTACAAAAATACTCTAGCACAAGATTAGTACATTCTTACTATAGTATAGTAACTGTCTGGTTCTGTGTCAACCCATGCAATCTAAAACAGGAAGTACCGCTGCGCCATTGGCAGGACGGTAGCAGGTTGGCAGGTGAGGAGTTGACCGTCGGCGCGGACTTCGTAGGTTTCCGGGTCTACCTCCATGTGGGGCATGGCATCGTTGAGTTTCATGTCGCGCTTGGTCAACTGGCGAATGCCAGAGACAGCAACGGCTGGTTTTTGTAAACCGATTTGCGCCGGAATGCCCCGTTCCAGTGCAGTCTGGGAGACGAAGGTAAGGGAGGTCGCCGCGATCGCCCCTCCAAAACTGCCAAACATCGGGCGCATATGAACGGGTTGGGGTGTGGGGATACTGGCATTGGCATCGCCCATTTGCGACCAGGCAATCATGCCACCTTTGATCACCATTTCTGGTTTCACACCAAACATTGCCGGTCGCCAGAGGCAGAGGTCAGCGAGTTTGCCGACTTCGACTGAACCCACGTGGGCGGCAATGCCGTGGGTAATCGCCGGGTTGATCGTGTACTTGGCGACATACCGTTTGGCGCGGAAGTTGTCATTGCGGTTATAGGACTGAACATCGCCTTCGGTCGCGGGTGCCAGCCAGCCGCGATCGCCCTTCATTTTGTGAGCAGTTTGCCAGGTGCGGATGATAACTTCGCCAATGCGGCCCATTGCCTGCGAGTCGGAAGACAACATGCTGAAGGCTCCCAGGTCATGGAGGATATCCTCAGCGGCGATCGTCTCCCGCCGAATTCGCGACTCAGCAAAGGCGACATCCTCAGCAATGGCGGGGTCGAGGTGGTGGCAAACCATCAACATATCCAGGTGTTCATCCAGCGTGTTGACGGTATAGGGGCGGGTGGGGTTGGTTGAGGAGGGTAAGACATTCGCCTCACCGCAGACTTTGATGATGTCCGGAGCGTGACCTCCCCCCGCACCTTCGGTGTGATAGGTGTGAATGCAGCGATTTTTGAAGGCGGCGATCGTGTCTTCCACAAATCCGGCTTCGTTCAACGTATCTGTGTGGATGGCGACCTGCACATCGTACTCATCCGCCACACTGAGACAGGTATCGATCGCCGCCGGAGTAGTGCCCCAGTCCTCGTGCAGTTTTAGCCCCATCACGCCTGCTTCGACCTGTTCCTGTAACCCTTCTGGTTTGGCACTATTGCCTTTGCCCAGAAAACCGAGGTTCATGGGAAAGGCATCAGCCGCCTGCAACATCCGGTAAATGTTCCAGGGGCCGGGGGTACAGGTAGTGGCATTGGTACCTGCTGCCGGACCTGTTCCACCACCAATCATCGTCGTGATGCCTGCGGCGATCGCCACTTCAATTTGTTGGGGACAGATGAAGTGGATGTGGGTGTCAATGCCGCCTGCGGTCAGGATCATGCCCTCACCCGCGATCGCCTCGGTCCCAGGGCCGATGATGATATTAACGTTGTCTTGAATGTGGGGATTGCCCGCCTTGCCAATGGCATGGATTTTGCCGTCCTTAATGCCAATGTCGGCTTTGACGATGCCCCACCAGTCGAGAATGAGTGCGTTAGTAATGACCGCATCTACCGCACCATTGGCATTGGTGATGGGAGATTGCCCCATCCCTTCCCGGATCACCTTGCCGCCGCCAAACTTCACCTCATCCCCATAGGTGGTGTAGTCCTGCTCGACTTCGATGATCAGGTTAGTGTCAGCTAGCCGGACGCGATCGCCCACCGTGGGACCAAATGTCTCGGCATACGCGTGGCGGCTCATTCTATAACTCATACCTGGTGACTCCTCAATGCCAGTTCAATTAATGCGATCGCGGTTAGAAATTTAGAAATATACAGTTCTTAAGCATTCCAGGTTTTGCTACCCCGAAATGTCATCTGTTAAACGGTTCAGTTCTGCCAGGGTTGATTTATACCACTTGATCATTTCCCCTGCTCGCCAACAATCAACTGCCTGTTGTAAGTCTGCCTGGGCGGCTGCCCGATCTCCCACTGCCAGGTAGGCGTTGCCCCGGTTATAGTAGGGGGCTGCCAGGTCGGGTTGGAGTTGAATTGCCTCGGTATAATCGGCGATCGCGCCGGCGGGATCATCCTGCTCCAGACGCACGTTACCGCGATTGTTATAGATAACGGTATCCATTTGGTCTAAACCCATGGTCATGGATAATGGCTCAGTCGGGTTGGTGAAAGTGATTAAGTAAAAGCGCAAGATATCGGTGTATAGCTCAACGTATGTTGCATTTGGAGCAAGCCAGAGCAGGCGATAAAAGTCATGGAGAGATGATTCGTAATCACCATTCTCAAACTTCTGCAACGCCGGTTCACCGAGATAAGCAGCCTGGCACTGCAACAGCAATTGCTGACACACCGCCGCTCGATACCAGCCCTCTGTCCCAAATCCACTCAGGATGTAGAACAATACGAATTTAATCGTGGTTTGTTGCAGACCTTGCATTTTAAATAAGTAGCACCGTGGGAAAACAAACAGGCTTTGCTGAAAAGCAAACTAGAGTGAAACGAAGGTTCAATCCTGTTCCCTGTCCAGAAACAGCAATGCCACAAATCATTAACCTGGTAAGGTTAGCATGGGCAATTTCTGGAGTGTTTGAATTTGCTCAAAAATTAAGGTTTTTCTCTAATGTCTCACTTCAGGGGTTTCCTTTGACCAAATATCTTGGTTATCGTAGTTAATTAAGGTCGGTGACGATTAGGGGACTTCGTTGCTAGTCGTGCCACATTGCTACACCACCGCACTCAGGTTAGGAATCATTGCAAGGAGATCAATACCGATGAAGTGGACTGTTGTTGGTACATTAATGTTGGCGATCGCGATGGCTACCGGAACAACAACACAGCCAGTTTTAAGCCAGAATTCGCCTCGCCCCGTCTATCAACCTGGCCCCTTCCAACCTGTTGCCCGTTTTAACCCCAAACAGCCTGTACGGGTGCAGGTCATCAACCAGTCGGGCTTAGCGCTGGAATACATTGTCACGACGGCCACAGGTTTCCGCCAATTGGCTCCCGGTGGCAGTACCTCATTCACCATTGCCCAGGTACCCGCCACGCTAAACATTAACCCCGCCAGGGATAGAGTGGGGATTCGTTACACTGTGTCATCTGCCAACAATACGGTCACCATTACGGTAGCGCGGGTGTCATCAGATGGTTACCGGGCGATCGACTTTAACGAAGGTGGTGGAATTTACGTTTATTGAGGCATAGCTTTTATTGTTGATAAACCCCTGTAAGGGCGGGTTTTACCTCCTGAACAGTCAGCGGCAGGCTTAATGAAACCCGTCCCTACGAAGGATCGATACAAGGGAGGCTGTTTACAGCGAACCATTGATTTTGCCATTTAAGCCGTAAACTTCTCGACTTCCGGCTAATGCTACGAGGGTGACTTGTTTTTCGTCACCCGGTTCAAAGCGAACGGCAGTGCCGGCGGGGATATCTAACCGCATACCTCTGGCTTGTTCGCGGTCAAACTGCAGTGCCTGGTTTACTTCGTAAAAGTGGAAATGGGAACCAACCTGAATGGGGCGATCGCCCGTGTTGGCAACGGTTAGCGTTACCGTCGCTTTGCCTGCATTCAGTTCAATTTCGCCATCGGCAATTAGCATTTCTCCGGGAATCATGGCTACTCCGTTGTGTGAGGGGTGAGGTCAGGACTGGGTAATGGGAATGTGGTGAGGTTGGCTCTGGACGCGTTGAATCCAGGTTTGGATGGCGGGAAAACGGTTCAGGTCAAAGTTTCCTTCATCGGCAACATGGGTGTAGGCGAACAGGGCAATGTCAGCGATCGTGTAGCGATCGCCCACCAGAAAGGGATGATCCTGTAACCGTTGTTCCATCACACCCAGAGCCGCGTACCCTGGCTCTTGCCGTTCTGCGAGTGCCTGTTGTTTTTGCTCGGCCATGCCGTGGGTTAACCAGAACCGGGAAGTGGCAATAAACGGTTCATGGCTGTATTGCTCGAAAAAGAGCCATTGCATAACGTAGGCCCGTTCCAGGCGAGCGCTGGGCAAATAGGGGGTTCCTTCGCTCAAATAGATCAGGATGGCATTCGATTCGGACAGAAATATGCCCGGTTCAATTTCGAGAACTGGGATGCGGCCATTGGGGTTCTTTGCCAGAAACGCCGATGTGCGGGTTTCCCGCTTGATCAGATCTAACTCGATCCGCTCGAAGGGAATGCCCAATTGGGTGAGTAACAACCGGATTTTGTAACCATTACCGGATGGCAAGTAATCGTATAAGCGGTACATAGGCTTACCGTTACTGAATTGGGTGGTGAACGGTCACTAACTTGGTACCGTCAGGAAAAGTTGCTTCCACCTGTACTTCATGGATCATTTCGGCGATGCCTTCCATCACATCATCCTTTGTTAGTAGGGTTGTGCCATAGCTCATCAGGTCAGCAACGGTGCGTCCATCCCTGGCACCTTCCAGAATGGCGGCAGTGATATATGCCACTGCTTCCGGGTAATTGAGTTTAACGCCTCGCGCTTTGCGGCGTTCTGCCAATAGGGCAGCGGTAAAAATCAGCAGTTTATCTTTTTCTTGCGGGGTCAATTGCATGGATGATCCTGTTCGTCTGCGGCAATAATAGCTTCAAGTTCTACCAGTAGAGTAGGACGGTTTCGAGTAACAGTATCCCAAACAGTATCCAGATCGATCTGGAAATAAGCATGAATTAATTCGTCACTACAACTGCCAGACCCGTGGTAAACAAACAGGGCGTTGTTGATAGTGAGATCGCAACAGTTGCCAGACGGCCAAAAACCATTGTCGCGCTTCCATGGTCGACTTGCCCCGGTAACGGCAGAGCATCCCTGCCATGAGGCGCGTGACACCCACATCGCCCACTTCACCTGTCCACAGGGTTCTGGCTGTGGCGACCAGTTCCGGGTCTACCATGTGTCCCACGAAGGCAAAACTGCCAACGACAGGATATCCGGCTAAAGCATGGGGACTATGGAAGGTGACCGCACTACCGGGGAGCCACTGACGATCAATCCATAAAGGCCGATCGCCCTGCCAGATTTCCGTATGCGATCGCCAATTGCCATGAGTAAATGTTTCACCTCTGGCACTGCGGCCAAACCGGGTGATGTCCCACCCCAACCAGGTTGCCCCCGGTGCCAGGTCAACCCGCATCGTTTGGCGAAAGATTGCGTGATCGAACACGATCGTTTCCTGGGGCAACCATTCCAGACACGTGCCTGGTTCCAGGGTGACACACACGTTTTGCTCTGCTTCCTGTCCATTGCTGCGGTAAATTTTGGCTGCTGCTGCTGTGGTGGTAAGTACCTGGGCATCGGGTTGCAGGTGCAAATTGAGGGATAGGCGATCGCCACCAACCACACCGCCCGCCGTATGCAAAATTACACTATGGCAAACCTCGGCACCTTCAGGATAGAAGGGCCGTTGAACTTTCAATGGTGCCAGCACACGGTTATGGACAACCTGTGTTCCTGTGGTAGTTCGGGCATAGGTTAGCTCTAATTGACCATGCCAGTTGGTGTTAGGAACATTTGACTGATTGGAGGCGTGGCTCAGTGATGAAACCATAAGTTCTTGGATTCTGGTTCTGTTTATGCTGAGTTTGGTTATAAGGACGATGTTGGCGTTAAGCCATTGATTGCTACCGCCGCAATAATTAATCCCAAGGCCGCAAGCATGGAGGGAGTAATGACTTCTCCCAACAACACGATCCCAAATAATGAGGCAAATAACGGCACAATGTAGTTAGTTAAGGCAGCAAAGGTAGGGCCTTTTTGGTCAATCAAAATAAAGTACAGAGTGTAAGCAACGCCAGCCCCTAAAATACCCGAAATTAAAACTGCAATTAGGCTATCTAATCTGGGATGAAGTAGCCAGGGGCGATCCACAAAAATAGCGATCGGCAATAGTTGGAGAAAAGCACAAAATAATAAGTTACGAGCAGAACGAATCGGGGAACCGACAGAAAACTTTTTAATTAAAACCAGAGCTAAAGCAAAACTAAAGGCAGCAAGTAACAGTGCCATTTTGCCCAGTACATTCCCAGTAAGGGGAAGGAAACCGACGACTCCAACTAGAAAAATTACACCTGTACAACCTAAACCAAGACTAATGAAGTTGCCCAGCCTTAACACAGAACCGGGTAGCAGCAAGCGGGCTAGTAAAGTTGTATAAATGGGGGTCGTACTCATTAAAATTGCCGCGAGACTGCTCTCAGTAAACTGTTGCCCCCAGGACATGAGAAAGAATGGTAAGGTTGCTTCAAATAAGCCGATAAAAAAAAGCTGTTGCCATCGCTGCAGAGGAGGGGCATTGTTATCAGTGTCACTATTTTTCCGATATTGCGAAACCTGGAGAATAACTGCCAGTGTAATTGCTCCAAATAAGGCTCTTAAGGTTGCTATGGTGACAGGGGGTAAGGAACGAATCGCAACTTCGTTAAGGACAAAGTGTGAGCCCCATATGGCACCAATCACTAGTAGCAAAACATATGCAGTTAGCTTCATTGTTCAAAGATAGCCTGTTGAAAATAGCTTGTTAGAAGCAATCCGTTTCTAGGAGACAACTGGTTGCCGGAATTTCCAAATTGGGTCGGTTACACCAGCTTCAGTAAAGCCCCGATCGCGAATGAGACAAGCATGGCATTTACCGCAGCCACCTTTTGTGCCTGCATAACAGGTG
>CAZGDE010000087.1:0-20028 GCA_964524315.1 uncultured bacterium
CAGATGAGACTGACCCAATATCAACCCTTCCAATACTTTTCTGCACCACTAAGGCAGAATGTGACCACCCCTGATCCGACGAATCCTGTCTTCTCGGTACAAACGGGGGAAGTGACCAGTCGCGGTTTTGAACTGAATCTGGGTGGGGAAGTTTTACCGGGTTGGAATATTATTGCTGGCTACACCTATCTGGATGCCTTTGTCAGTGAAGACAATACCGATATCGTCGATAATCGACTGGCCAATGTCCCAGAGAACCAGTTTAGCCTCTGGACAACCTATGAAATTCAGCAGGGTAGTTTGAAAGGCTTAGGATTTGGTTTAGGGTTTTTCTTTGTTGATCGGCGGCAGGGCGATCTGGAGAACACCTTTACCCTACCCAGCTATTTCCGTACCGATGCCGCTTTGTACTATCGGCGGAATAACTGGCGTGCCCAGTTGAACATTCAAAACCTGTTTGACATCGAGTATTTCACCTCTGCCTCCTACGGTTCCCGGTTGGGTATTAACCCCGGTGCGCCTTTTTCGATTGTGGGCACGATTGGCGTTGATTTTTAGGAGGGGTGACGACATGGGTATGGCTCGATGCCGCTGGCGCTGGCTGATATTGGCGACGCTCATGGTGGTCACCTGCTGGCAGACGATCGCCTGTCATTCGGTTTCTCCCCCAATCCAACCAACCAATCAACAAACCAATTGTCATCTGGTTGAACATGCGGCCGGTGTAACCTGTGTCCCCCATACGTTTCAACGATTGGTGACCTTAGATGAGTTGTCGTTTGAACAGGCGATCGCCCTGGGCTTCAAGCCAGTGGGAGCGGCTTTATCCCAGCACCCATCCTATCTGGATGATGTTATGGAGGGAGTCGAAACGATTGGAGAAGGCGGCAGACCTGATTTAGAACGGGTGTTAGCTCTAAAACCCGATCTGATCATCGGGCTGGACTTTAACCAGGAGATCTATGACCAGGCTTCCCAGATCGCGCCAACGCTGCTGGTGCAATTTGCCCATAGTGGCGAGTGGAAAGATCTCTTTCGGCGATTTGGCATCCTGCTAAACCGGGAAGCGATCGCGCAACAGGTCATGGATCAGTATCACCAGCGCTTGCAAGATTTGCAAACTGCTCTCAAAGCGGGTCATTCAGCCCAGAGTCTACCCTTTCCCTTCCAGGTATCGGTAGTACGGATCTATCCCGACACGATCAATCTCTATTTCCGTGATTCCTTCTGTGGCACGATTCTACAGGATGCCGGGTTGGCTCGTCCTCCAGCCCAGGATCTATCTGCCGTTGAAGCGAGACGACGGTTTAATAACGAAGTGCAAACATCCATTAGTCTGGAACAGGTTGACCAGGCGGATGGCGATGTCATGTTTATCTGGACATCGGAGGATTCGGCAGCAAGCGATCAGTCCGCCCAACAGAAATTAGCCAAGTTGCAGCAATTTCCCCTGTGGCAACGACTCCATGCCATCAAACTGGAGCGAGCCTATTTTGTGCCACGGCACTGGTTGGGTAGCGGTCCGCTTGCTGCAAACGCTGTAATTGATGACCTGTTCAAGTACCTGGTGAAACAATCTTGAGGTTGTTTATGCATACAACTCAGACCCCTTACTGTTCGTATTTGCTCTGATAGATAGGTAAACAGGTCAGATCCAGTAGGGGCAGATTTTGTGAGAATCTATCGGTCAAGCAGATATCTCATCTGCTAACCCTGCCCTCCCAACCCGTTGTCTCTGCACACAGTACTCTTTAAGTTGGTATCAGATGGGGATTCCCTTGCGGCAATATGGATCGCTCCTGGCAGACTATCTTAAACCACAGCAGGGGCGGGTCATGGGGTTGGCGATCGCCCTCTTGAGTAGCATTGCCTTACAAATCATCAACCCCCAATTGCTGGGTTACTTTATTGATACTGCGGTTAAAGGAGGTTCTCACCAAACCTTACTTCTCGCAGCAGCAGGATTTACGGCAATTGCCTTACTGACTCAAATCTTTGCCGTGGTCGCCACCTACCTGGGTGAAACAGTTGCCTGGACTGCGACTAATGCTCTGCGAATTGACCTGGCTGCCCATTGTTTGAAGCTTGATCTATCCTTCCACAAAGCCCATACACCGGGAGAGTTGCTGGAACGGGTTGATGGGGATGTGAATGCCCTTTCGCGATTTTTCTCCCAATTAGTGATTCATGTACTCGGCAATGGCATTTTATTAAGTGGAATTCTGATTGTGCTCTGGTTTGAAAACCAGTTGGCTGGATTGTGTCTGACCTTATTTGCGCTGGTTGCTCTATTAATACTGTTAGGTTTGCGGGCGATCGCAATCTCACCCTGGGCAGAATACCGTCAGATCAGCGCGAAATTTTACGGCATATTAGGCGAACACATTGCCGGACGGGAGGATCTGCGCGCCAATGGTGCGGTGAGTTATGTGATGTATCGCTTCTTTGCCCTATTACAACAGTGGCTACCCGTTTACCAGAAAGCCCGGTTTACCAGTACGGTGCTGTGGTTTAGCAGTGTGGGATTGTTTACTGCGGGAAATGCGATCGCCCTTGCTCTTTCTGCCTATCTCTGGAAACAAAACGCCATTACGATGGGTACTGCGTATCTAATTTTTCATTACACCAATCTTCTAGCGCAACCAATCGAACGCATTCGGGAAGAATTGGAACAATTACAACAGGTAGAAGCCAGTATCCATCGAATCCAGGATTTGTTGAATGTGAAATCCAGAGTAATGGATCAGGGAACGCTATCCTTGCCAACAGGTGTCCTGTCAGTTTCCTTTAACCAGGTTGGGTTTAGTTATCAGGCGGAAAGCACGAAACTGGCTCCAGAAACCCTTCAAGATATTTCCTTTCACCTCCCGGCTGGTAAAATCCTGGGGCTATTGGGACGTACCGGCAGTGGCAAAAGCACGATCGCCCGCCTGCTCCTGCGGCTGTACGATATTCAATCCGGCGAGATTCGTTTAGGTGATCGGGCAGTAGTCCAGGTGAGTCTCGCGGAACTACGGCAGCGAGTTGGGCTGGTTACTCAGGATGTGCAACTCTTTCAAGCCAGTGTGCGGGATAACCTGACCTTCTTTGATCCGCGAATTCGTGACCATGAAATTTTGAATACACTGGAGCAACTGGATCTGGAGCAATGGTTGCGCTCTCTTCCAGATGGACTCAATACCCGATTGGGAACTGATAGTAGCGGACTCTCCGCCGGACAAGCACAACTGCTGGCACTGGTACGCGTATTCCTGAAAAATCCTGGTTTAGTCATTTTAGATGAAGCATCATCCCGACTCGATCCACAGACAGAAGTTTTACTGGAAAAGGCGATTAGTCATCTACTTGCGAATCGGACGGGTATCATCATTGCCCATCGTTTGCAAACGATCCAACGAGCGGATAAAATTCTGATCTTGGAACACGGAAAAGTGATGGAATATGGCGATCGCCAAACTCTAACACTCCAGACCGAGTCCTACTTTTCCCAACTGCTCCAATCGGACATAACGAATTCTGCATCAGTTTGAAGAAATGGCCATTTGCGGAAACAACCAATTGTGTGGAACGGAATTGAGCAACAATACGTCATCCGGTAAATCAGTTTGGGCAATGCCGCCCCAACCTGTGAGTAAAATTCCTCGTTGTCCGGTTTGCTTCAGTGCATCCAGAATCATCTGAGTCGGGGTTGCGTCGCCCCAACCCATGCTGCCAAAGCCGATGTAAACAGGAGGTTTACCTGCTGCTAGAAAGTCCAGGAGTGCCTGAGAGGGTTGCCCGGCGGTTGCTGGTTCCAGGAACCAGTATCCGGTGACATGATGGCGATCGCTCCAATTGCGAGGTTTGGGGACGACGATGGGACTATAGCCATACAAAACGGGTGTAGATGTGCGCTCAATGCTGCGGTAAATGGTGCCAAAGCCTATGGGCGGAAGCTGGAACTGCGATTTTCCAAGGGAAACGCTGCGCGAACGTCGAAACTGATTGAGTGGTTGACGAAACACCGTTCCGAAGGCTTCCATAAGCCATGGATAAGACCATTGATTCAAGACGCGACCGAGTTGCAAACGAGGTGATACAGACGGGTAAGGGAAACCTGGATTAGCCGTTTGAGGCATTAAGGAGGCAAAGAAACAGGGAATTGCAAGTGTTTCAGCGATGTCATATCCCCAAACAGCGGTAGCGGTGAAGATGATGGCATCGCTGTCCTGACAAGCTGCCCAGGAATCAATCATGGCTTGAATAACAAGCGGTTTGACCATGCGGGCATATTGCTGAATCAAGGCAATTGGATTTTTACTCTTGAGCATTTGCTGTCCGGCTGCACTGGCCATCAATGCCTGGACATCCCCTGCGATCGCGGCAAACTCCAATCCATAGTGTTCTACCATCGCTTGAAACGCGTCATGGGTCGCGATTTTGACTCGATATCCAGCCTGTTTCAGTCCCTGTCCCAGGGCAACCAAAGGCTGCACATCTCCCCGTGATCCCATTGTTAGAATTGTTATTCTCATAACCCGATCCTCAATTCGTGTGTTCGATCGTTCGTTTCAGGTTTGTCAAACAAATGTTTTGGGCCGTTTTAAATGGATGCTTAAACAGTGCTAGAAAGACTACATAAGCAAGTCGATTTTGCATTTCTAATTCAAACTGCCAGATGATATGTGTTCCTACATTGATTTTCTGATACGACCACTGACCTGAAGCAGAACGCACCAGCCATGAAAACGGTGGTTTAAATCCATTTAGCAATTTGTAGGCTTGCGATGTAGGACGTTGAAGGGCGACTATCGTCTCTTCAATTTCAGAACCATCACGGTTCTGCACAATGCGTGTACTGCCTTTATGCAGGGGTAAGCCATCTGTTGTCGTTGCGCGCACAATGGCAGGAATGACTTGATAACCTGTGAAGAATTTGGGCAAGTTTTGGCAATCGATTGAAGCATCAAACACTTGCTCAATCGGTGCATCAATGAAAATTTGCACACGGGTTTGAATCAGCATTCAACATCCCTCCAAGAAATCGGCAAGCGCCTACTGTTGCAATGGAATATCCTTGAACTCAATAACATGAGCATTTGTTGATGTCTGCTCTGCACCAATGATTTCCTTTAAATAGGACTCCGGAGCATTCGTCAGAATAGCAATGGTAATGATTCCGGTTGTAATTAAACGGTGCATGAGTTTGTCCTCTAAGCATCAATAGGTTGGCAATAATAAGTTGGACTCACCATACGAACTAGACCGTTCGGTTCGATTAATTCAATCTTAGATCGCTCAGTTTAGATACAAGTCCCCCGATCAGGTAGTCTTTAGACTGGACTGTACGGTACGATTGAAAAGACTGATGTCAGGTTTTGTCATGCCCAAAAAAGCCAAGCAGTCTGCCAAGGCAGAACAAATTTTGCAGGGAGCCATCCAGGAGTTTTTGCGCGATGGCTATGCCGCCACCAGTATGGCTCGGATTGCCACCACCGCAGGCGTATCGAAAGAAACGCTTTACACCTATTTCGAGAGTAAGGAAAAACTGTTTGCCGCGATCGTGCAACATATTGCCCAACAGCATCTTCAGCAGGTATTTGCCTCAGAGCCTTTGCCACCGGACCCCGTTGAGCAGTTGAGAATCCTGGCAGCGAAGAGTATTGCGCCTGAAAATCTTAACCCTATGCGGATGAACTTTTATCGATTGATCGTGGGCGAATCGGGACGATTTCCTGAACTAGCTCGGTTCTATGTCGAGCAGTTTGAAAAACCGGGACTGGAGGTTTCGACGGGTCTTCTGCGATCAATTCCCCAGATTCGTGGTTCCGACCCGGAAGCCCTTGCTTGGATTATTGCTGGAACATTGAGCTACTACTATCAAATGACAGAAATGCTGCAGGGAAAAGATGTGATGGATATGACCTTAGATCGCCTGGTAGAAACCCTGATTGAACTTCTATTTAGCGATCGCAATTAACCGCTTCAAATTGAAAGTGGAGGATAGTTGAGTTACCAGATCTTGAACACGATGAATTTCGCTAGTTGCTAGGAAGAAGGGCTAATAGCTTTAATCTCCATCCTCTCCTCCCACTCAGCCAAGCTCGACTGATTCCTCTCAACCACCGAAATCATTTAGAAAACATATCCTGGAAGAAGACGCGTTGGGGCACATTAGACACGCTGTGCAAGCCATCATGAACCTCAGTGATCAGGAGGGGCGAAACAATGTTTCAATTGACCACCGCTTCGCATAATCGCTGATCGCGGATTTGGGTTTGCTTTGAGTTGCCACCATCGTGGAGAGCCATCTTCTAAGCGCACTGCCGCAATGTACACCCAGTGTCCCCACAAGCAGCGTTTGTGTCGCAGCACTTTCGTCTGTCCTACAGGCAAATCGGCAAACAGGACACTGACTCTGAGGTGGAGCCGACCATCACTGAGCTTGTGATTCTCCCGAATCCGAATGCGAAAGGGCGTTAGCGGCTCACCCAGCAGATACCCGAACCAGGCTGCACCCACGAGCTCTCGGTCAGCCGTCAGACAAGTAATCGCTCGATCACCAAAGCGTTCGAGAAATTGGTTGAACAACTGCATTCGTTCCGCACTGTTAGAATTGCCACGCTTGTCGAGCAGACACCAAACGAGGGGAAAGGTAACGCCTTCATGTACGACTCCCAGCATCAGGATATTGAAGACACAATCACCAAACTGCTACTCGGTACGGTCAATTGAAAGAGTCCAGGGTTCTGGAATCGCCATTAGAGCGACAACCGCTTGAGCAATCTCAGCGTCATCGAATTCATAGTGGCGGAAGAAGCGTTGCAGTCGTTTGTAGTGGGAATCGGTTTGCGCTTTGCCACTGAAGGCGGTTGCCAACTCACTGAAGTTCACCGTTTTGACCCGCAGCAGTGCAATCAAGAAAGGTGATCTTTCCCTTCAACCCTTCCCTCCAATCAACCTCCCACTATACTATTCCCACGCTTCAACTGCCTGCCTCACCCCACTCATCACACTACTTAATTTGTTAATTCACTCACTAAATCTGCGTCAGAGCCCAAATATCGTGTTACTCGACAATATACCCAGTAGCCTTCAAACCGATTTACCACCTTAAAATGTCAGGAGGTAAGTTAGGGCAGGTTTGATCGTAGGGTTCCAAGCCAAAATATTCCTGCCATTCAGCTTGGGTCAAATTATAAGGCACCCGCTGGCAGGCTTCGTCGATCAGAGCGATCTGATTGGTGATCAGGCTAACCAGTGAGAGTCGGGCAGTATGATCGTTACTTCCGGTTGCCAGATAACGACCATCGGGACTGAACTGAACAGTATTGACAGCCCTATTATGGGAAACTTGAGCCAGAAGTTTACCACTCCTAACCTCAGTTAGACGGGCGGTATTGTCATTACTCCCCGTCGCTAGATAGCGGCTATCTGGGCTGAAAACCACTGTAGTGACCCGTCTTTCATGCCTCACTGTCATGAGTTTTTGTCCCGTTGGAATCGCAACGACTTGTGAAGTATTGTCATAGCTCGCTGTGGCTAGATATTTCCCATCCGGACTGATGGCAAGCCCAATAATCGGTTGGGTATGGGTGACTGTTGCCACTATTTTGCCTGTAGACAACTCAATAAGGCGGGCAGTACTGTCATAGCTGGCGGTGGCCAGGTAGCGGCTATCTGGGCTAAAAGCAACTGATGCAACTTCTCCAGAGTGCCTGATGATCCTGAATATTTTGCCCGTTTGCAAGTCAAGTACTTGAGCCATATAGTCCTGACTGGCGGTAGCTAAATACCTGCCGTTAGCACTAAACACAGCCGTATAGAGCGTCGCCTGATGAGTCATGACCCTGAGGGTCTGACCTGTGTGCACGTCCACTAACCGGGCGGTATTATCCTGGCTGGCTGCCACCAGGTACTGACTATCCGGACTAAAAGCCACCCGACTGACCCTGGCTTGATGCGTGATCCGAGCCAGGGTTTTACCTGTGGCAACGTCTACCAGGTAGGCTGTGTTGTCTGACCCACCTGTAGCCAGATATTGACCGTTAGGGCTAAAGGCCACCGATCTCACACTCTGACGATGCACGATCGTCAAGACCATTTGTCCCGTCAAAATGTTGATTAACCGAGCTGTTCCATCGCCACTGGCCGTAGCCAGATACTGACCATCAGGACTGAAAGCCAGCGAGTACACCTTATCACCATGCAAAATAGGACGAAGGTTTTCCCCCATTTGGGCTGCGACAATTCGAGCCGTCCCATCCAGACTGGCTGTTGCCAGATACTGACCATCGGAGCTGAAACTGGCTGAGAGAACTGGGCCATGATGGGGAATTCTGGCCAGAAGGTTACCAGTGGCTGTATCAAATAGGCGGGCGGTGGCATCCCAACTGACTGTTGCAAAGAACTTGCCATCCGGGCTGAAGGTTACCGCCTGTGCTCTAGCGTCATGGGTAAAGGAAAACAAAACTTTCCCCGTTGCCCGATCGATGATGCGAACCAATGTATCCCAACTGGCGGTAGCCAGCAGTTTTCCATCCGGGCTGAAGGCAAAAGACTTAATTCCCCCCTCATGGGGAATGGTGGCTACACTGTTGCCAGTGGCCGTCTCAACCACATAGGCTGTCGTGTCTCCCGTGGCTAGGTATCGGCTATCCTGGCTAAAGGCCAGGGCCACAAACCGTTTAACATGCTGCACCACGGTCACCGTCTTTTGGGTCTTTAGGTCAATCAGCTGGGCCGAATGGTCATCGCTGGCGGTAGCAAGGTACTTGCCATCTGGACTGAAGGCAACCGCTAACACTGGCCCCTTGTGAGTCACAGTTAAGTATGTCTTGTTGCTAGCGATGTCTGTTACACGGGCTGAATGGTCATCACTGGCGGTAGCAAGGTACTTGCCATCTGGACTGAAGGCGATCGCCAACACAGGTTGCCGATGAGTTACTGTCAACACAGGTTGCTGCCGGCTCAGGTCAGTGAGTCGAGCGGTTTTGTCTTGACTGGCCGTAGCCAGATACTTGCCATTGGGGCTAAAGGCGATTGCCCATACTGGCCCCTGATGGGTTACGGCGAATCGTGTTCTATTGCTGTCAACCTCTATCAGACGGGCTGTACCATCCTGACTGGCCGTAGCGAGATACTTGCCATCAGGACTGAAAATTGCCTGTTGAACTGCCTGACGATGGACGATCGGCTGCCCCTTCAGGCGCAGCATTTGCAATAAGCTCGTTTGCAAAACGGTATTGGCTGCCTGTGGATTTAGCCCCAATTGCCGCAGTCGTTGTGATGCCTCGATCGCCAGTAACATACTGCGAATGTCTGACTGCTGATTCTGTAACACCTGTGCCAGAGAGGACAATTGCAAGCCTTGCGTGACTCGATATTGGTAGCGAGCCTCATTCCTTTGACGAAAAGCATAAACGCTGATGCCAGTCATACTCAAGGAAAAGACACAGAGACCGACAATCAGAGGTAGGGCGGGTTTGATGCGCTCCCACCAGGTTTCGGGTAAGTGTGCCTGAATCCAAACAGCATCAAAGACCTGCTGATAAATCCGATTGCGGACTTTCAGGACTGTGCCTTCCCGCTTGACCACACCGGACAGTTTCAGGTGTGCCTTGACGATCGATTGCTCCTCATCTTCTACCCCCTGATTGCGCCAGATATCGCGATACGCCATCAACAGTGTTGTCGAATCTAGCGATCGGCGGGTCAACATATCCCGCACAAATTGCAAATTATTATCCTCGCGGCTTTGGTGCCCCAGGAACGTCTCTTGTACTACTTGCCTAATGTCAGCTTTGTTCCAATGTTGGCGATGATAGCCAACCACCGCTGCACAGAGCCGCTGGGTAAGGTAGGGGTGGCCGCTGGTCCAATCTAGCACCCAATGGAGGACTTGTTCAGCCTCTATTGTGGGCAATTGCCACCCCGCTACCAGGGGACGAGCTTCCTCAAAGGTAAAATCCGTCAACTCAATCCGCAAACCGATGTTAAAGGGTGTTCGCTGCGGATCGCGAATCAGATCACCCGGAGTTGCCACCCCTAACAATACAAAAGATAACCGTCGAAATTCCGAGTGTTGTGCTCGACCAACCTGAAAGTAGCGAATTGCAATAAAGAAATCATCGGTAAAATCTAAGCTTAAAACCGTATCAATTTCATCAACCAGGATGACAATCTGCTGTTCAACTTCTGGCAATAGAACTTGCCCAAAGAAAGATGTAAAACGTTGTGTCCAACCCAGGTCTTGATGTGCTTCCCACCACTGGATCACATCTGTCTCCAGTATCACTTGCTCTTCGATTGCCACCAGCAACCCCAGATACCATTGTTCAGCCGTAACGTTAACGCCAATTGCCTGCAAATCAATGACAACGGCTTGGACACCGTCCGATCGTAATTGCTCTGCCGTGCGGGTCATCAAACTAGACTTGCCAATTTGCCGTGACGTGAGGACATAAGCAAAGATACCTTGACGACAAGCTTGTAACAGCTCCTCATCCGCTCTGCGAGCCAGATAAATTCCCCCTCCCGCCTGGACAGTGCCACCCATGGTAAAAGGAACGATTGGACTCGTCTTCATTGCAATCACTCCTGAAAATAGCGGGCGTAGAGCTGACAATGGGGCTTCGCTGTATTCCCTTCCCGTGAGGCAATCAACCCAACACCCCACAGCCAAAAATAAACATCATCATCCAAGCAGGTCTGGGTCTGAATGGCCATCCGCACCTCCACTATCACCATCTCACTGGTGGTTGCTTCCTCGGATAGAAATAACAGTAAATAATCCGCCTGCTTTAACTCCTCTTCTAATCGTTGGGGCCAGGTTTCCCCCAGGTGCAGATCCTTCTGAGCCAGAAATACCTGATGCCCTTGCTGCTCCAGTTCATCATGAAACTGTTGAGCCAGTTGGGTGTCTCGTTCCGTCACCCGATAACTGATGGACACCCGCCAAGGATAGGGAATCAGGTACACAGGCATTGGCTCCCCGATTCCCTCCAGAGTCCGTAAGCCCCCCTTGACGATCAGCAACGATGCCCGACTTTTTACCGAATCGTAGATTGCCTTCGAAAGACAAATTCCCCCCAGGAAGAGCCTCACTCTGCAGTCGCGCCGTAATATTGACAGTACTGCCCAGTAGGTCATGATTCAGATGTTCCCCATCTCCAGAATGGATGCCAATGTGATGCAACAGAATCTGTTCCGGTGGAATCTGATTGGCTTGTTGCACCAGCGGACGCTGGATTTCACGAGCACAGGCGACGGCCCGTTCGGCACTTTGAAAACACATCATTAACCCATCTCCGGTGGACTTCACTACACATCCACCAAAGGTCTGACATATCACCCGCATCTGGGCCTTATCCCGCTCCATCAGACTAATGGTCTGATGGTCGTTCAGGGCTGCACTGGCCAAAGCCGACAGAATATCGGTGGACGCAACCACATCGGTAAAGACAATTGCGGCCATGCCACTGGAGCCTTCAGCAATCCGGGTTGGTAAACTATTCTCAAGTCTATCCATACATTTGCAATTCCAGGATTGCACCCCAAAATATTCTCTCTCTAATTTTTAGAAGAGAACAGGTTTTTAAACAAAAAGTTGTCTTTGAGCAATCCTGGAGTACGTCTTATGATGTTATGTCGAGCTATATAGTCGGTGGTATTGCCTTTGTTGCGGTCTCCAGTTTCTTGACATCCTCCCCGCGCTGAAGCGACGGGGATTCCCAGTCTGCCCACATTAAGCGGACTCCTGACGAGTAGACAGACAAGCAACTGCCTCATTGCGAGGTCTTACACTGCTTAGCGCCTGCCCACTCGGGTCGGCTTGACCAGCCGCCAAAATATTTGCACCAGCGTTCACATCCCGGTCGTGTGCGGCTCCACAGTTGACGCATAGCACTGACCGCACAGAGAGGTCTAGCTTGCCCCACCGATAGCCACAACAGGAGCAAATCTGAGAGGTTGACTCCCAGCGGCTGATGGTTCTAACCTCTCGGTCGTGGATCATGTTGGACTTAGCTTCGCACATGGTTCTGATTTGCCGCCACCCAGCCCGACTAATCGCTCTGGCTAGCTTGCGGTTCTTGACCATGCCCGAAACATTCAGGTCTTCCAACACAACCACGCTGTTTTCTCGCACCAACCGAGTTGCCAACTTTTGGTTAAGGTCTTTACGGATGTCGTGCTGTTTTGCTTCCAGCCGTGCCACTGCAATCCGTAAACGTTCGCGCTGCTTAGAACCTTTAACGGCTCTAGATAACTTGCGTTTCCCTTTGCGGATCTTTCGGTCTAAAGCACTGGTGTTACGAGCTTTCACCTTTTCACCAGTACTCAATGTGGCAAGCGTCTCCAGTCCCAAATCAACGCCGACCCCTTGGTTTTTAGGCTTGACTGTGATGGGCTGAATCTCAACCACAAAGCTCAAAAAGTATCGTCCTGCACAATCTTTAATAATCGTGACAGAGCTGGGTTCAGACGGCAATGGTCTTGACCATCTGGTTTTGATTTCGCCAATCTTCGCTAAATAGACCTTTGCCGCCTTGATAGAGAATCCACCCTTGCGAAACCGCGCAGACTGCTGATTTGTTTTCTTCTTAAAGCGAGGAAACCCAACTCGCATCTGCCCTTTTCGCTTGCCCTGACGGTACTCAAAGAAGTTTTTGCAAGCAATCCCAAGATCTTGAATGGACTGCTGCAATGGGATATTACTAACTTCCGCCAGCCATTCTCGTCCTGCAGTCTTTTTCGCCTGGGTAATACAGAGCTTCTGCAATTCAGCATTGCTTAGCCACTTCTCGCCCTTCGGCGTGGACTTGATCAACGCCAGCGCATCATTCCACACCACTCTGCAACAGCCGAACAGCTTTGCAAGCTCGATTTGTTGATTGGTCGTAGGATAGATTCTGTACTGATATCGGGCTTTCATGCTGATATTATAGGTTGGTCGTACCCCTAAATGCAGTGAGTTATCGCCGCGACAATCACAGCGTTTCAGACCTTCAGGCACACTTGATATTCATTCCAAAGTATCGGCGTTCAGTCCTGACATCTGAGGGATTGAGCGTGATCCAGCACGCTTGTGAAAGTGTTGCTGAGAAAATGAACTTCAGGATTCTGGAATTCAACGGGGAGGCTGACCACGTTCATTTGTTGGTGGAGTACCCGCCCAAGCTGTCTATTTCTCAGATGGTGAATGCGCTGAAGGGCGTTTCCAGTAGAAGATATGGACAAGCCGGACTGCCAAAACCCGATGGGAAGAACGCTCTTTGGACGCCAGCACACTTTTCGGCTTCTGTTGGCGGGGCCTCTATTGAGGTCTTGAAGCAGTATATTCAAGGGCAGGAAAAGCCGCCCTAGAAGGGCGGGGCTTGAATCCCATTTTTTGGGTCAAACAATGATGCAGCACTTGATCACTCGACAAGCCCACGGCACGAGCAATGGCAGGCAGGGATTTACGCGGCAAGTCGCTAATCATTCCCAGATGCAGATACTTGAACGCTTCAAAACTTCGCACGTCTACGAATAAGTCACGGTAGACCGCGCAGTAATGATCAATGAAGCTAAGGGTGTTGACAGGTGCGCGTAGCTCAACCATTGATCTGTCAGGGGTTTTAAGAACTTATCCTTATTTTATCCCTCCTAGAATGATGAAAGAGAGATATTTGACATACCCGCCGCTTGCCAAGCGCGCGATGTCATCAAGTTAGAGTTTCATTTCAATGCCTCTCTGACGGCACTCAATCTGGCTAAGTTCGAAGCTTACCAACACCACAACTCGCCCGTCCCGTTTGTCTTCTCGATGGCAACAGTCAAACGTCGTGCCCTGAATCGCCATTTGCTCGACACCTTTATTGCAAACTTAGACTTAGAACCCAGCGTAATTAAATCTCATCCCAACTATGAAACCCTCTGTGCTTATGGTTCTATCGGCACTTAATTCTGTTCGGAGTATTGATGAATGATTACGTTTAAGTTTTGGTTGCAGTCTACAAAACCACGTTATAGCCAATTTGAGCAGAATCTGCTCTCCGGCAACTGCTGAGAAACAATGGGAAACTTGTGAAGGTAGGTTTTCATTGTAGTTGCAGGTGAATACTGTTTAAGAGATTTTCCGTGGTGTACGGTTTGTTCAAGAGAGTCTTAATACCCAGGGCTTCCAGTCTTTGTTGATACTGAGGTGGCAGCCCACTGATAGCGATCGCCCTGGTTTGCGGGTTCATTTCTTGCAGCACTCGAATGACCGTTACCCCATCCATATCCGGCATCATCATGTCTACCAGAACAACCGCAATATCCTGTAGGTGCTGAGTATATATAGCGATCGCCTCTGCTCCATTCTTTGCCGTGAGTACCTGATAATGATGCATTTCCAGAATGGCACGAGTGGATTGCAGAATATAGTCTTCATCATCAACGACCAGAATCAATTCTCCCTGACCTTGCGGTAGGGTTGCCTCTGAAAGATTAGATACCGATTCAGTCTCTATAGCAGGCAGGTACACCTTAAATTGTGTGCCTTTGCTGACTTCACTGGCAACCTGGATAAAACCACCATAGCTTCTGACAATCCCCATGGCGGTCGAAAGCCCCAATCCTGTGCCTTGACCGGGGGTTTTAGTGGTGAAGAAGGGTTCAAAAATGCGATCGCGCACTTCGGGGGCAATCCCTGTACCTGTATCGGCAACTGTAATTAGAACATACTGCCCCACATGGGCATCTAGATTCATCTGGGCAAAAATTTCATTCGCTGTAAAGTTTTCAACAGAAAAGGTGAGATTACCACCCTGCGGCATCGCATCACGGGCATTAATACAAAGATTCATCAACACCTGGTGCAGTTGGGTGGCATCGGCAGATACTTGCTTCACTCCTTGCGCTGGAACAGTCGCCTGGATTGTGATGAACTTGGGTAAGGTTTGCTGAGCGACTGTGACCACTTCCTGCAATAGCAAAGCCACATCTACGGGGCTTCTCTCGCCCCCCATCCCCCTGGTAAATGTGAGAATTTGTCTTACCATGTTTGCCGCTCGTCTGGCACTGTTTTCCAGCACTTGCAGCATCTCTTGTGATCGCACACCCATGCCAGATGGTTGCATCCGAAGGAGTTGGGCAATGCTGATAATTGGGGTCAGGGCATTGTTGAGATCGTGGGCAATGCCACTTGTCAGGGTACCTAAACTTTCCAATCGTTGCGCCTGATAGAACTGGGCTTCCAGGCTTTTCTTGGCGGTAATGTCAGTATCGACGGTGAGAATGGATTTGGGTTGACCTGCCTCATCCCGCACCAGTGTCCACCGCCCTTCCACTATCACTGACTTGCCCGTCTTTGTAACATTTTGAATTTCACCCTGCCATTTACCCTGCTCCAGCACGGTTTGCATAATTTCCGCTATTTCAGCCGCATCGACCAATAACAATTCATTTGCTTTTTGTCCCAGAGCTTCGCCTGCTGTCCAGCCATACAACCGTTGTGCCCCCTGATTCCAGTACAGAAGGTGATGGTCCAAGTCGTGTACCCAAATAGCATCAGTCGCAATGTCGAGTAATGCTGCCTGTTCTCGAATTTTCTGCTCTGCCTGTTTGCGTTCGTCCAGTTCAAGCTCGAGTTGTTGATACAGTTCAGACTGTTGAATGGCAATGCCTACCTGAGTTGCCAGGCGTTGTACGGCACCTACTTCGGTCGATTGCCATTGTCGGGGCGCGGTGCAGTGATGGGCAATCAGCAAGCCCCAGAGATGGTCATTTTGCAAGATCGGAACGACCAGGTTGGCTTTGACCTGAAACTGTTGCAGGAGTTCCACGTAACAGGGTTCCAGTTCTGCTGCATCAATGTTCGACATCGTTGCCACGCGCCCCTGCCGATAGGGTTCGATATAGTGATCCCGGAAGCAAGGGTCAAAGATGGTTGTGGATAGGATGGAGGTCCATTCGGATCCCATCGCTTCCGTAATCACATCCCCTTGCCAATTGGGACGGAAGCGGAAGATAATGACGCGATCGACTCCCAGAAACGCCCGCACACGCTCGACTGTGCTGGATAACACCTCGTTCAGTTGAAGTGATTGACGAATCTCTTGAGCAATATCGTTGAGCAGGTATTCTTGCTGAATTTGTTTTTGTAAAGCCAATTCCGCCTGTTTGCGATCGCTAATATCCAGATTGATGCCGCTCAAGCGAACGGGTTCCCCTTGCTCATTGACTGTCAAGTGCCCCAGACTCAACATCCAGCGAATGCCGTGTTGTGGGTGCAGAATTCGAAATTCCAGTTGGGTGTCGGGCTGGCGGTGGGCAATCACCTGGGCTATATGGTTATTGACCCAGTGGCGATCATCAGGGTGCAAACAATTCTCGTACCAGTCTTCATAGGTTGGTGGTGGGGCGGTGGGAACGCAGCCATACAGACGATAGGTTTCAGTTGACCAGGTGAGCTGCCCTGTTGCCAGCACCCAATCCCAGGAACCAGCCTGAGCACCTGCCATTGCAAGTCGCAAAAGCTGCTCATTTTCGTGCAACGCGGCTTCGGTTCGTTTGATCGCAGAAAGATCGTAGAAATAACAAACTACACCGTAATTGCCATCAGGGAGCGTAATCCGGTGGATTTGCCAGTCGTATGCCTGAATATTGCCAATGTTTGCCTGTGGTTCAACAATGATCGGCGAATAGTAAGACTCACCAGAGGCAAGGGTATGCCGGAAGTGATTGATTGCTTTGGTGGCAAAAGGTTCTTGCCAAATGATCCGGAGAACTTCACCCAGATCGCGTCCAATCAGCGGATCAATGTTGCTGAAAACTGCTTCTGCCCCCTTGTTGATCTGATGCAGACGAAATTCTGCATCAATTAGATAAATCCCGAAGGGCGCATTCCTGACCAATGCCGAAAACATTTCATGATTGTGGCGCAGGGCTTCCTCGGTGCGGGCACGTTCCAGGCGTGGGAAGAGGCGGTTTGCTAATTCCTGCACCAATTCAATTTCGTCGGCTCGCCAGGTGCGAGGCATCTGGTCATGAATCGAAAACAGGTACTTCCAGTCGCCATTTTTGCGGAATGGTACGGTGATAAACGACAGTGCCCCAATTGAGGTGTTGACTGCTACCTGTGTCACTGGTTTAGTCTGGGTATTTTGGCTAACAATGGTTGCACCAGTACGAACACGGTGATGGAGTTCCTTCATCCCTTGCTCTGACAGACAAATTCTGCCCGGTAGGGAAGGCTCCCCTGCGACCTGCCAGCGACCGAAATAGATAACCTGCTCCCCCACTTCGTCAATTTCACCGAAGCTACAAGCACTCACCTGCAAATAGTCGCCCACTTTTGCCCCGACTGCCTGAACAATTTCTTCCATAGAGAACAGGCGCGAACAGGTTTCACTGATGTCAGCCAGAAATGCCAGATTTGCTTCCTGGCGTTTGCGTGCGGTCACATTTTTCATGACCGCTAACAGTCGTTGCCCCGATTCGCCCTCGACCCGGGTGACGAACATTTCAAGCACCATGCCCTGAGGCTCAGACTCCCGCTCAAACCGGAGCGCTTCTCCGGTCTCCAACACGCGATCGTAGTCGTCATACCAATCCTCGACCTCGCCAGGGAAATTGTCGCGGATCGACTGTCCACTCAAATCGGGAATGCCGAACATCACCTGCATCGCTGGGTTCATGGCAAGGTAGCGATAATCACGCAGCCCGTCTGGGCCAAGGGGTAGTCGCTCGAACAAGCAGACACCCTCATCAATGAAGTTGAACAGCATGCGATGCAGGGCTTCACTCTCGCGTAGGGTTGCATCAGCTTGTTTACGATCGCTAATGTCTAGAGCGGTGCCCACTATCCGATCAATTCTACCTTGTGGCTTGCGTAAAGGAGACAGTGTCGTGATGATCCAGAAGGGGCGATCGTGAAAACTAAAATGGTCTTCGTAGGTGATGCTCTGATTCGCTTGCAAGCAACGTTCATAATTCTGGCGAAAGTGTGATCCTAGCTCTAATCCAAATACTGCTTCTGGTGTTTTATTCTGAACATCCTGCAGACTTAGGCCGGTACTTTGTTGGGCAGAATGGTTAAAGCTAACGTAGTGGAAGTCGTTAGTGTCAGTCACCTCTACCACAAAAATCGGTTGCGCTGCTCCATCGTAAATACTGCTCAAAAACACTTCGCTCTGGCTCAGGACTGCGGTGTGATCGACAACACGTTGTTCAAGTTCATCACGAGCCGTTTGCAATTCCTGATTTCTCTGTTGCAGTTCTGCCTGGGTTGCTTGCAATTGCTCCAGCGCGACTCGTAATTCCTCATTCGCGACTCGTAATTCGTCATTAACGGCATGCAGTTCGGCAATCTGGGGGGCATTGGGGGATTGATCCGACTGAACTGGAGTTGAGAAGGCATAGAGGGGATTCAGCCGATAGCCTATCCGGTAAATTGTTTTGATCAAATCCTTGGGCGCACCCAATGCCATTAATTTCTGCCGGATATCTTTGATATGACAGCGCACCGCTTCTTCTCCCGGAGATTCTACAGAACTCCAGGCTTGATCCAAAATGGCTCTGGCGCTAAACACCATTTCCTGATGTCGCAATAATAGCTCTAGAATTGCAAATTCCTTGGGGGTGAGAATAAGAAGTTGCTCCCGATAGGCTACTCTGCGGGTGTTTGGATCAAGCGATAAATGATTCCAGGTTAGGATTGGCTCACTCACAGCTGCGCCGCGTCGCAACAATGCCTGGATGCGAGCGATCAGTTCTTCATTATCAAAGGGCTTCACAACATAATCATCGGCTCCGACATTAAGAGCGATCGCCTTCTGGTGGATTTCTCCCTGTCCGGTTAGTAATAAGACAGGCTGCCGAAACCCTTTCTTGCGGAGTTGCCGACAGACCTCGATTCCATTTAATTGGGGTAACAAGACATCTAGCAAAACCAGATGGTACTCAAAGGCATCCATCATTTGTAGTGCCACTTCACCATCAGCAGCAATGTCTACCGCGTAATTATAACTACCCAGTAGCAACTGGAGTGACTGGGCGACTGCATGATCATCCTCGACGACCAGGATCTTCATGACAACCTCCAGCGCTATTGGGATTAGCGGTATAGCCAGACATTATCTAAAGCAATATTAACATCTCTACAAGTACACAGTTTCTACACAACCATCGTCTAAAACAGTAACAGAATATAGATACACAATACGTTTTCCCAACATTCCTTTAAAGATATTTAGGAGATACACGGTGTTCCAACAACTCAATTCAGCTGCCCCTAACTGTTTAGGGGATCACGGTCTTGCACCGCGCCAAGGCGGGTTGGAAGCGTTAGAAAACAATCCAGCAAAAATAGACACCCTCATATCGGGAAATATTTACATCTACGGCCTGATAGAGCAACGTAACCTCGAAGGTAGTTGCTCTGTTGCAAATCTTTTAGGCTATCGCACGGATGATATCGCTGTGATCGAACCATTGGGTCTGGCAAGCTTAATTCACCCAGATGACCAGAGCCAAGTTACTGAACACTTCCAGCGATTCACCACACTGCATTATGAAGAAGTGATTCGCATTAATTACCGCATGCAGCGAGCCGATGGTCATTGGTGCTGGGTGCGCTCTCAAGAAACGCCATTGGTTATGGCGATCGATGGGTTTCCTCTTCAAATATTAGGAATTATTCAAGTAGCTGCCCAGCATTCGAGCATCGGAAGGTCGAAATTATCAAATAGATGTTGTAGGTAACGTAATACAAGTCTTAACAAAATTTATTCTACAAAAAATGAATTAATACCACCTCTCCAATGAACTTGTTAAAACTGGCAATTTATCGGTAAAAAACAATTCAAGATGATTGAATCCATCTCTTAGAAACTAAGTTTGTCAAGAATAATTGCCCTTGCTATTTAAGCAAGCTCTATTTCATTTTTGAGTACATCAGAGTGATTAGTTTTGTCAGCACCATTGAGTAGGAATACTTGACGGACAGAGGATATTTATCGCCAAACCGTACTACAGGCATCCTAAATAGGATGTGAACAAATGGTAAGCTGAGGGCGTGCCCCG
>CAZGDE010000088.1:0-19982 GCA_964524315.1 uncultured bacterium
TTGATATATTTTGCTTGGGACGAACGCAGTTGGGAAAAGGTTTCCCGCTGTTCAAACCATTGCTCACATCCAAGATCAGCCACGTTTCTCTGGTACAAAGCGAGGGCGTTGGTTTAGCATCGGGTAATCCGCCAAACATGTATGGCAACCATGAATGGACAATCACCATGGCCGCCAATGACTCATCCAGACGACTTAAACTGGAATTTCTGGCATCTTGTGCCGATTTACCCCTACAGCCAGCGGCGCACGATTCGCACGGAAGTAGTCGAGTCAACCATCTGGACGTTCGACCAGGTACAGGGCATTTTTTATGTGACAGTGCCCATTCGCATGACCGCCATCAAGCTAGAACAGGGTGGGTTACTGATTTACGCCCCCGTTGCCCCTACGCGTGAATGTTTGCGATTAGTCAATGAACTGGTCGCAGTACATGGTGAGGTGAAATATATTATTTTGCCAACTGTTTCAGGACTGGAACACAAAGTATTCGTTGGCCCCTTCGCGCGGTGTTTTCCGCAGGCACAGGTATTTGTTGCACCGAAGCAATGGAGTTTTCCGCTCAATTTACCCCTGACCTGGCTGGGTCTACCCTGGAGACGGACATACACTTTGCCAACTAACAGTAAGGAATCGCCCTTTTTTGATGAATTTGATTACTCCATCCTGGGGCCATTGAATTTAGGTCTGGGATGGTTTGGTGAAGTGGCATTTTTTCACCGGCGATCGCGCACCTTGCTGTTGACGGATACCATCGTCTCCGTTCCACAGGAGCCGCCATCAATCGTGCAACTCGACCCCTATCCCCTGCTGTTCCATGCCAGAGATGGTGTGACGGATGCTATGGAGGATACGCCTGCCAATCGCCGCAAAGGGTGGCAACGTACATCATTGTTTGCCCTCTACTTTCAACCCCAGGTGCTACAGGTAACAGACTTATGGCAGTCAATTCAGGAGGTCAACAAAGCGCCTGATCGCTCCAAAAAAGCCTTGTTTGGGTGGTTTCCGTTTAAGTGGCGATCGGACTGGCAGCAATCGTTCGAGGCCTTACGGGGGGACGGACGACCCTTCGTTGCCCCGATCTTGCAACAACTCATTCTCAACCGCGCGCCCCAGGAAACGCTGGATTGGTCTTGCCATGTTGCGACCTGGAATTTTCAACGGATTATTCCCAGCCATTTTGATAGCCCGATTGTCGCGGGCCCCTGGCTATTCCGGCAGGCATTTGGCTTTCTGGAGCAACAACCTGCGATCGCGAATGCCACTCTCCCCGAAGCTGACTTCGCCCTCCTGAAACAGTTAGACAGTGGTTTTACCAAAGTGGGAATCGTTCCCCCCGCCAAGGCAAAGGTGTAAATGGTTAGTTGGGCGATCGATTAAATAACACCCAGTAAAAGCCTAATTGCTTAACGGCCTGGTTGAATTGTTCAAAATCAACGGGTTTCACAATGTAGCTATTAACTCCCAGGTTATAGCTGTCAATCACGTCCCGATCCTCAGCGGATGAGGTCAGCACCACAACCGGGATCATCTGTGTCCGTGGATCAGATTTGAGTCGTCGCAGAACGTCTAGACCGCTCACTTTTGGCAGTTTCAGGTCAAGCAGAATGACTTTCGGCGCATTGCCCATGGAGCGATGGGCATAGGCTCCTTCACAAAAGAGGAAATCGAGGGCTTCCGCGCCGTCCTGTAACAATTGAATGTGGTTACCGATTCTACTTTGCTTCAGAGCCCGGAGGGTCAGTTCCGCATCAGCCGGATTATCTTCCACTAATAGGATCGAAATGGGCGGTTCAAATACGCGTGAATCGGTTTGTGGTTCGGTCATGTTCGATCTACGTTTTAGTCTAGGAGTTGCCAGTCTAGGAGTTGCTGTCTATGAGTTAGAGTCAGTGGGTGGGTGATCAGGAAATGTAAAGTAAAAGGTGGCACCCTGGTTAACAGCGGCCTCTGCCCAAATTCGCCCACCGTGGCGATGAATAATGCGTTGAACGATCGCCAGACCAATCCCGGTACCTTCAAACTCCTCATCGCGGTGCAGACGCTGGAAAACGCCAAATAAATTGTTGGCATAGCGCATATCAAACCCCGCCCCATTGTCTTGAATGAAGTACACGACTTCACCCTCTATTTCATTCGCATCAATGGTAATCCGGGCCGGGACTTGATTACGGGTGTATTTAATGGCATTGCTTAAGAGGTTGACCCACACCTGCTTCAGGAGCGAGAGATCCGCAGAACAAATGGGCAGATCGGCTAGTTCAAATTGGATCTCGCGATCGCGCATTTCCAGCTCCATATCGTTTAAAAGACGCTGGATTAAATCATTGGGGTAAATCGGCTGGCGATGCATTTCTTGCCGGTTCAGACGGGAAAGTGCCAACAAATCGTCAATTAATTCGCCCATCCGTTTGGCATTGTCACGCACAATTTTGATGTAACGATTGCCCTCGGTATCGAGCTGGTCACTATAGTCTTCCTGCAAGATGCGTAAAAAGCCATCGATCGCCCGTACAGGTGCCCGTAAGTCATGGGAGACAGAATAGGAAAATGCCTCTAACTCTTTATTCGCTGCGGTTAATTGGGCGGTACGTTGAATGACCCGTTGCTCCAGTTCGGCATTCAGGCGATCGCGTTCTTTTTCGGCCTGTTGCCGTTCCGCAATTTCACTCCGAAGCGACTCATTCAATTCTGCTTGCTGCTTTAACAACCGCGCTTTGTTAATGGAAATGGCGGATTGAGTTGATAGTAAATGGATCATTTCAATCCGGTTAGGAGTAAAGGCTCCCGGACTGAGATTGTTTTCCAGGTAAACAATGCCACTCAACTCCCCCTGACTAATCAGCGGAACACACAAAATTGATTTGGCTTGATGTTTGACAATCCAAGGGTCAGCGGTAAATAAACCAATTGCCGCCGCATGATCCAGCACTACACTCTCGCGGGTGCGGGTAACATAGTGGACAATGGCCGTCGGCAGACAGGCATCAGGGCTATTTTCAATGAGATGGAGCGGAATGGACTGCATCACAGCAACGGGCTGATCACCAATGGCACCGATCGCCTCAAGCCGCCATTCATTCTGTGTGGGCAACAACAAGTATCCCGTTTGGGCCCCAGCGTTCTCAATCAAAATTCGCATTAATGTTGCCAGTAAGTCATCCAGCACCATTTCGTTGGAAATTGCCTGAGATGCCTTGATTACAGTGGCCAGATCAATCGCTTCCAGATTGCTGGAAGACGATCCAACCGTTGCTAACCCCATACCCATCGTGGATTTACCAGTTTGTAACTCGAACCATTCCGGGTACTCACGTTGCAATGCCTGCACCTTTGCCGTTGCGCCCCATTTGATGTAACCATAATGGGCCTCTTGCAAGTAGGCTCTGGCGATGGTCGTTTTACCCCGTTCCCGGTAGAAACGGGCCGCAAGCTCATTGGCTAAGGCGGCGTCCTGGGGATACTCCTGCTCTTTGGCCAGGGCGATCGCGCGATCGTAGGCTTCCATTGCCTCCATTACCTGGCCCAATACCCGATATCGTTCTGCCTCCACCAGATACCATTTATGCAAATAATTCATCGGGGCATGGGTAGCCCAAATCTGCATTTGCCGCTGATTCTCTTCAACCTGAGCCATAACAGTTAATTGTTCAAGCGGTGCCACGTTGACCAGGGGGGCTAAAACGGTCAGGGAGTGGTAGAAGTTAAGCACTGCTACCTGCATAAACCCAAATGCGGCACCCGCCTGTGCCTGCGCGAGTTGCACCTGTTGGAGCGCCTGGGAATATTGCCCAAAGTGATAGAGCAAAATCGTTTTGGCAACATAAAAGATATAGAGAACCGTACCGCTCTTAGCTTCAATTAACCTGGGCAGTACAACTGTTTCGTCAAAACTTTCGCCCACCAGCAAACAGGGTTCGACGGCCAACCCATGCAAATTCAGGGCTAACTGGTGCCAGATCCGGGTGAAATAGGTTGGGATATTCTGTTGCAGTTTGCTGCAAAGCGACACATAGACAGCCTGCCGCTGGATTGCCAGTTCCAGGTTCTCTTCCGCAAAAAACAGGTAACTGCATAGATTGGCCGCGCAGTAACCACTCCACTCAATATCACCAACTTCCAGCCCTACCCGGATGGCTTCCTGCAGGGGGCCAATGCTGTTTCGCGCGTGTTCTTTCCAGGTTCTAATATTGGAGTTGAACAGGTTATACACTTTTGCCGTCAATTCTCTTGCCTGAAACGATTCCAGCAGATTGAGGGCAATGTGACCAGCATGATAACCCGCTTCAATATTGCCAGTTCCCGCTAGTAATAACCCATAAAAACCATAGGCAAAGGGTGATGTCTTGGAGTTGCCATATTCCAGGCACAGGTTCACCATCGACAGAATAATTTGCGGAAACATTTCTGGCTTGGCCATGAAGACGGGCGTACACAGAAATCGCAAAATCCGCATGGCCGCTAATTTGTCAGGATCGGTCATCACGGCCATCGTCGTTAATTCCGCCAGCGGGGGCATTTGCAATAACAAACTGTTTTGACTGTTATTTGGCTCAATGGCAATGCCCAATTGCGCGAGGATTTGTAACCCAATGTCAACTGCTTTCACCATTTCCTGTTGGGCCATACAAATTTGCATTTGCAACTCGCATACCCGTGCGCGATCGCCCAGAGTGGCCGCATGAGTCAGGGCCATCGTTGCCAACTCCGTTGCTTGCTCAAAATTAATGTTCAAATATTCCGCTTCTGCCGCCGTCAGATACAGGTTTAACGTCAGGTTGTAGTGGGTGTGCCAGCAGTCGGCTGCCAATAGGTTTAAGCCTGTCTGACAGTATTGGGATGCGGAACTGTAAGCTGCCGTTGCCTTCGCTTTGGCACCCGCAATCTGGTTCAGTTGTGCCAGTTCATTGCGCTCGGACTGTTGTTGCAATAAATCCTGTCCCAGATTCAGTTGATTGGTAATGTCAAAAATCCATTGTTCCTGCTGGGCAACTGGCGTATGTTGCCGTAACCGTTGCCCCACCTGCCGATGCACGATCTGGCGTTCCGTCTCTGGAATCAGAGAATAGGCTGCCTGCTGAATGCGATCGTGGGCAAAGCGATATTTGATCGTGATGGTATGGTCAGCCAGGGGTACATTCAACTCAACGGATTTATGGGCATTGCTAAGCGGCAGAATGAGTCCTTCAACAATCGCCGATCTCAAAATGCGGGCAGTTTCCTGTGGCGAATCAGCGGCGATCGCAAAGGTCAATAACTCCAGATCAAACTGGTTACCAATACAGGCAGCCACCTGTAGAACCTGACAGGTACGTGGGTTCAGCCGTTGCAATTTGCTGGCCATCAACTCGACAACATTGTCGGTAATGTCCCTGGCGGACACCTGTTCAATTGACCACTGCCACTGGCCCCGGGTGGCATTAAATTTCACCAGTTCTTCTGCATATAACGATTTCAAAAACTCATTCATAAAGAACGGATTACCACCCGTTTTTAATTGCACCAATTGGGCGAGAGGCAACGCCTGGGTCAAATCGCAGCGCAGCGTGTCCGCAACTAATTGATTGATATCCGCCAAAGCCAAAGGAGCCAGGGAGATTTGCTGCATCCCGACCCCGACAGACCGTAATTCTTCTAGCAGTAATATCAACGGATGAGTAGCATGCACTTCATTGTCACGGTAGGCTCCAATTAACAACAGTGACTGCAGCTCAGACCTTGTTGCCAAACGTTGAATCAATTTCAGAGAAGCGCCATCTGCCCATTGCAAATCATCCAGAAAAATAACCAGCGGATGAGCCGGTTGGGCAAACACCTGCATCAGGTTTTGAAACACCAAATTAAACCGATTTTGGGCCTCCGTTGGAGGTAAACTCTCAACCTCTGGTTGTTCACCCACAATCAATGTCAGGGCCGGAATTAACTCAGTCATTACCTGACCATTACTACCCAATGCAGTCTGTAAAGCAGCCCGCCACTGGGCTAAACTTGCTTCACTTTCAGTCAGAAGTTGTTTAACGAGGTCTTGTAATGCCTGGGCGATCGCAAAATAGGGAATATTCCGCTGATATTGATCAAATTTTCCCGCGACGAAATACCCACGGTATTGGGTAATTGGCTGATAAATTTCCTGCACTAATGAGGACTTACCAATCCCAGAATATCCTGCTACAAACAAGAGTTCAGGTGTATGCGGAGAAGTGTTTTTTGCAACCCGCTCAAAAGCAGCTAATAGTACTTTAACGTCCTTCTCCCGACCATATAATTTTTCGGGAATTTGAAATTTATTAACATAGTCCTGTTGTGCCAGAACGAAGGGATGAATGGATTGATGATTTTCTAGCTGAATTAAGCAATCCTTCAAATCTGCCTTTATACCTACGGCATTTTGATAGCGATTCTCAGCATTCTTTTCTAATAGTTTCATTACAATTTCTGAAACTATTGATGGAATAGCCGGATTAACAATATGCGGTGGTACTGGAGCCATAGCCAGATGACAATGCAGCAGTTCCAATGGGTCTTGTGCCTGAAAGGGAGGCTGATTGATCAGTAAATGATAGAGTGTTGCTCCAAAGGAATAAAAGTCAGTACGGTAGTCCAGAGAGCGATTCATTCTGCCAGTTTGTTCTGGCGACATATAGGTTAGTGTGCCCTCTAAAACTTGTAGGTGCTGTAGTCTAATCTTTTCCTGCGGCAGAATACTGGAAATACCAAAGTCAATGATTTTGACCTGCTTGGTAAGGGGATTAAAAACAATGTTTGAGGGGTTAATATCTTTGTGAACAATGTTTGTTGTATGAATGTGTCCCAGCGCATCAGCAATATCAATTGCTAGTTGCAATATCTCTGATAGATTAAACGCTTGCGATGATATGAGCTTGGTTAATGATTCTCCCCCAAAATCTTCTAAACAAATGGCAAAGGTATTTTCATATTGGTGTAATTCATATGCCTTAATCACACGTTCCAGAGTAAGGCTATGGGTAATTTCGTATTCCAGCTTGTAGCGAGATATTTCCTCTGGTGTAGGATAATCTTTTTTCAAAACTTTAAGAATAACTGGCAGCCCGTCTTTTTCTCTCCGGCTGCGATAAACCCGTGAGTTAGTACTTTCATGAATTTTGCTGGGAGGCTGGTAGCCAGGAATTGCTAGCATAATGACTCACTACGAATCAACACGTTTGCTGCAACTAAGAACATAGAGTGCCCAATTTTCTCATCTCATTCCCTTATGGTGATGAATGTTGCATAGATTTTCTACTGGCAGTAAACCAGGTTTCCACTCATTCCATTAAGTAATGGCAAGCACCTATTTATTCAGATAAAAATAAACTGATTTAGATAAACTTTATCAACAAAAAAGCGCACGTCAGGTCGAGCGTGCGCTTTTTTGTTGATATTGCGTCAACAGTATGGAAGTCAGGTCTAATCCGGATTTCGGATCGCCTAGCGACATTATTTCATACTCTCTTAGTAAGGGCGTTAGGCTGTATAACCATGGGCGAGACCTCGCATCGCCATACCAACCGGCTATGTGGCTCTACGAGTTCAACTAATGATGATGCTCCCCATCATGGTGGTGATGAGTATGACCGTGCGCATGGCTGTGGTCATGGTGATCATGAGTATGACCGCGATGGGAATGGCTGTGAGCAAGGCTGGGGTTCACTGCTAACGCTGTTTCAGCTAACAGGGCACTAATCTGTGGATTTGCCCACGTTGCTGCCATCTGGAGGAAGTCAGGGTGGTCATTGACACACTCCATTTGCACAAAGGTAACATCGGGACGGTGGCGACGTAGAGCATGGATGATGTGATCAACATCCAGTAAAGTTTCATGATTTTCGGTCGCAAAGCCAATGGGCATAAAGACGATCGCCGTTGCCCCCAGTTCCATCAAATTCTTTGCCGCCAATTCAGCATTGGGTTGTGTCCACTCAATTAGAGGCGTTTGGTGATTGAGCCAACCTACAGAAATCAGTGGATAACGGTGAATTAGTTTCTCGCGCACCCGTTCATACAATGCCTGACTTTCATCAATGCCAGAGGTAAACCCCTTTGCCTTGTGAGGACAACCATGATTCATTAACACAATCCCTGTTTGAGATGGCAAATGCGCCACTTTTAGGTCTTGCTGAATCTTGTTTTCGACCAAATGCGCCATCAGGTCAATATATTCCGGTTCGTTATAGAAGGAGGGAATATACCGTATCCCGGTGACCCAATGGGTGGTGGCATCGGTCAATTTTGCCATTGCTTTATTGACCTGCTCGACCGCAATCCCACTGGTGAAAATGGAATCGACGACCAGGAGCGGATAGATGAGAATTTTGCTAAAGCCTTCTGCTTTGATCGCGGTCAAAACCTGTTCGGGCAAGAAGGGTTGACAGAAGTTGAAGGCTTTAAAGACCTTGACGCGATCGCCCCACTCCTGCTGTAGAGCCGCTTCAATCCCAGCCCGTTGCCGTTCAAAAATCGCATTATGGGGCGAGATGAAGTGACTATGCTGGTGGTTCCATTCATGCAGGTCAAACACTGCCAGCAACTTTGCCAGCGGTGGATAAACCCAGGTAGGAACGGGTGCAAACTTAGCAGTCAGTAGATTAAGTGCTTGTTCATTGTAATTGGCAAAGTCATCATAACTTTCAACTTCGCCATACCCCATCAAAAGAACGGCAACCCGTTCTTGGGACTGGGAAAGGTTTGGTGTTTGCTGAAGCTTTTCGGGAGTAGCGACCACGTTGTTATTCCTGCCTTATTTCTACCAATTGACAAAAGAAATTTGCAATAGTCTCTTTTGCCTTAACACCGGCTTCCTGGTTAAAAGCGGGGGAGACAGCCTCTAGGCTAACATCCCCTCTGGGGGGATAAGCTTTAGAAAATCGGTAGTTAAGAGAAAAGTTTGCAGTAAGGTCTGGGAAAGCTAATCTTTCCTTAGGTATAGATTGTCCATCAATGCATTTAGTAATCTGTCCTGGTTTTCATTCCCAAGCTTTGACTACCGCCTTTTTAAAGCAGGGGTTAGCACCATCCATTGGCGCACAGATGCCTATACTGGTTGTTCCCACCTATACGGTGCCACCTTATTCTGGCTGGCACATCCTGGATTTTTTGCGGCAAAGTCTGTCAACTGAAACATCCGCACCCTGGCTCACGACTTCCCTCATCTTTATCGGCTTTAGTGCGGGGGTAGCCGGAGCCATTGGTGCAGCATGGGGGTGGCGATCGCTGGGTGGACAGGTGAAAACATTAATTGCCCTGGATGGCTGGGGAGTACCACTGTACGGCGATTTTCCCATCCATCGGATCAGCCATGACTACTTCACCCACTGGAGTTCGGCCATGTTAGGTGTGGGAGATGACTATTTCTATGCTGACCCACCCGTTGGGCATTTGGATGTGTGGCGATCGCCCGATACAACTCGTGGTTATGCTGTCTCAGCTATTAACAGAGCTACGTCCACATCGACAACGGTCAGTGATTTCCTTGCCCTGCTGTTAGATCGCTATATTCAGTAGTTGGACATATTCAGTAGTTGGACATATTTCAGTAGTTGGACATATTCAGTAGTTGGACACTGCTGATTCTGAGTCTGAAGTGATTAAGTATGAATTAAGCGTTGGATGAATTGATACGTCGTTCCCGTTTATCCTGCTATGCAGCGCTATCCAGTAGTCATTCGTTAGGTAGTTCTATTGGGGAAAGGATAGGGATTAAGAGAGCGAGGGTGGGAGAGTATGAGAGCGGGCATTTCGCACTCTCTCCCGCTCTCACCATCCTTCCTGCCAGGGCACTACCATTCGTTAGGGTGAAGGAACGGATCAGTTTGTGTTACTCTTGCACCGTGAACTGGGGAGAGTGGTAAATCCAGGGAAACCCATGATGAAGCCCAAACATTTCGCCAACCCTATTAGTTATGTAGTGTTGATTGGCGGCGGGTTATTATGTCTGTTTTTATGGAGCCAATCCCAGTCAGTTGATCTGGAAGCGTATCGTCGTTACCGCGATCGCCTGCGGCAGGTTCAGGTGGCTGATTTCGAGATCAATCAAACGGTTTTGCAAGTCAAATCGGGCATGCTGATGGATGAAAATCCTATTGCCGATCAATTAACTGATTTAGCCACGCTCCAAACTGAATTGAGGCAACGTGCCGATGCGATCAACCAGGCACAGCGGGAGGAATTGCAACCACTCTTAGAGGACTACTTCACGAGTTGGCAACGCAAAGCACAATTGATCCAGCAGTTTCAATCCCAAAATTCCGTATTAAACAACGCTCTTGCGGCCTTCCCGGTAGCCCTTGCCAACTTAACCGAACCACCAAACAGCGATCCGCTCCTCACGACTCGCTTACATCGGCTACTCCGCAACCTGCTGACGTTTAATCTGCAACCTAATAACTACCTGGCTTCGCTCATGCAGCAGGAGATGCGCCAAATCCTGGCATTACCACCACCCAACCAAAAGGGAGATTTGAAAGCGGCGATCGTATATGCCAAGAGTGTTCTCAACAGCCGTCCCCAGGTGAATCATCTGGCGCGGGCGATCATCACATCGCCAACTACCAATCACCTCAACATACTGGTGCGCGTAGATGATCAAAATTATCAGTCTGCCCGTGACCAAGTGAGTTACTACTATTTAGCTTTTTGGGTTATGTTCACGCTCTGGCTATTGGGCGTGATGATGTTGCTCATTATGCAATTACGGCTGGCAAAATCACCGCTGCACCATGACTCCAAGTAGGGACATGGTAGTGCCCTGTCCCTACTTTCTATTTGAACCAAGATTGTGATCCCAATGTGCAATGGGGTATAAACTTCACCCCATTATGCGGCTTTGACCAGGCGGCTTTTCAGGAAAGCGGTGAACCGTCGCCCCAGGGCCCTGGCGACCTTGCGTTGTTCCAGGACGTGGAGAATGCAGAAGGCAAGAAACGCGTAGGCGAGCCAGAAATGCAAACTTCGCCCCAAATCAACCGCTGCAGAATTTTGCGGAAAGATATCGGGTAAAACCAGCCCAAAAAATTTGACATTATCGGGTTTGAACGAATTCGATAAAAACACTCCTGTAACTGGCACAACCCACATAAAGAGATAAAGAGCCGTATGCAAAGCAGTTGCCTGAAACCAGGCCAAAGTCAATTTAGGTCGGCGTTTTGCGTACTTGCGTGACCAAACCTGGAGCAAAACGAGAATGCGCCAGGTTAACAATCCTGTCACCAGTATTCCAATTGATTTATGAAAGTCATAGAAAGAACCCCGAAAGGATACTTCTCGGGGTAACTGGGACATAAACGTGCCGGTTGTGAACATCACCAGATAAAGAACTGCCATTACCCAATGGGTTGTCATTAACCGTTGAAAGGCAGAAGTCTTTCTTGGTTTAGTGGTTGTTGCTGTTGTTGTCATAAGCTGGATGTGATGATGCAGTCGGCGATCGCTGTTCTGCAATTACCTTCAATGATTAACCGCAGCAAGGCCATCATGGGTTTTGCGCCATGTTGTCTTACTACTTTGGTTGCAGACTGTCTTCTATTATGGTGCGATCGAAGCCCCAATCTCTGAATGGCTACGGTTGTAGTGTCCACGTTCCAGTCTGTAAAGTGCCCCCTCCCCGGATGCTGCGATCGCCTTCTCGCCCCAAAATCAGAGCAGCAATTGAAATGATTGTTACCATCAGTCGCAAGAAAGGTAGAATTACACATCTTCTTTAGGATTGCTTAACGACGTTGGAGGGTAAAAGGGAATACTCCTGTTAGCCTCTCCGCCTAGCATCGTGCCTTTATGCTTTCAGCCAGTCAGTCACCCAGTGGGTTTCTTGCCCTACTCAAAAATCGTGCGTTTCTGGCACTGTGGATTGGTCAAATCCTGTCCCAGGTTGCCGACAAGGTTTTCTTCGTATTTTTGATTGCCCTATTGGTTAACTACCAGGCACCACCGGGATGGGAAAATTCGGCCCGTTCGGCATTGATGATGGCGATTACCCTACCAGCCATTTTGTTCGGTTCTGCCGCTGGCATTTTCGTTGATCGGTTTGACAAAAAGAAAATTTTGACGGGATGCAATCTCCTACGGGGTGGCCTGATTCTGGCAATACCCTGGTTACCGAAATTATTCGTTATTTTGGTCGTCATTGGCTTTCTGGAATCCCTGCTGACACAGTTTTTTGCCCCGGCAGAGCAGGCTGCGATTCCGTTACTGGTTCCGAAACAGGGTTTAATGCCTGCCAATGCCCTGTTTACCACCACAATGATGGGGGCACTGATTGTTGGTTTTGCGATCGGGGAACCATTGTTAACCCTGTCCCAACATTGGGGTAAATGGGGGCAGGCAGTGCTGGTGGGCGGGTTGTATCTGGTGGGTGCCATCGCGCTTTATGCCATTCCGTTACGGGAGCGGCATGCCACGTCACACCGAGCTACGGCTCATCCCTGGAGTGACTTTAAGGCGGGGTTAGCTTACCTGCGTCGCGATCGCCTGGTCAGTACGGCGATGGTACAACTGATGCTGCTCTACTCAGTCTTTGCCGCTTTGACCGTGTTGGCGATTAACCTGGTAGAAGAAATTGGTCTCCAACCAACTCAATTTGGCTTTTTGCTGGCCGGTGCAGGGGTGGGTATGGTAATGGGGGCAGCCTTTTTGGGCCATTGGGGCGATCGCTGTCAGCATAAACCGCTTCCCCTGATTGGTTTCTTAATTATGGCGGTCAGTCTGATCGCGTTTACCTTTACGACTGTCCTCTGGGTCGGTTTAAGTTTAAGTGTGCTGTTGGGAGTTGGGGCCTCGCTGGTTGGCGTCCCCATGCAAACGCTGATTCAGCAGCAAACACCTGCCGCCATGCACGGTAAAGTATTTGGCTTCCAAAACAACATTATCAATATTGCCCTATCATTGCCCCTGGCGATCGCAGGGCCGCTGACAGACGCGATCGGCCTCCAGGCCGTGTTACTGCTTATGGGTATCATTGTTGGTGGTGTCGGTGTATGGGCATGGCACAGTACCCGACCCGTTCCGGAAGATTTAACTTAGGCTATTACATGTAGGGCAAAGAGGCTGGGAGATATTACCTATTGTTAAGGTATGCCATGACAATGTAACATGTCATGCAATACTGATGATTAAGCAAAGGCTTAACTGGCTGGAAAAAGCAGCAGAGTCGATGTTCTAGCAGCATGATCCCCGGTTTACATTCACTCGACAGGGATCGAGATCGGCTCTAGACTGATAGTCATTATGCTGATTGCATCAATCGATACAACTCGACGTTAAATAACTAACTCGATTAACTGAATCGATTTATTTGATGTTTAGTCTTTCTTCCCTTAGCAGGTTTAGGTGAGGTTCCTGTGCAACTACAACAACGTGTGGCTGTAAAGCGGGTAACTGGCGCATATGCACTGATTGATAGTCTCAAGCGTCATGGGGTAAAGCACATTTTTGGCTATCCAGGTGGTGCAATTCTGCCAATCTACGATGAACTCTACAAAGCTGAGGCAGAGGGTGGGATTCAGCACATTCTGGTACGTCATGAACAGGGTGCTGTCCACGCCGCTGACGGCTACGCCCGCGCCACCGGTCAGGTAGGGGTCTGTTTTGGAACATCTGGCCCGGGTGCCACGAACCTGGTAACGGGTATCGCCACGGCCCACATGGACTCGATTCCGATGGTTGTAGTCACGGGACAAGTTCCCCGGGCGGCTATCGGTAGCGATGCGTTCCAGGAAACCGACATTTTTGGGATTTCACTGCCCATTGTGAAGCACTCCTACGTGGTACGTGACCCCAGAGACATGGCCCGGATTGTGGCTGAAGCCTTCTACATTGCCAGTACGGGTCGCCCAGGGCCAGTGTTGATTGATGTGCCCAAGGATGTTGGTCAAGAACTGTTTGACTATGAACCCGTCGAACCCGGTGAAGTAAAGTTGCCAGGGTACCGCCCAACGATTAAGGGTAATCCCCGGCAGGTAGCTCAGGCATTAAAATTGATCCGGCAGGCACGTCAACCTCTGCTTTATGTGGGTGGTGGGGCGATCGCATCCGGTGCCTACAGTGAAGTCAAGGAACTGGCGGAATTATTCAACATGCCTGTGACCACAACCCTGATGGGTCTGGGTATTTTTGACGAGCGTCATCCGTTATCAATGGGCATGTTGGGGATGCATGGTACGGCTTACGCCAACTTTGCCGTGATGGAATGTGATCTACTCATTGCTGTTGGTGCCCGTTTCGACGATCGGGTAACGGGTAAGCTGGACGAGTTCGCGACCCGTGCCAAAGTGATTCATATCGATATTGACCCGGCAGAAGTGGGCAAAAACCGTGCCCCGGACGTTCCCATTGTGGGAGATGTGCGACAGGTATTAGGTGATCTGTTGCGGCGGGCGAAGGATGAAGGCGATGTATGTGATCCAGAACGGAACCAGGCATGGCTGAACCGGGTGGCTCGCTGGCAGGAGGATTACCCTCTGGATGTGCCTCAGTACGAAGATTCTCTCTCGCCCCAGGAAGTGATTGTGGAAGTCGGTCGGCAGGCTCCCGATGCCTACTACACCACTGATGTGGGCCAACACCAGATGTGGGCCGCCCAATTCTTGAAAGCGGGGCCACGGCGTTGGGTTTCCAGTGCGGGGCTGGGTACGATGGGCTTTGGCGTACCATCGGCTATGGGGGTGAAGATGGCATTGCCTGATGAGCAAGTGATCTGCATTAGCGGTGACTCTAGCTTCCAGATGACTCTGCAGGAACTGGGTACCCTTTCCCAGTACGGTATTGGTGTGAAAACTGTCATCGTCAATAACGGTTGGCAGGGTATGGTGCGCCAATGGCAGGAAGCCTTCTATGATGAGCGCTATTCCGCTTCTAACATGGAAGTTGGGATGCCCGATGTCATTAAGCTCTGCGAAGCCTATGGCATCAAAGGCATCGTGGTGCGGAAGCGGGAGGAACTAAGTGGAGCGATCGCGGAGATGCTGGCTCACAAGGGAGCCGTTGTTCTGGATGTCCGTGTGCGCCGGAATGAGAACTGCTATCCAATGGTACCTCCCGGTAAGAGCAATGCTCAGATGGTGGGTTTACCGGAACGAACCATTCTGGAACGGGCAGCAGAAGTGACCAATTGTGCCCACTGCGGCGCACAGAATATTGCTACTAACAAGTTCTGTCCCGAATGTGGCACGAAATTGTAAACGGCTCATAGCTTTAAACAGCACGTAAAACACAGATTGGGGGAAGCCATTTGGAACTTCCCCCAATCTTTATTAGATGAGCTGTGTTGCCTAAACCTATGTAGGGGCGCATCGCGTAGTATTTTCTTTGGAGAGTTGCCCCTATCGCAAACACTACTTAGACGGGTTGCGTGTGAGCGGCTAAAGTGACTTCTCGTAGATGCGGTAGGTTTTATAGATTTTGCCACCGGAGGCTTCGATGAGTTTGCGGGAGGGGAAGTTGTCTTCGTACACCCAGGACAATTCCGCGCGTTTATAGGGCTTCCCTTTTTTGATGCCGCCCATCATGCCCAGGTAAATCAGGGCAAGAGGTACCATTTTGCGACGGTACTCTGGTAAGGAGCAAATGGCAATTACCCGTCCCTGATCAATTTGGCGACGGAACCAGAGGAATTTGACAATGCCCCAAATATCAAGCTTGCCATTCACATACTTGAGTGGAATGTTGTAGTCGGGCAATCCCATCCAGAAACCAACCATTTCGCCGTTGTATTCCGCAACTGGAAAAACATCCGGGTCAACCAGGGTTTGGAGGGATTTTGCCTCTTCGAGAAACTCTTCCTGGGTGCGGGGCGTTGAACTCCAGTTATTGGCAAACGCCTTGGTGAACAGGTTATAGATGCTGATGCAGTCTTGCTGGAAGCCTTCCCCCTTCGTCCGAATGGGCCGAAACGTTACACCCGATTTACAGGCAATGCGATACGCCTTTTCAAACTCGGTCGGCAGTGGTTTATCCAACCGGAAATCATAGGCATAGGCATCCTTGGCTTTATGCCAACCATCCTGTTCCACAAATTGCGGGTAATAGGGGGGGTTATAGGGCATCATTACCGTTGGTGGCGTATCAAACCCATCCACCAGGAACAAACAATTATTGTGGGTAGAAAGGTCAATTGGGCCTCGCACTTGGGTCATGCCCTGTTGCCGTAACCAATCACAGGCAGCCTTCAGTAACGCTTGCGCGACGGCAAACTGTTCGACACATTCAAAAAAACCAAATAACCCAATGTTTTGTCCTTCTTTGTCAATCAGACGTTGGTTAACGGCTGCTACAATCCGACCGACCGGTTGGCGTGTTCCCTGGGGGGTGGGGGTAACTGCCAGAAATTGTTGCAATTTGCCGTAGCGCAAAAACGGATTGGTGGGTTCAAATTGCTTGGCAACATCACTACGCATGGGAGGTACCCAATTGGGATCATTAGCGTAGACAATTGCCGGTACCTGCAAAAACAATTCCTGCTCAGCCGCAGTTCTGACAGGGATGATTTGCACGCTGATTTGTTCGGACTCGCGATCGGGGATATTCACAGGAGAAGTCACAGGGCAATTCCGGGGGTAAAGGAACGTGATGCTGAGAAATGTTGTTTCGATAAACCGGACTGTCAGCAATTGTTTAGGAATGGGAATTAAATAAGTTCGATATTTCGTAGGGGCAGGGGCGGTCAAATCCATTGCTAGATACAGATTGATCGGCTAAGCCCGCCCCTACAGTTTGCGAATTTATTTAATTCACAATCCTTAGTCAGCAGTTGCTTAATTATGAAGCACTATACAGCGTTTCTGAAACCAGTGAGGGACAAGGATGGTCATAACGCTTCTGGTTGCAGCAATGCGGCTGTCCTTTACCCAGAAAGTAAACGCTGTAGCAGGTGTTCATGTTTCACAGTTCTTAGGAGATTTCTCGAAAACAAAGTGCCTGTAAGGGCCGATTTAGCAACAGCATGACTGGCTGATGCTCAGGGCTTTAGCAAAGCCTGCCCCTACGCAAGGTTCATTTTTTCGGGGAACCCCTCTAATAGATGGTTATACTTGACCGTTGGGGAAACCGAAGTGGTAGCCGAATCATAAAACAGGTTTGGGAGGATGTACTGGTCACTTGAATTTGGCCATTTAAGTGATTGACCAGTTGTTTGACCAACGTCAGGCCCAACCCCGTCCCGCCCTGGTTGCGAATATCACTGGCGGGAATACGATAGAACTGATCAAAAATGTGGGGTAGGTCAGCAGCCGGGATTTCGACTCCAGTGTTGGTAACGCTGATCTGACAGTAATCCATTTCTATCAGCTTAACTGTCACAGTAATTTTTTCGTGTGCGGGGGTGTATTTGCAACCATTGTTGAGCAGTTCTGTCAGGATGCGAGATAGACTGGCCTCGTCAGACACCAGTGGCGGCAGTTGCGGTGGCACATCCAGTATGAGTTGTTGTTGATTGCTTTGAATCCGTTCCTGAAAACCAGCCGCGATTTTGGGTAACCATTGGTGCAATTGAATTGTCGTAGGCACCAGAGAATAGGCGTTCGCATTTAGTTGTTGCAGATTGAGTAAATCATTTACCAGGCTAAGTTCCTGGTTGCACTGGTTTCGCAAAATTTCGAGATAGCGTACCGTTCGATTTGTGTCCGATGTACCCAGTAAGAGGTTTTGTTGATTCAACACAATTTCGAGCATTTGAATTGCCATTTTCATGTTTGCGAGGGGAGTACGCAATTCATGGGAAACAGTGCTGAGAAAATCATCTTTCAATTGATCAAGTCGTTGCAGTTCTTGCATTTGCAACTCTAGCTGTTTTGCCCGTTTGAGGGCACTATCACGTTCTTCCGCCAAACGGCGTTGGGTAACGTCGCGAAACACCAGAACCGCACCGACGACATTGCCAGTGGCATCTCTTAAGGGAGCCGCACTATCGGCAATGGGGGTAATAATGCCCGCTTTCGATAGGAGTAGGGTGTGATCGGGTAAATAGAGTAATTTATGATCTCGCAGAACCGCGATCGCCGGATTCTCTACCCGTTCTTGGGTACGTTCATTCACAATATGGAACACGTCAACGATGGGTTTGCCGGTCGCTTCTGCTTGACTCCACCCGGTTAGTGCAGTAGCAATCAAATTGAGAAACCGAATATTGCCATCTGCATCAACCACAATCACGCCATCGCCAATATCGCGTAAAACCGTCGCCAACCACTGCTCTCGTTGCTGTAACTCGCGGTTAACCTGATATTGCTGTAAAGCAGTCTCAATCGCTACATATAGTTCCTGTTCTGCCGCAGGTTTAAGAATGTAACCAAACGGGCAGGTAATTTTTGCCCGTTCCAGAGTATTTTTGTCAGAAAATCCCGTTATATAAACGATAGGAATACTGAGTCGTCCCCAAATTTGTTCGGCAGCTTGAATTCCATCCATCTCACCTGTTAGCCGAATATCCATTAGCACCAAATTGGGTTGTAGTTCGGCTGCTTTGGTGATTGCCGCATCACCAGAGGCAACAATATCAGCAACGACATAACCCAGATTGATTAAACACCCTTCAATATCTCTGGCAATAACAATTTCATCTTCAACAATTAGTACCCGGATCGAGGATGATTGAGCAGGATGGGCGGTAGTCGCAGTCATTATATTTTGCTGCCCGAAAACATTAGTTTAAATAGGGTTCCCTGAGTACGCTCAATTGTAATCACCCCTTTTAGTTGGCTTACCAGATCCTTTACCAGGCTAAGCCCTAAGGTTTTTACTTGAGCTGGATCTAGCCGTTCTGGTAGGCCAATACCGTTATCCTGCACAATTAATGTGATCAAATCTGATTCATTGGTAGAAACGGTGATGTAAATTTCACCTTTGCGATTTTCAGGAAATGCATATTTGAGTGAGTTGGATACCAGTTCGTTAATAATTAGCCCACACAAAATTGCCGTATCGATGTCCAATGTTATTTGATCAATTTCCGTGGTCAGATTAACAATATCAGTATCCGATTTGTAGGAGCTAAATAAACTGGCAACCAGTGTGAGAATGTAATTTTTCAAGTCAATCTTTGATAGATCATCCGAACGATAAAGTTTTTCATGTATCAGCGCGATCGACTTAATTCGGTTCTGACTATCTAATAAAATTGTTGACAATTGAGGATTCTGAACCTGCCGGGACTGCAATCGCAGCAAGCTATAAATAATTTGCAGATTGTTCTTGACCCGGTGATGTACTTCCTTGAATAAAACATCTTTTTCTTGTAGCGCGGCTTGGAGTTGCTGCATATATTTGCGATCGCTAATATCCAGAGCCGCTCCTAAAATTTGTTGGGGGTGACCATCCAGTGTTTGCGCGAAAAGGGTTTCCTGGCTTTGGAAAAATCGCCATTCCCCCTGGCGTGTGCGTAACCGATATTCTCGCTGCAAAATCTCTCCGACTTGTACCCCGTGCCACTGGGCATACCAGGTCGGCAATTGTGCCAGATCATCGGGGTGGAGCAATACATCCATCAATGTTGTTCCCATTGCTTGAATTTCATCGACTGTGTAGCCGACCACATCCCAAATTTTGTGATTGATATATATCGTTCGTTGTTCTACCAGATCGTAGATGTAGAGGATGACCGGAGCAGTATCGGCAACCGTTTGAATCAGGCGCTGAGTTTCTTGCAGGGCTGATTCTACCTGTTGCAAATCGGTAATATCGCGCCCAACTGCCTGTAGTTCAATTAACTGATTGGTCGCATCGTAGATGGCCCGATTTGTCCATTGGGTTGTGCGAATGGCACCATCGGCCCGTACAACACGATTGGTAATCAGAGTCACGGGGTTGATCGGACTTAACGTGGCTAACTGGCGCTCAATCTGGCCAACGTCCTCCTCCATCACTCCAGGTTTCCAGGTGGAGCCGAGTAAATCCGCCCGCTCGCGTCCGAAATAACGGCAGTAAGCATCATTGACAAAGGTAAACGTACCATCCGTGAGAAAGCGACAGATCAGTTC
>CAZGDE010000089.1:0-19817 GCA_964524315.1 uncultured bacterium
GTTCGGGCGATCTTGCGGTGAGCAGGGATAGTGAGGTTGCTGGCGCGATCGCCCCGTGCTAAACACCTGCTCTACCTCTGACCAAACATCGCTCCAGGCGACATTGCGAATGTTGGTGAGCGGTTCTCCGTAAGGAAGCGGCCCCTTGTTCCTGCACACTCTGGTAGCGTAGGCATCGTTGTAAAACAGGATGCGATCATGTCCCCAAACTAAGAGCATGGGGCAACTTGTGTGAAATAGAATGTTGAGCGTTGTTTTGAGACTTTGTGGCCAGGTTGCGATCGCTCCCAGAGATGTGTGCGACCAGTCTCGCGATCGCAACAGCACCGCCATATCACTCGTGCCGATGAACAATTGTTCTAATATTGGACGATGCTGAACCATGCTACTTTTTCTCCGCTCCGCTCAAATACGAACGATAACTGCAATAAACTCGATTACTGGAACGGCTTCGACCCGGTTGTGTTGAATGGGTAGTTTGGGGATGGTGATGCTGAGTTGTCAAAGGTGTAGCGTCACCATTTTGGTTGCGGTGTCGCAAAGTATTTTTGTAAAAGCGCTTTGCTGCCCTCTTGCTGTAACGGTGCGGCGGAATGGCTGAGCTGCTCAATTACAGAGCGAAGTTGCCGCAAAGCCAGGGCCGAGGGTTGCATACGCCCGTTTTCCCAACGATTAATTGTTTCATATGCCACACCTAACTCAGCCGCAAACTGGGTCTGAGTCAACTGCATCAGTTGGCGTAGTTCACGCACCAGTACACTAATTTCGGGTTGCTTCAATACCACTCTTTCTTTAAGGGGGGCTCTGGAAATAGGTCTCATATCTGCTGGTGATATCTGCTGGTGATATATTCCGGTGAACATGATGTTCGTCATATTGCATCATCAACTAATTGCAAGAAATCCAGAATCTACCCGGAGAGAGAGGGATTGGAACAAACAGTGATGGGACGGCCACAAAAATGAGAATCGGATCCAGCATTTCCCTGAACCCGATTCTCATTTAGGTGATTTTCAAGAGAAAGTACACCCTTGCGTCGGGGCAGGTTTCGCTAGAGTCTTTGACGTGCGTCGACAGTTCTGTAGCGAAACCTGCCCCGACAAGCCGTTGTATCTTTTTAACGCGGTATAACGCAGTTATCCAGATAACAGGGCTGTGTTACTAGAATTATTGGATCACCACATTGTCCCCATTGCCGCCGTCAAGAACGTCAAGGCCAGGCCCCCCGATCAGGACATCATCACCATCTTCGCCTGATATGGTATCGTTCCCGTCGCCGCCAATCGCAACATCATCACCAGCGCCGGCCTTGACAGTGAGCTGGAGTGAACCAACAGCCATACTACTTGCTTCAATCACGTCGTCACCGGCCAGAGCATTCACTACCAGGCGATCGTTGGCTGCTTCTGTGCCCGTGATGGTTACCCTTGCGGCCAGACCCAGTACTTGAGTCCCGGCGGCATTACCAACAGCCAGGATGACATCATCTCCACTGGTGCCATTAACAATAACAGTGTCGGCTGCGCCATCGCCAGTCCCCCCGCTACCTGCCAGATTGAGGTTGATATCAGTCACATCGGTACCAGAGAGATCATTGATCGTAATCGTATCGGCTCCACCGAGGGCATTGAAGGTGATTGTTTCCAGGTCATTAGTGTCCATCACGACGTTGGCAATATCGCGGGTGAACAGTACGCGTCCTGCATTTGCTGAGATGGTAATATTCTCAGCCACGTTGGCACCGTTAAAGCGCATTTCGTCGCGACCAGCCTGACCTTCAATGGTGTCATTGTCGTCACCCGGATTCCAGACGAATACATCATCGCCTGCACCCATCAGGGCAACATCATTACCGTCGCCACCATTGATCAGGTCGTCGCCCTCACTGCCGAGGAATCGATCAGCCCCCAATCCACCGTTCATGACGAGCTGGATACCATCAGCTTCCAGGCTAGTGGCATCAATGACATCATCCCCACCGAGGCCATTGAGGGTCAGCCGATCAAGGCTCACTTCCTGGTTAAAGATATTCACTCGTGCCTGGAGGCCAAACACGGTCACACCCCCGGCATTGCCAAAGGCCCCGAACACATCAGCGCCCTGGGTACCATTGACGGTAACACTGTCTGCTGCCCCATCACCACCTCCGTTTGGCCCGCGCAGATCGAGGCCAATAGTGGTAACATCCGTGCCCGTCAGATCTCCAATAGTAATGTTGTCCGCACCACCGAGCGCTCTAAAATCAATGATTTCGAGATCATTCAGATCCATTGTGACGCTGGCAACATCGCGGGTGAACAGTACCCGTCCACCATTGGCAACTATGTTGATGGTTTCGCTGATATTAGCGCCAAAGAAGCGCATCGTGTCGGTGCCGTCCTGGCCTTCGATGGTATCACTGCCATCACCGGGATCCCATTGGAAAACGTCGTTGCCCGCACCCATCAGGGCCACGTCATTACCATTGTCGCCAAAGACGAAATCATTCCCGTCACCACCCAGGAACACATCAGCTCCCTGGCTACCCAGAAGGGTGTCATCGCCAGTGCCACCATCAATGGTGAGCTTAATGATTCCGGCGGGTAGGGTGGTAGCTGTAACGCCATCGTTCCCACCCAGGCTGTTGATCACCAGGCTATCATTCGCTCCTTCCGAATTCTTGATGTTGACCCGAGCTGCCAAGCCCACGATCGCAGCGCTAGTGCCTGACCCAAAGACGTCGATAATATCATTCCCATTGGTGCCATTGACGATGATGACATCAGCCGCCGCATCTCCCGCAGTGCCACCTACCATGCCGGAAAGGTCGATATTCACTTCGGTGAGATCGGTGCCCGTCAGGTTATTAACGGTGACTGTGTCCGTACCACCCAGGGCATTCAGGTCGATCGCTTCAACATCATTTAGATCCATCACAATATTGCCAAGGTTGCGGGTGAACAGTACCCGCCCACCATTGGCAGACACCGCAAAGATTTCATTGCCAGCGCTACCATTAAATAGCATCCGGTCGGTACCAGCCTGACCTTCGACGATGTCGCTGCCGTCGCCAGGATCCCATTGGAAGACATCATTGCCCGCACCCAGAAAGGCAACGTCGTTACCCTGTTGACCGTCGATGAAATCATCCCCATCGCCCCCCAGCAGCAGATCGGCACCGTTGCTGCCCAGGATTGTGTCATTCCCGGCACCACCGTCTACCGTGATCTGGATGAGGGCAGCAAGGTTACCTGTGGCCGAGAAGCTATCGTTGCCACCATTCATGTTGACAACCAGTTTCTCGCTGGTGCCAATGTCCAGGGCGAAGGGCGCAGGATCCAGGCGATCGAACCGTACCCGTGTACCATTTGCTGTAGCGCTAAAGATTTCGGCACCGCCGCCACCATTGACTTCAACGGTGTCAATGCCTAGCCCCCCTTCGTTCAAGTCGGTGTCGTCGCCGGGGTTCCAGATCATGCGATCGTCGCCTGACTCGCCAAAGATCTGGTCATTACCGTCGCCACCTGTGAGCGTGTCGTTTTCGGTACCACCAAACAGCAGGTCAGCACCACCTTTACCCAACAGGGTGTCGTTACCTGCCTGACCAAATAGGAAATCGGCCCCAGAACCGCCTATCAGAGTGTCGTTACCTGCGCCACCAAACAAATTAGCGCGAGGCAGAGCCCCATTCGCCTCGTTGATGGTGATGGTATCGTTGCCACCTTGCCCAAATACCTGAATGAGGGTGGTGTTGGCAATGCTGGATGAACCGCCTCTGATCGTAACCGCACCACCGTTAACCAGAAGCTGCCCCGCAGCATTGCGGCTGATATTGATGGTATTGTCTAAATTATCGCCAAAGACAGACAGAATCCCGGCTTCAGGCGAAAATGTTGCTACAACTGCCATAATGGATCTCCTTGGGATGAATGGCGCAGAATTACAAAATGTGTGCGAGTTGTGAGTGTGCGAGTTGTGAGTGTGTGATTTGCATTACAAGAAATGCAGACATGGAACCATAGACACGATCGCCAAGACGAGCGATCGCAATACGGCATGAGGTGGGTGCTAAATCTAGAAGTATTTACTACTGATGCAGTGAATTAGGGGTGACAATACCCATTTGTTTCGGTAAGTTATTGGTTTGGGAGGGGCCAGAACTGCTTTGGAAGTTCCGTCTTCACTCAACGTACTGAGCAATCGAGAGGAACCAGGGAAGGCCAATGTCAACCGTAAAAAAGCAGGTAAAGGCCAAGCCTAATGCCAAAAAACAAGAACTCAGACTGGAAGCGGATGGTAGCTTGACGGCCTATCTCAAATCTTCTCCTGTCGATGGCAAAGCGAATGATGAACTGATTCAGTTATTGGCGAAATTTTTTGGTGTTTCCCGTGCCAAAGTGGTGATCAAATCGGGTTTCTCATCACGTCTTAAATTGGTCGAAATTCAAACCGATGATGCTGACTAATCGTTGGCATTCGACTAATCTCCCTCAGCACCGCTTAGAGTTTGCCCTTAAATATCGTCTCCTACGGGCTTTTACATCTGCTGTTGGGTCGGTGTGATGGTCACGACCTGTTCATCCTGATCGATCGCGATGTTTGCCAGTCCAAACTGCTCAATCACCCAGGCATTGGTGGTCAGATGTGTGCTGAGTTCGACAACGCGATACTGACTGGGTGTAGCCGCTAAGGCAGTTGGTAGAAGCAGTTGGTCGGCTAAATGGACATCTACTGGGGCGTGATTTGCATGGAACTCTAACAGTGCTTGTGTGGCGATCGCCGCAACTTCCTCAGCGGGTAATCCGAGTTTGCCGACCGCTCCAAACCCCGTGCGACTGTGCGCATATTCGGCCATGAGAAAAATCCCTGCGCCCGCCCCCGCCCCTCGTTCGCGACGGGGTTGCACCTGGGTTTTGATCTGGGCCTGCATTAGGAGATTTGCTGCCCGACTCGCCATCCGTTGGGGAATGTGGGACGGTAGTTCGGTGGCGATCGCCATCCCTTTGACCTGGTGCAGATCTCCCCGTTCTAACAACTGAATTGGTTGCAGGGTACCAACGCCACCACCGTTACCCTTGACCCGCAGCATCAACTCCCCTCCTCCACGGGGATACCATCCCCAGGCACCGATTTGTAACGTTGCCTGAACGCCCATGTGTTGCAAAAACGGGAGATAGACCTGCTCAATGTAGGGCGCAGGCGGACTCCAGGGAACGAATGTACCACCGCGCAGGGTAATGACCGATTCACCGCTTGTTAGTGCCAGCGGTAACAAAACGGTTTGCAGGATCAGGGTCACGGCTCCGGCGGAACCACTGCCAGCGGTTTGAGCCACATCGAAGGTGTACTGTCCGGCTTGAACGGGTTGGGTGGGAGTGAATTCCAGGGTGGTAGAGCCAACATGATCGCCCGTTACCTTTGCCTGGCAGAGTGTGGCGACAGCCCGTACCCCGGTTAAATGCTGAATAGCCAATCCCGGTTTCGCCCGCTTTGCCCGAATGCGATCAATCCGAATTGGTTGCCCGGTAATTGCCGCTAAACTTAAGCTGGTACGAAGGATTTGTCCACCACCTTCACCGTAGGAACCGTCGATATGTAGCATCTTGTGATTTAGAACGTTAGCCATGTTGATGAAAATCTCAGAGGTTGCGGCCATGACATTGGTCATCCTGCTTAGTGCTTCGTTAAACCTCCGAGGTTTGAGTGCCTAAATATTTAGAATAACCTGGGCGTTCCAACCGTTATCTGTTTTGGTTAATTGAAACTGATGGAGGGTAACGGCCTTGACATCAACCCGTTGGTGGTGCCGATCGCAATCGAACTGTTCTCCTTTCGTGATTGCTTTTAGTTGATAGGCCGATTCTTTTTCATCAATCCGAATGTGTTGTGCCCGTAGTAGCAGCAATTCGCTGTCTTTATAATAAATAAGTTCCTGGATAAAATTAAACAGCAATAGATCGAGTTCGTCCTCTTCTAGCTCAAAAATTCGTGTTTCCGTGAGGGCGATCGCATCCAGGTTATCAATCATTGTATTAATGACCGCATCCCCGGCCGATTGGAATACTGCTTCTAAATCGTCTCCCCAGGCATGGAAGGCAATGTCAACGGTAGCCAGATCATTGAGGAATTCGTAGGGCATAGGAGAGGCAAAATACAGAGGGTAGAAATAGCATTGAGATAAATTTAATTTGCGTGTGTCTCACAGCGTTGTAATCGGTTAAGAATCTCTGGTTGATGGTGGGTAATTTGTTTACCGATGAAAACGAGTTGTGTGGATGATGCTTCAGATAGTTCAAAGGGGTCTAAATCCCAACATCCGGTGACAGAGTTGAACAGGTGGGTTCCTTCAGCAAACTGGACAAATCCTTTGGCACGATATGCTGTAGGGCTGAGAGAATCCACAAATGTGGTAAAACAGTCACGGTTGTAGACCATTTGTGAGGTGTAGCTAAAGGACTCAAACTCAGGTTGGTGACGGTGGTGGTGGGATGGTTGAATGAGATCGCGACCAAGGCCAAACAATAAATCGGGATCAACCTGACAGCGAGTTGTTGTCACAATCGAAGCGATTTTGTTGATAGTGTGGAGTTTATGGGTAATTGTTGCCAGTTCGGTTGCGGAGACGAGTTCAACCTTATTCAGCAGCAATATATCTGCCCCTGCAATTTGAATGCAACTGGTATGTCCAATCTGGGGATATTGCACCATACCATCGGCATCGATAACAGTGACGACACCATCCAATCTGACCTGGGGGAGACTCTCCTGGGTGTCAAATACTAAGGCATCGGGTTCGACAACTCCGGTAGTTTCGACGATGAAATAGTCCGGGTTCACGGTCGTAATGATTTCATCCACAGCGGCTTCCAATTCGCCAAGGAGGGAACAACAGACACGACCTCCACCTAAGTCGGCCATTTCCACATGTTTACCCTGGAAAATCCTGGCATCGATCGCAATTTCCCCAAACTCATTCATCAAAATGGCTATCTTCCGAGCTACGACCGCCAAAATATGGCGTAGCAAGGTTGTTTTACCACTCCCTAATGGCCCCGTAATCACGGTCAACGGTGTCCGAACCATCACAATCTCCCCTTCTTCCAGCACCAATTTATAAGCCCCTCCCGCTTCCTCTGCTAATCCCGCAGGGGAAGTACTGCGAACATAAATACCTTTCTGCTGCATTTCTTTCTGTAACTGTTGTCCCTGCCAGGTTTTGCAGGCTTTGGTGCGGCTCATGGTGCGACCACTCCCGTGGGCTGTGCTGAAAAAAGTTTGATCGCCGGTCGCCACTGCTTCTCCAACTTGGCCGTGTTGTGAGCCACATCATAAACCATGTGCATACCCAGGTCTTCTGGCGATCGCGCGAATACCTGCGACAAGACTTCCCAAATCCGGTGCAAAATCACCTGCCGATTGCCAAAGGACATATTGATGCCACATTGCTGGAACGCGCATCCCGTCTTTAAAGGAGACTGGAATTTCCCAAATGACATCCGAAATTTGGTTTAAGACATCGATGGGAGCCATTACTTCACCTTGTGACATGTGCAGAGCCGTAATGTTCTAGATCAACTGGTTTCTACCGATCTGGTTTCTACTGACCTGGTTTCTACCGATCTGGTTTCTACCGACCTAGTTTCTACCGACCTGGCGAAAAGTACCTCTCTCTGCGGGTTTATCCATAGGCTGTCTACCTTTTGGGCAATACCAATTCAGCCATGCTCCCTGAATCAACGACATCCTTTGTCAGGTGTAAGGACAAACGGCCGTATAGCCTACCGACGTAGGCTAACGCTTTTCTTGTATGTCCTTTAGGGCTTTAGGCTCCGCTCACGCCCCTGGTATCTTTCAGAGGTCGGTAACCCGTTTGAGAACTGCTGTAAAGCGACGACTGGATGAATTGTAAAGACCTTGCAATTTCCACAAGACCGCCACATTTTTGCTACAAGATGATGATACCGCCTAATTTCCTCCTGTTGGCCTAAATCCCGATGATGGCAGAAAGTTGTTCCACTGTCTTGCTGATTGATGACTCTATCGACGATCGCAGCTTCGTCCGTTGTTGTCTGGAGCAGGAGGGGGAGCCATGCTACACCATTCTGGCGGCCAGTACCGGGGCCGCAGGGTTGGAACTGTGCCAGCAGCACCCTCCCGATGTGATTTTATTGAATAGTTCTCTGCCTGACTTCAATGGGCTAGACTTGCTGCAACAATTGCCAGAACAACCCCCGATCCCAGTCATTATGCTCGCTGAATCGGGAGAGCCGGAAACTGTGATGCATGCCATGCAAAGTGGTGCAGCGGATTGTCTGGTGAAGACGGATCTGAGTAGCGATCGCCTCCGCTATACGGTTCGTAATGCGCTAAAGCAGGGGTGTTTGCAACGACAACTGGCGCAACAGGCAGCGACGATCGCCCAACAACTGCAGATTCAGAAAGATCTGGAAGAAAGCCAGTTTTGCTTGCGGTTGATTAATACTATTACTGGCGATCGTACCGTTGACCTGACACCTGACCAGGTGGTCATGCGGATCGCACAGCAAATTCGTCACTTTTATGCGGGTCTACGTGTCCGCTATTGTGTCATTGCTGCCAACGCCCACTTGCAAACTCAAATTTCCCTACAACCACTGGGGCAGTTGGACTGTACCGGAATGCAATTTGACTTGGCGCAATCATCGGCATATTTGGCTGCATTACGAGCTAACCAGCCTGTCGTCGCTGCCGATGTTTTCCAGGAAACGATCCTGATTCCCATTGCCAGCCACCTGGCTGAGATGAATATTCAAGCCATGCTGGCGATCCCACTGCAGCATTCTGACACCGAACTGGGTGTGTTAAGCCTGACCTGCGATCAACCTCGAACCTGGAGTAGTCGAGAGGTGCAAACGTTCAGCGAAATTGCTGATTTCCTCGCCTTTGCACTAGACTCTGTCCGCATTCGGCAACAACAACAACAGGCTGAAGCCGCACTACATCAGAGTGAAGCGGCCCTCAAAGAAGCCCAACGGGTTGCCCATATTGGCAATTGGGAGTTTGACATCCAAACTCAGACCATTACCTGGTCAGAAGAACTCTATCGCATGTTTGGCCTGGAACTGTCCCAACCCGTGCCTCCCTATGCTGAGTATCTTGAGAAGATCCACCCTGACGATCACCTCAATCTAATGCGCTGTGTGGAAACGGCAATTACCCATGGCACTCCCTATGTGATTGATTATCGGGCGATTTTACCCGATGGCACCATTCGCTACCACGAAGGCCGGGGTGAGGTGGTGAAAAATGCTGCCGGTGATGTCATCAAACTGTTAGGAACCGCCCTCGACATTACGGAACGGCAACAGACGGAAGCAGCACTCCGGGACAGTGAGGCGCAGAACCGGGCGATCCTATCTGCTACCCCCGATATCATGGCGGTACTGGATGCCAATGGTACCTATCTGAGTTGTTCCTTCAATCGGTTTACGGGAGAGTTAATCCGCGTTAAGAACCTGGATGTCACTGGCATGCATGTGACAGAGGTGTTACCTCCCGAATTTGCGGCACAGTGGCTCTCCGTGATTCCGCAAGTTCTCAGTACTGGGGAAATGCAGGTACATGAGCAACAAAATCGGTTTGGCGATCGCATCCAGTACGAAGAAGTACGCATGGTACCGTACCAGGACAACCAGATCCTGTGCTTAGTTCGCAATATCACCGATCGCAAACAGGCAGAGTTGGAACTGCGGCAACGGGAAGCCCAACTGGCGGCGATCGCGGCCAATATCCCCGGTGGTGTTTTCCGGTTTGTTTACCACAGTGATGGCAGTTACTCCTGCCCCTTTGCCAGCGAAGGCTACCGCACCTTGTTGGGGATTGATCCGGCACAACTAAGGTCGCACCCAGCGCAAAACCTGGCGATGGTGCATCCCAACGACCGCCCAATCTATCTAACAGCGATAGCAGATGCGATCGCCAGACAAACGCAGGCTTTTCAGATAGAAGTGCGTTACATCTTACCCACGGGGGAAGTCAAGTGGATTGCGACCAATGCCCAACTCCAGCACCAGAACAATGGGGATGTCATTGTTGATGGGATTGACGTTGACATTACCTATCGGAAGACCGTTGAAGATGCCTTACGGCAGAGTGAAGCGAAACAAACCGCTCTCATCCATGCCTTACCCGACCTGATTATGCGAGTTAACAGGGAGGGGATTTATCTCGACTTCTTTACCACCTCTAGTTTTAAGGTGATTGGTAGCCCGGAAACGATGGTTGGTACTCACGTCCAGGACACACTCCCCCCCGAACTGGCGCAACGGCGGCTGGATGCCATTCAAACGGCTCTGGAAACCGGTGAGTTGCAGGTATATGAGCATGAGATCTGGGTCGATGGCAGGTTACAAACGGAAGAATGTCGGGTTGCAGTTTGTGGTGACAATGAGGTGCTGATCATTGGGCGAGATATTAGCGATCGCAAACGGGCCGAAGCGAAAATTCGCCAGAGTGAGGAACAGTTGCGGTTGACGCTGGACTTTACTGGTATTGGGGCCTGGATCTGGCAGCCATTGACCGGGGCGTATCAGTGGAATGGCAACATGCAACAACTCCTGGATCTGCCGTCAGGTCTGGATAATATGTTCCAGGTTTGGCGCGATCACATTCATGCGGCTGATGTGGGTCGGGTAGAAGCGAGTATCGAGCATGCCCTCACGACCCATAGTGCCTTTACTGAGGAATATCGCTATCAACTCTCCGATGGTCGTGTGGTTTGGCGGTGGGTTAAAGGGCAAGGTATTTATACCGAAACGGGAGAGATTGAGCAAGTTTTGGGGGTTGTGCAGGATATCACCGATCGCAAACGGGCAGAAGAAGCCCTGCGGGAAAGTGAAATGCGCTTCCGTGGCATCTTTAACTCGGCATTTCAGTTTATTGGATTGTTTAGCCTTACCGGCCATATGCTATCCATTAATGAAACGGCGTTGACATTTGCCGGCTTGAGTTTGGAAAACGTCGTCGGCCAACTGTGTTGGGAAACTCCCTGGTTTGCCGACCTCCCCGATGCCCAATCCCAACTACAAAAATATGTGGCGATCGCGGCGAGCGGCGAGTTTTGCCAGTTTGAATTTCAGGCAAAAGGTAAAAACGGACTGGTGTTAGATCTGGATGCGTCCTTTAAACCACTGTTTGATGACAATGGGAATGTCTATCAGGTTTTGGGGGAAGCACGGGATATTAGCGATCGCAAACGGGTAGAAACGACTTTGAGGAAGACGGAGGAACGCTACAGTCTTGCTACCCGTGCTGCCAAAGTAGGTGTTTGGGAATGGAACTTAAAGACCAATGAACTATTTATTGACCCCAATATCAAGGCTCTGACGGGGCATACCAATGCCGAAGTGGCTAACGATCTTGAACACTGGCTGGCATTAGCCCACCCTGACGATCGCGACTTCATTATGGCCACCACGCTGGCTTGCCTTGATGGCAAAATCCCCGAATTGGTCTTTGAGCATCGGATGGTGCATAAAAATGGTTCCGTGATCTGGGTTTGGGTACGGGGTGAATTACTGCGTGATGCAGCAGGCAACCCCGAACGGTTGATTGGCACCGATACGGATATTAGCGCCTTGAAACAAGCTGAACTGGCGCTTCAGCAATTGAACGCCGAACTGGAACAACGAGTCCAGCAACGCACGCAGGAATTAGCCCGTTCTGAACAGGATCTCCGTACCATTTTCAACAATGTTTACGATGCGATCCTCATTCATGACCTGGACGGTACTATTTTGGATGCCAACGATCGCGCCCTGGAACTGCGCGGTGCTACCCGTGAACAACTTCTGGCGGCAACCATTCCCGAGTTCGCTGCCCCCGATGCGCCCCTGGAACGGTTGCCCGAAATCCTGGAGCGGGTGGGGGCAGGGGAAACAATGCGGTTTGAGTGGCGCGAAAAGCGGTTTGATGACCACTCAACCTTCGATGTGGAAGTGTCTCTCCGCCGGGTCACCCTGGCCAATCGGCTCGTTTTCATTGCGGGAGTTCGCGATATCAGCGATCGCAAACAGGCAGAAAGGGCGCTCCGGGCAAGTGAACGGCGATATGCCAGTCTGGCAACAGCCGCACCTGTAGCAATTTTCCGCTTTGATCTGGCACTCAACTGCACCTACGTCAATGATCAGTGGAGCGAGATGACGGGTAGACCTCAGGAATCTGCCTTGGGCAGGGGTTGGTTAGAGGCGGTTCACCCGAATGATCGCGCCCCCATTCTGGCACAGGCAACTAACAACACCCGATTTTCGCCGGATTATATCAACAATGGCGAGGGCAGACACCTGCTCCCCGACGGCAGCATCCGTTGGTTCTATGCCCGCGTTGCCCCTGAAATGGATGCCGATGGGAAGGTGTTTGGCTTGATCGGCACGTTGACCGACATTACCGCCCGGAAACACATGGAGTTTGCCCTGGCTGAAAGTGAAGCAAAGTTCCGTCGCCTGGTTGAAGGAACCAACGTGTTAGTCTGGGCATTTGATGAGAATGGCAACTTCACCTATTTATCACCACAGTTCCAAACTCTCTTTGGTTGGGAACCGGAGGAGTGGATCGGGCAACCATTTATAGAACTTGTTCATCCTGACGATCGCCTGACTCTGCAAACTGATTATTATGGGAGCTTAAGGGTTGGTGAACGGCCGAGACATCCCGAATTTCGGCATCGCCATCGGGATGGACATTACATTTGGGTTAGTAGCAGTGCCACCCCCATACTTGCACCTGACGGAACGATGATCGGTGCCCAGGGGATCGTGGCAGATATTAGCGCTCGCAAGCAAGCCGAGAACGATTTGCGCGAATCGCAACAGTTTATCCAGACCGTGCTGGATACGGTTCCTCTACCCATGTTTTGGAAAGACCGCAACTCTGTATTTCTGGGGTGTAATCAACAGCTTGCCAATATTATGGGACTGGCATCAAGCGCCGATATTGTGGGTAAAACTGGTTTTGAATTCTCACCCACAACCGATGAGGTCGCGAACTACAATGCCGATGATCAAGAGGTGATAACATCGGGCGTTGCCAAGTTAGGCATCGAAGAAACGTTCACTCTCCCCAATGGCAAGCAGCAATGGATCGAAACCCATAAAGCCCCATTGCGCGATTGGGCGGGTAATGTGGTGGGTTTGGTGGGGATGTTTCAAAACATCACTGACCGCAAACAGGCTGAAATTGCGCTGCGGGAATCCCAGCGATTTCTACAAACGGTGATCGATACATTTCCCCTGGTTGTCTTCTGGAAAAATCGGCAATCGGTCTATTTAGGCTGTAATAGACATTCTGCGATCGCCGCCGGTCTGGATTCTCCTGCCGACATCATTGGTAAAACAGACTATGACCTCCCCTGGGGCGCAACGGAAGGAGATGCCTACCGCGCCGACGATCGCAGAGTGATGGAGTCGGGTGAAGCCAAACTCGGTATTATCGAAACACAGGTACGCGCCGATGGTAGGCGGATCTGGATCGAAACGAATAAACTGCCTTTGTATAATCTGGATGGCGAAGTGATTGGTGTGCTGGGAACGTACCAGGACATCACTGCCCGTAAACAAGCCGAAGAAGATCTTCGAGCCCAACGACTCCGTTTGCAATTGGCGTTAGATGCGGCTCAGATGGGCACCTGGAGTTGCATATTAGACACTGGTCGACTCATCTGGTCTGATCGTGCTCAGGAGATCTTTGGGTTTGAGCCAGGAACCTTCCCCGGCGATCGCGACACCTTTTTAGCTCTCGTTCATGCAGACGATCGGGAACGAGTGATTCAGGCGATCACCCATACTTTTGAAATAGGTGCTCCCTATGACATTGAATATCGCATTCATCGCTTAGATGGTGAAATTCGCTGGATTGCGGTGTGGGGCATTATTCAGGATCTACCGGATAGCGATCGCCAACTCATCGGCGTAGTCTGCGATATTACCGATCGTAAACAGGTTGAAGCGGCCGTGCAGCAATCGGAGCAGGATTTACGCACCATCTTTAATCATGTCTACGATGCCATCTTTATTTACGACCTGAATGGTACGATCCTGGATGTCAATGAGCGGGCTTTAGAACTAAACCGCACGACGCGCGAACAGTTATTAGCAGCCAGCATTGTCGATCTTTCATCTCCTGATGCGCCGCTCGACCAACTACCCGCTATCTTTCAACGGGTGCAGATTGGCCAAGCAGTGTGCTTTGAGTGGTCTGGCCAACGGTTGGGTGATCAATCTGTCTTTGAAAGTGAGATCACTCTACGCATGGTGACCCTGGCAAGTCGCTCGGTGTATATTGCGGTGATCCGAGATATCAGCGATCGCAAATATGCCGAGCAAGCCCTGCGCGAAAGTGAAGAACGCCTCCGGCTTGCACTTACAGCCGCTAACCAGGGACTGTATGACCTGAATTTGTTGACCGGCGAAGAAATTGTGACCCCTGAGTATGCCACGATGTTGGGGTACGATCCGGGTACCTTCTACGAAACTGAATCAAGCTGGCTTGCACGACTGCATCCCGATGACGTGGAACGGGTTCTCACGGTCTATCGGGCTTACCTTGCCGGGGCAATCCCCCAGTACAAAGTAGAATTTCGGCAGCAAACACAGAATGGCCAATGGAAATGGATTCTGTCCCAGGGCAAAGTTGTTGCCTGGGATGAAGCGGGCAATCCATTACGTATCCTGGGAATTCACACCGATATCGACGATCGCAAACGGGCTGAGGAAGACCTACGACAGGCTGTAACCACCAATCAAGCACTGCTCAATGCTATCCCTGATTTAATTTTGCTCATTAGCCGGGATGGTATCTACCGGGATGGCATTCCCACCCGAGAACTGGCGCTCTTTCTGGCCCATGATGAACTGGTGGGTAAGAGTTTGTGGGATATTCTGCCTGCCGATCTCGCCCAACAACGTCTAGACTCGATTGAGCAGGCATTCCAGACAGGCATGCCGCAGGTGCAGGAGTATCAGATCTTAATTAACGGTGAATTACGGTATGAAGAAGCACGCTGTGTGGTCTGCCGTGATGAAGAAGCAATGGTGTTAGTGCGTGACATTACCGATCGCAAACAGGCGGAACTTGCCTTAAGTGAAGCCCAACAGTTTGCCCAAAGTATTGCCGAAAACACACCTAACATTATTTATATCTACGACTTAATTAGCCAGTGCAACCTTTACACCAATCAGGAAGTGCTGCCTTTATTGGGGTACACAGCTGAAGAGGTGAAAACGATGGGGGCTGCCTTTTTACCATCCGTGATTCATCACCAGGATTGGCAAACTGTCTATGACCTGCACAAGGAAATTGTCCATGCACCCGATCAACAAATTTTTGAACTAGAGTATCGGGTACGACATCGCCAGGGAAATTGGCGTTGGCTCCTCGATCGCATCACTGTGTTCAAACGCGATGAAGCAGGACGGGTGATTCAATATATCGGTTCGGCCCAGGATATTACTCAACGTAAGCAACTGGAGCAGGAACTCCGCCAAATGAATGCGGAATTGGAAATTCGGGTCGAAGAACGTACCACTGATTTAAGACAGGCAATGGAAGCAGCTGAAGCTGCGAACCGGGCCAAGAGTGCCTTTCTGGCAAATATGAGTCATGAATTGCGGACACCGCTCAATGCGATTCTCGGCTTTACTCAGTTAATGTCCCGTGACAGGATGCTGGATGGGGAAAAACGTCAACAATTAAGCATCATTAATCGCAGTGGTAATCATTTGTTGAACTTGATTAATGACATCTTAGAAATGTCAAAAATTGAGGCTGGACGGATTTATTTTTCGCCTCATAGCTTCGACCTGTATGCCTTACTGGACACATTAGAGGCCATGTTCCAGGTGCGGGCAACTGAAAAACGACTACGATTGATCATTCATCGTGATCCATCTCTACCCCAGTATGTTGAGACGGATGAGAACAAGGTACGGCAGGTCTTAATTAATTTGATCGGTAATGCGATTAAATTTACCTCCTCTGGCCAGGTCGTTCTCCAAATCAATTGTCAGCCAGCTAAGGTGCCTGACCCTGGGGCGACACTTTCGTCGGGTGGAAAACTCGATGGACTAGAACTACGCTTTGCTGTTACGGATACAGGTGTCGGCATTGATCCAGATGAGTTAGAAAGTTTATTTGAACCATTTGTGCAGTCCACCAATCGGCAGGGATTTCAGGAAGGAACAGGCTTGGGGCTACCTATTAGTCGGCAGTTCGTGCAACTGATGGGCGGTTATTTAACAGTTAACAGTACGCCTGGGGTTGGTTCAACCTTTATGTTTACGATTCCAGTACGCGTGGTGGATACCGCAAATTGGACGGATAAATCTTTGCCCCGTCATATTCTTGGTTTAGCACCCGATCAACCCACCTATCGCATGCTTGTAGTAGAAGATCAGGAAACCAATCGATTGTTATTGATCAAATTGCTGCAATCCATTGGTTTTGAGGTGCAGGCCGCCGTCAACGGGCAGGAGGCGATCGCCCTCTGGGAAACCTGGCATCCCCAATTAATCTGGATGGATATGCGAATGCCCATTATGGATGGTTATGAAGCGACTCGCCGAATTCGTGAGGCCGAACTGTCCAGAGAGTGGAATCGTCCTCCTACCGTTATTATTGCGCTGACAGCCAATGCCTTTGAGGAAGACCGGGCTAAGATTTTAGACGTTGGTTGTAATGATTTTGTCCGTAAGCCTTACCAGGAAGCCGATCTACTTGAAAGAATCAGTAGCCATTTGGGTGTGCAATATCTCTATGCAGCGACCAATGAAACCGTCAGTAAGCCACCTACAGATTCGTTTGATGTGATCGCCTCGCTCCAGGCGCTTTCTGCCGATTTACGCGCTCAACTCTACCAGGCCACCATTCAATTAGATAGCCAACAACTTGCAACGTTAATCGAGGTGGTTGCTCTGGAACAGCCAAAGCTGGCAACGCTGCTCACAGACAAGCTCAATGACTTTGCCCTGGAGCAGATTTTGACCCTACTCCAGGAGGTCATCACCACACCGGAGTAGAATGTTTACCCTGGTGGGACGCACATTGAGCAAATGATTGAGGCGTAGGGGGCTGTTAGCGTCATCTTGGACGCAGCTTTGGGGCGTCCAAGATGATGCCCCTGTTTCCTATCTCAGCGTGTATGTTACCGTCGAGTAAAGGGGGGCGCATGACTCTGTTTCAACCGACACGACGATGGTTAATGCAAGCAATGGGAGGCTTGACCCTCCTGACGTTTTGGGGTTGTGATCAATCAAGGCGAACAATGGTGACACTTTACACATTCGGCGATTCGATCCTGGACTGTGGCCGCTACAACGAGTTGGGTATCCATCCAGGGCAACTGCTGGTTCAAAATGACGATCGCCTCTTTCCCGAATTTAAAGGGCAAGATCTGATCTCACATGGGCCTGCCCGTCTGGAGCATCGTGCCGTTGATGGGGCAACGGTGGCTGGTTTACCCGCCCAGGCAAGGGGGCTAACGGTTGAGGGAGCGGCGATCGCCCTGATTACGGTTGGTGGTAATGATCTTCTGCAGGGATTAGCGCGGGATACAGGGGTAGGTATTGCTAACTTTGCCCGCGCCCTCGATACCTTTATCCAGCAGTTACCCATCCGCCCTGTGCTGTTAGCCAGTGTCTACGACCCCACCTTTGGGGATGATAATCGTAACTTTTTAGGGGTGGACGCCGCGATCGCCCGTAAAAATTTCCAGCGCATGAATACAGCGATTCAGGATATTGCCAACCGCTATGGACAGTTCGTTGATCTCCATGCCCATTTCTTGAAAGGCGATCCCTCCTGGTTTACAGCAATCATTGAACCCAGTCTACAGGGCGCATCGGAGGTGCGACGGGCGTTTCTACCCTATGTCATAGGTCAATCAATACTGGGTAATTAACTCTCGTCAGGTAATGGCCTTTTCCTATATGTATCGTAATGTGTAGAGGTTAACAGGTAGGTGTTATCAAATCTAATCTGTTAGGTCTGTCTGGGTTTGTGCCTGCTTTTGTTGCGCCTTCGGTCAATCCTACCTCTCAACCGGGTTTTAGCTATATATTTGGTATCTTTCCAACTCATTACTTCCATGATGCGATCGGTATTCTAGTTGGTATCTGGGGAATTGCCACATTTACTAGCTTAATAGGTGCGATGGTATTCAATCATATCTTTGCTATTCTGTATGGCGCGGCTGTGATTTTGGGATTCCTGCCATTTGCCAACACCCTGTTTGGTTTAGCACCGCTGTATGGCAATAATATCTGGCTCAATGCGATTACAGCTGTGATCGCTTTTTACTTCATGCGTCACGATTGCGCCTGGCGATCGCCCCATTCTGCTGAATTACATGGGTTAGTTCGTGGGCGGTCAGGGCATCATTAGCGGGTGCTTTGCCTGCACCAAAGTAGACATCCTGTTTGTGGGTAAATGCCTGTGCGTGTAAATCCTGATTCATCTGGACAGCATCATTGCCCGTATGTACCCGCACCTGGCTAAAATCTGCGCCAAAGCGGGGTTCCATAAAGGAGCGGACATCATCCGGGAGGGGACTACCACTGCCCTGGCTACTACTGAGTTGATTTTCCAGGGAAGGGGGTGCGGCCTGGGCTCCAGGGGCTGGAGTTGCCTTTGCCTGAAGGGCCTCTTCGGCGTCTGCTGCTGCTTCTCGTTGGATTGAACCAGCCAATGGTTTCATCTGGAGTGATTCGTCTTCTGCCTCTACCGCTTCCCGCTGAATTAAAGGGGTAACAGTAGTTGCCAATGGCTTCGTCTGAAGTTCGTCTTCGGGTACTTCCTCCCGTTGAACGGATTGTTGCGTAGCCGTAGCGGGCATACTCATAACCTGGTTGGCAACGCGATCGGCTTCTTGCTCATACACATCATTGGGTTTTCCAACGGTCAATTTTGGTTGAATGGAAGTTGGAATTGGTCCCCGTTGGGGCGTGTGGGAAAACAAATCAACCTGTGATAAATCATGTGTTTGGGGATCTGGTTGCTCAAACTGCGGCTCACTAAAGGGGCGTGATTGGACACTGGCAACCAACGGGTCAGCAGACTCGTGGGAATGGCTGAAGCGGGAGTGAGCTTTCATAATGATTCACCTACCTGTATTGCAGATATCTACACCGCGAAACAATGACCGCGAAACACTTGCCAGTCAGATGGAGCGATCGCTCCCACCATACACTGATTGCCAATTCATACTGATTGCCAATTCATACTATTTGCCAATCAGTACAGTGGCACAACCCATCATAATTTTATTGGGTGGCCCAACCGCTTCTAAGATCGTATTCCCCATAAAACAAGCTGACAAGCCATTGATTAAAACTGTTTGACTACCATCAAGCACCACTCCGGGCCCGTGGGGTGGCGCTGGTAAAGGCGTGGTACACATATGGATGTCTGCTCCACCGGCTGAGGCAGAAATAGTATTTCCCATACTGATTGCTGCTGTTGCTTTCGTCGTTTCCTCCGTGGCTTTGGCGATTGGGGCACCGGGAGTACCTGCGGCAAGAATGGTCGCAGTTTCAGCCGCTTTGATGGCAGCATCGGAAACTGCCCTGGCACTCTGAAGGGCGGCGGCGGCGGCCAGAGGCACCCCTCGCCAGGCAGGTAACCCCCCAATTAAGACATTGAGACTGCCGGGGCTACCGGTCAGAATGGGCGGGAAGGGGTGCGCAACGGGATCGGTAACACGGGCGGCGGGTTGTCCCATAGAATCTCCTGATAAAAACGAACTGGATTGAGCCGAATTGGATTGAGCCGAATTTAATTGAGGCGAATTAACTGACCCTGGACAGTGACTA
>CAZGDE010000090.1:0-19814 GCA_964524315.1 uncultured bacterium
CGTCTTATGTGTTACCAATACAGCCGTTCTTAATCAAGCGCTCCCAAATTACATGAAGAGGAGTTGTATTCATTGAGGGGAGACAGAAGTGGCCAATGCCTCATGTACAGCTTGCACCAGTTCTCCAATTGCGTAAGGTTTTGGCAGAAACCGTTGTACGCCGAAGTAAACAGCAGGATTCAGTTCATAATTTTGGGTCAAACCGCTAATTGCGATCACTTTCACCTGGGGATTGATTTTCTGCAATGTACGAATCGTCGTCGGGCCATCAATGGTTGGCATCATCATATCAACCACAACCAGGCGGATATCATGCTGATTTTTGGTATAAAGAGCGATCGCTTCCACCCCATCGCAGGCGGTGAGAACCTGATAGTTATAACTTTCTAACGATGCCTTGGTAATTTCCAGAATTGGTACCTCATCATCAACCACCAGAATCAACTCATGCTGACCAGCAAATGTCTTAGAGGCATTCACTTCTAAATAATTGTCTGTCATGACGGCAGGCAAAAAGACTTTAAACTGGGTACCTTGTCCAATCGAACTGTTGACAGTAACGAAACCACGGTGACTTTTAACAATTCCCATGGCGGTAGACAGTCCCAGTCCTGTCCCTTTACCCAATTCTTTAGTCGTGAAAAACGGTTCAAAAATGCGATCAAGCAAATCCGGGGGAATTCCCACGCCACTGTCTGAAATAGTAATCGCAATATAGTTACCTGCCCTTGCATCGAAATTTAAGCGGGCACCATTTTCATCCACAATGAAGTTTTCCGTCGTGATTTCGAGAACGCCTCCCTCTGGCATCGCATCACGGGCATTCACACAAAAATTCATCAATACCTGGTGTAGTTGAGTGGCATTACCAATAACTGTCCAGAGAGTATCAGTGGTTTTTACCTGCAACTCAATGGATTTCGGAAAGGTTTCCCGAATGATTTGTTGCACTTCATAAATCAGATGTTTGATTTGCAGGAGCGTATGTTTACCTTCCACACCACGGGCAAACGATAAAACCTGCTTAACCAGATCGGCTCCACGTCTGGCATTGGTTTCTATGAGCTGTAACATTCGGAGGCTGCGATCGTCCAAATTAGCCAGCTTCATCTGCAATAGTTGAGCAGTTGCCAACACAGGTGTCAGGATATTGTTTAAGTCGTGGGCAATTCCACTTGCTAACGTACCAATACTCTCAATGCGTTGGGCTCGGAAAAACTGAGCCTCAAGTTGTTTTCTACCAGTAATATCTGTACTGACGACCAGGATAAATTTTGGTTGACCATCATCATCACACACTAACGTCCAGCGGCTTTCAACAATGATTTCTTGCCCTGTTTTCGTGATTTGATTTAATTCCCCCTGCCATTCATTCTTGCTGATCAACTCCCGTTGGGCGGCCTGAAATTGCGTTGACAGACCTTTGTACAAAAGTTCCGTTGTCTTCTGCCCTACCGCTTCTTCCACCGTCCATCCGTAAAGTCTTTCCGCACCCTTATTCCAGAACAGAATATGGTGCTGGGCATCACGCACGAGAATCGCATCGGTGGCAATATCCAGCAAAGCCGCCTGTTCCCGAATTTTTTGTTCGGCTCGCTTTCGTTCGATCGCATAACGGATCGATCGCACCAGCAACTCACCCGTAATTTGCCCCTTCACCAGGTAATCCTGCGCGCCCTCCTGAACCGCCTTCAGTGCAAGCGTTTCATCGTTTAAGCCAGTCGTTACCACGATGGGAACGTCTTGTTCCTGTTGATGCAGTTGGGTAAACGTGTCAAACCCCTGACTATCCGGCAGGAAGAGGTCTAACAGAATGACATCAAAGGTGCTTTCGCTTAAACGTTGCAAACCCTGACTTAAACTATCGGCATGACTAAGTTGCACAGGGACAGATGCCACATCCCGCAGTAACTCTTGCAGTAAACGCCGATCGCCTGGATGATCTTCGATTAACAAAACATGAATGGAACCCTGGTTCACCATCGTTCATCCCTATGGCAGTTTAACCAGAGTGAACCAGAAATCTTCAATGGATTTGATGCTTCTAATAAATTGCTCCAGGTCAATCGGTTTCATGATGTAGCAGTTCGCATAGAGATTGTAAGCACTCATAATGTCTTCCTCTGCCTGCGAAGTGGTAAAAACGATGACCGGAATCCGCTTGAGGCTCTCAGTCGTTTTAATCATCTGCAGTACTTCCAACCCATTGCGTCGTGGGAGGTTCAGATCAAGCAAAATCAAGTCTGGCAGAGGTGCTTGACTGTAAGGCTCAGCCCGATTGAGAAACGCGATCGCCTGTTCTCCATCTTCCACGACATTCAAATGATTATGAATTCGGCCCTCTTTCAAGACTTCTCTGGTGAGCCGAATATCACCCGGATTGTCTTCTACCAGGAGGATTTCAACTGTTTCCGCAACACTCGTGGAATTCACAATCAACCTTTTCCTCCATCTGGAATCGTGAAATAGAATGTTGCTCCTTGCCCTAGTTCAGATTGTACCCAGATTTTGCCACCATGCCGTTCCACAATCTTTTTACAAACTGCTAACCCAATGCCCGTGCCGACGTAGTCTACCCGATTATTCAATCGTTGAAAAATGACAAATATACGGTCAGCATACTGCGGATCAATACCAATGCCATTGTCTCGCACAGAAAACAACCAGGCATCATCCTGACGACTGGCTTCAATCCCAACCTGGGGGGCAGCTTGACTCCGAAACTTGATAGCATTGCTGACCAAATTTTGGAATAACTGGGTGAGCTGAACGGGGTCTGCAATCAGGTCGGGTAAGTCTTTGTACGTCACGATCGCCGCACTTTCTTCAATTGCAATTTTGAGGTTGGCGATCGCATGGGCAACGGCTGCATTACAGTTCGTTAACTCAAAGGGGCGGCCCCGCGTCCCAATGCGCGAATAGGTCAGCAGATCATTGATTAGCGTTCGCATCCGCACTGCACCATCAACGGCATAGTGAATAAAATCATCTGCATCCGCATCCAATTTGCCCTTGTAGCGCCGCTCTAACAGTTGCAGGTAGCTGGTGACCATGCGTAATGGTTCCTGTAAATCATGGGAAGCGATATAGGCAAACTGCTGGAGTTCGGCATTGGAGCGAGCTAACTCCTGCCGCTGGAGGGTTTCCTGCTCTAACAGTTGGGCCTGGGTAAGGGCAATGCCAATTTGATTGGCCAGTTGTTGCAGCAATTCAGTTTCGAAGACTGTCCACTGGCGCGGCCCTGAGCATTGATGGACAATCAGCAAGCCCCATAATTCCTGCTTTGCCAGAATTGGCACCACCAACTTGGCTTTCACCTGGAATTGTTGCAAAAAATTCACCAGGCAAGCAGAAATTTGCTGATTTTGGTTGATGTTTTCAATTTGTCGCATCCACCCCTGGCGGTATTTTTGCTTCATTTCTGCGGGAAAAATCTCTTCCCCAAAGGATTGCCCCATGACCTGTGGCAATCCGGGTTGGACGGCCTCCGCCACACCACTACCCGTGCCATCGGCCCAGAGACGGTAAATAAGTACCCGATCAGCCTGCAAGATACGTTGTACCTCTGTCACCGTTGTTTGCAAAATCTCATCCAGTTGCAAGGACTGGCGAATTTTGAGGGTCACTTCGGCAAATAATTGCGATCGCTGGTTCTGTTGTTTGATCGCAGCTTCCGCCTGTTTGCGATCGGTAATATCGGTCATGCCACCGATCATACGAGTGGGTGCACCATCACGATCATAGATAATGTAGCCCCGGTCAAATACACAGGCATACAGGCCATCGGCCCGCCGAAAGCGGTATTCGCTGGCCCAACTATGATGCCCCTGATCAATGGCGGCATGGATGTCGGCTTTAATGCGTTCGCGATCGTCCGGTTGAATCTGTTCATACCACCAGGCAGAATGTTTCCCTACCTCCGAAATGGGATAACCGAACAATTTCTGGATTCCCTCATTCCACCAGACCATATTCGTTACCAGATTCCAGTCCCAAATGGCATCGTTCGTGGCCTGGGCAATTAGTTGAAAGCGTTCTTCACTGCGGCGTAGTTCTTCCTGTGCCCGTTGACGTTCTTGAATTTCCCGTTCCAACTGTTCATTCTGTGTTTGCAATTGCTGGGTTAAAGTTTGCAGTTGCAGATGGGTTTCCACACGGGCCAGCACTTCTTCATATTGCAACGGCTTGGTAATGAAATCGACAGCCCCTAAGGAAAACCCCTTGACCTTATCAACCGTATCCGTCAATGCCGTCAGAAAAATCACCGGAATCGACCCTGTTGCCTCCCTTGCCTTTAGCCGACGACAGGTCTCAAATCCATCAATGCCTGGCATTAAAATATCCAGCAAAATTAAATCGGGCGCAGCGTAATTAGCTTTGTCAATCGCGCTTTCACCATCCTCAGCAAACAGAACTTTAAACCCCGCATTGTTCAAAAAATCAAACAACACCTCCAGATTCGTCGGTGTGTCATCCACTATCAGGATGGTTCCCTTAATCGCTGTATTATGGCTCATTCCTGCGACTGGTAACGTTTGATAAACTCGATCACCTGTTTTCCCCGGAACCCTTTAGCCAGTTGTCGTAGCTGACCCGCAAAATCAGCCCACTGGGGATTGAGTTGCTCTAACTGATTGGTTTGTTCTACCACCCCTTTGAGGTCACCTCTTAATGCCAGATCTAATAGAGTTTCTAGCTCTAAAGCTGGCGGCAGGGATGAAATGGGGAGAGGGGGGGAGGGGAAAGCGGCGACAGAGATGCCCACTACAGGCTCCTCTCCTGCCGAGCTTTGCGGCTCAGGTTCATAAACCCATTCCAGCCCTAAGTAAGATTGTAACTTCTCTAATAAAGCGGCTTCATGAATGGGCTTGGGAAGAAAATCATTGCAGCAGGCCGCCTGACTCATACGCTGATCAAACTCCAACACACTGGCTGAAAGTGCCAGAACCACAATGTTTTCCAGCGTTGGGATACGCCTTAGGCGGCGGGTCATTTCAAACCCATCCATTAACGGCATGACCAGATCCACCAGCACCACATCGGGTCTTTGCGCGATCGCTTGATCCAACCCTTCCTGCCCATTAACAGCCTCAATCACAATGAAACCCAGGGGTTCCAGCAAATCAGCAATCACAGTACGATTAAAATCCTTATCATCGACCACCAGCACCAGGCGGCGATCGCCCCGGTACCCAATGATGGGACGACGTTCCGCCAGGTTGACCGCACCATCTGACTCCGCTTCTGGCAGGTCAAGCTCCAACGAAAACACGCTTCCCTGGCCTAGAGTACTTTTGACTCGAAGCTCACCTCCCATCAGTTGTACCAGTTGACGGCTGATCGCCAACCCCAACCCTGTTCCCTCAGTCCGTTGCCCCAGTTCATCCACCCGATGAAAAGGTTGGAAGATTTGCTCTAACTGTTCAGAAGAAATACCCAGACCCGTATCTTCGATCTGAAAGCGAATTCGCTGACTGCTTGCCGGAACCCTATCCGGCGATAGTGGCGTGACTAAATTCAATGCTGGTTGGCAATCGACAGCCCCCACCTTAAATGTGACACTGCCTGCGTTGGTAAACTTCACCGCATTCCCCAGTAAGTTCAACAACACCTGCCGCAATCGCTTCTCATCTGCATAGACACACTGGGGCAAGGGAGAAAGGACTTCGTAGTTTAAGGCAATCTGCTTCTGATTGGCACGCACCCGACAAATTTCCAGTACATTTTCCAGACAATGGGGTAAGTGAAAGGTGACCGGACTCAGTTCCATCCGACGCGCTTCAATTTTTGACAGATCCAGAACGTCGTTAATGAGTGTCAGCAGGTACTCACCACATTGATGAATCACATTCAAACCATTTTGTTGCTGTTCGGTAAGAGCCTTATTTTTCTTGAGTACCTGACTGTAACCCAAAATGCCATTTAGCGGTGTGCGCAGCTCATGGCTCATGTTGGCCAGAAACTCACTCTTCGCACGGCTGGCAACCTGGGCCGCCTCTTCGGCCCGTTGGCGTTCATAAATTTCTTGTTGCAAGTGTAAGTTTTTCTCTTCCAACTGTAAGGTTCGTCGGGCAACCTTTGCCTCCAACGTGCGGTTCGCTTCTTCCAGTTCAGCGTACAGATGAGCATTTTCAATCGAGATGGCCGCCTGGGCGGCCAGTAGTTGCAACACCTCCAACCGATCTGGCGTAAAGACGCCAGTGGTTAAATTGTTTTCCAGATAAAGAATTCCCGTTAATTTCGCCTGGTGGAGGATCGGCGCACACAAAACGGATTTTGGTTTCTGGACAACGATGTAAGGATCGGCAGCAAAAATCGCCTCGGTACTGGCATCACACAGAACGAGCGCTTCCTTCATCCGGGCAACATAGTTAACGACCGAAAGGGGCAACAGGTCAGGGTTGATGTGATCGCTGTGGCCCTCACGCCGACTGTGTGTCACCATCTCATCACCATTCACCCCTCCCGATGCTTCAATTAACAGTTGTCCGGCTTTTTCCAACAGCAGACAGCCTTTCTCCGCACCAGCATTTTCCAGCACGATTTGCATTAGCTTCCGGAGTAATTCTCCCAGTACGATCTCTCCCGAAAGGGCCTGAGATGCTTTCATGACCGTTTCCAGGTCAAAGGCTTTACTACCTTCAGTCGATACCGAACGACGCGATACAGCAGTTCTCGCTGACAGGGGTTCTACGCCATTTGCCAATTTGAGCGGTTGGGACAACAGTTGGGGATACTTGCCTTCTAAATCTTTCACCTTCGCCGTTGCCCCCCAACGCAAGTAACCATCGTAAGCTTCAATCAAATAAATTTGGGCAACTTTCTCCCGCCCTTGGGACAAATAAAACTGGGCAGCCAGTTCGTTAGCGAGAGCTTCCTCCTGGATATAGCCATGCTCCTTCGCGCCTGCGATCGCCTGGTCATACAGTTCCATTGCCTGCCAATAGTTACCTAAAGTCCGCGCCTGCTCCGCTTCAACCAGATCAAACTTATGCTGAAAGTTAATGGGAGCATACACCGTCCAATTTCGCATTTTTTGCTGGTTTTGACTGATACGCTTTAAGATTTGCTGTTGTTGTGACGGTAGAGAAACTGGATAGAGAGCCAGGTGTGCTAAAGAGTCATAGAAGTGAAAGACGGGAACGGTAAACCATCCCCTGGTTGCATCCATATATTGTTTGGCACTCACGGCATACTCTACTGCCTGAGGTAGTTGACCAAATAGGTAAGACAAAACTAATTTATTCAACAAAACGTAGTGAACAACGGTTCGTTCATTCAGTTGAATATGTAAAGGTAGAAATTGTGCTTCATCATAGGCACTCCCAACTAAACGACAGGGATTTTCAGCTAATCCCAACAGGTTTAAAACCGTTTGATGGAAGATTTGATTCCACTTCAAAGCGGTTTCCTGGTTAATATGGGCGATCGCCTTACTACCGTAAGCCATTTCCTGCTCCAGAGTTTTCAACTCCAGACCACTCCAGTAGGAGTATTGACATTTATGGGCTGCCGCATAACCGGCATGGGCAAGGTCACCAGTCTCCAGACCACTCAAATAAGCATCTTCTAGAAACGGAATGGCATCTCGCAATGAATGCTTCCAGGGCAGAATGAAGGTTGACACTTTAAATAGAGTTTGACTTCTTGTGTTGCGGTCATCGATACGCTCCAGTAACTTGAGGGCAAGTTGGCCAAACTTATAACTGGCTTCAATATCCTGAGATAAACCGCTGAAAATAATGCCATAGTCAGCAAAGCCACTCGCAGAAAAAGGCGTGTTGCCATACTGGATCGTTAAATTAACCTGCTGGCAAGCCATCAGGATAAACAACTCCGGAGTAGACTGATAGGCAGCAGGCACCAGAGTTGCCAGCAATTGTAAGGCAGCCTGGGCATTTGCATCGGTGATAGACGGTAAGTTGATGAGGTCGGCAATTTCTTTACCCGCCAGATTGGAAGCAGTTGTGGCGATCGCCTGTTGTACGTCCAACGACGTAGGCGCATCAATCAGTGTTACCCCTAATATCTGCAAAGCATCCAACCCCAGGTTGACGGCGGCCAACAGTTCTCTCTGAACTTCGCACGTTTTAATTCGCAACTCGTAGGCTTTTACCCGATCTAGAGGTGTTTTTGCCTGTTGTAGGACTAACTCTGTGAGTTGTTGCATGTGCTGAAAGTCCCCATTCAGGAAAGCCACTGTCGCCGCCTCCTGGTGCATTGCCAACGTCAGCTCATACTGTTGCTGCCAACTAGAAGTTGTCATTAAGCCCAGTCCTGCCATTAAGTAACGCAGGGCAGAATCATAGGCAACGGAGGCTTTTGCTTTTTGCCCCGCCCATAGATTTAATTCAATCAGTTGCACCCTCTCTGCTTCCAGTTCCAGCAAATCTGCACCATAATTTAACTGATTGACTAAGGCAAAAATATTTTCCTTACGCTCCTCAATCGCAGTATTTTGCAGGAGTAGTTGGCCAATCTTTAAATGAGTTGCTTTTTTCTGTGATTCTGGAATTAGTGAATAAGCGGCTTGCTGAACGCGATCGTGCAAAAACTTATAGATTAGTGGTGGGCATGCCCCGGGAGGAGATGATTGAACATTCTCTAGTGCAACGGCGATCGCATCCAGGTTAAGTACCAGGGGAATTTTGTAGGAATTATCCAAAGGGATGATGAACTCTGCTTTCAAAGCATCCCACAGGTCTTTGGCTACTTCCGACGGGGATGTTTCACTCACAATCGCTAACACATCCAGGGTAAATTTATCCCCAATACAGGCAGCCAGCTTCAAGGCATTCTGTGTTTTGTCAGGTAATTTCTGAATCTGATTCACCATCAGGTCAACCACATTCTCACTCATCTCAATTCCCTGTAACACATCTATATCCCATCGCCAGCAACCCTGATCAAAGTCAAACCATAACAAATGGTCTTGATACAGGGATTTCAACAGTTGCGTCAGGAAGAATGGATTGCCCTGGGTTTTTCGAAAAACTAAGTTTGCCAGTGTTTTTGTCTTCGCACTGTTTGTATGAAGAGTATCAGCAACAAACTGATTCACATGATCTATTGTTAGAGGGTGCAGAGTAACCGAGTGGGCGATCGCACCTGTCTGTTGAATGTGACGTAAGGTATGGGTTAATGGATGACTCGGACTAACCTCGTTATCGCGGTACACTCCCAGAATCAGTAAATGTTGACTCTCTGGATTAGTCGCCATTAGTTCAATCAATTTCAGGGAGGGAATATCTGCCCATTGCAAGTCATCCAGAAAAATCACCAACGGATGTTCCGGCTGACTGAATACCCGCAGAAATTGCTGAAACACCTGATGGAAAAGATTCTGCGACTCCAACGAGTCAAGTTGAGGCACAACGGGTTGGGTACCAATGATACATTCTAACTCTGGGATAAAATCAATAATGACCTGACCACTGCTCCCCAATGCATGCAGCAATTTTATGCGCCAGACCGCTATCCGTTCATCGCTTTCCGTCAAGAGTTGCCGCATTAATTCCTGAAATGCCTGGGTCAACGAGGCGTAGGGAATATTTCGCTTAAATTGATCAAACTTACCAGCAATAAAATATCCCCGTTTTTGCGAGATGGGTTTATGCACTTCATTCACAAGGGCCGTCTTGCCAATTCCCGAATAGCCACTAACCAGCATGAGTTCCGTAGACCCATGACTCACACGGTCAAATGCAGCGAGCAGTGTTGCGACTTCGACATCCCGACCATACAGCTTTTGGGGAATTAAGAACTGGCTACAACAATCTACCTGCCCCAACAGAAAAGGCTCAATGAGTTGTGCATCCGTTTCATTACTTGTGTCGTGCTGTTGTAGCAACTGCTGGCATCGCCCAAGATCCGCTTTGAGCCCCAATGCACTTTGATAACGGTTCTCTGCAGTCTTTGCCAGCAATTTCATGACCAGATCGGAAAGAACCGTTGGAATAGTGGGATTGAGTTGGTGCGGCGGAGGTGGCGTTTTGGCAATGTGATAATGAATCAGTTCCAGAGGATCGGTCACTCCATAGGGAAGTTGCCCGGTCAACATTTCATAGAATGTTACTCCCAGCGCATAAAAATCAGTTCGATAGTCAATCGTTCGGTTCATGCGTCCGGTTTGTTCCGGCGACAAATAGGCCAGCGTCCCTTCCAGCAAATTCGGATTAGTAGCCGTCTGATTTTCACGGGACAGATGCGATGCAATGCTGAAATCGATCAGTTTAACCTGTCCGGTTTGGGGGTTAATTAAAATGTTATGCGGATTAATGTCCTTATGAATAATTTGGTTTCGATGCAATTCCGCCAAGACAGATACCAGTTGAATTGCCAGATCGAAGAACTCGTGGAGCGGCAACGTTGCTTGTTGGAAATGTTGTTGGAAATGTTGTTGCAAATATTGCTGTAGGGGCATCCCACCAAAATCTTCCAGAATCAGCGCCAGGCCATTCTGGTAGGTTTCCAACGCTAAGGGTTTAATCACACCTGGACTGTCTAAACTAGCGAGAATTGTGAACTCGTGGCGCAGACGGGCAATTTCTTCCAGTGATGGATGGTCAGTCTTCAGCACTTTAATAACGACGGGTCGCCCATCGGATCGTTGCACTCCGGCATATACCCTTGCGTGAGCGCTCTCATGAATTAGCCGTTGCAGCGCATAACCAGTCAACATCTTGCCCATAACCGACAGTTGCCCTCGCAATGCTTCAGAAGCGTCGTTACCAATTCATTCTATTCTGACCCAGGAGCAGGATTAGCTTGTTTGACAAATGCATTTGTATTAGCAATCGGCACTGGTGATCGCGATCGCCAACTCTTACAGGGCAATGGTCAACGTTGGTTATGGGTATTACGCTTGTCTCTACAGGGTAAATTTCTTGAGGAGAGCTGCTGCTGCTTCGGGTTTACCACCCATGGGAAAAATAAGCACACTCTTAATTTTGGGATTATTGACCAGTTGTTTCAACCGATAAAGCTGCTTATCTGAAATGGCAACACCGGCATACTGTTCGGCATACGCTAATTCCTGGGCAAAATTCGCATCGTTGTAGGTTTGAATGAACACGCGATCAACATTCCAGTTTCGCCAATCCGCTGCGAAATACCGTTTTCCCCAGTACGGATTATGATGACAAAGGTCAAAACTCACCGCCGGATTAGCTTTCTTCAGCTCCGCTCTCATTTGTCGCACAAATTTGGTTAAACGGCTGGTGCGATCGACATTACCGGGTAAATCAGCGTGATATCCCAGGTAGTCATCCCACTGAACAGCATCAATTTTGGGATACTTTTGGACAAATTCAACTGCTATCTTTCTGAAGAAATTGGCGACATCTGAAATTTCCATATCCAAAGCATAGTGGTCGATACCGGCGTAGGTCTTATCAACACCAGGGACAATCCAGCGGTTAGCGATCGCCTGGTTAAAGATCGGACTATTCCGATCCAGCTTGATTCCCTTTTCAAAATAAGCATGGACTTGCATGCCCTGCCTATGGGCTTCATCAATCAACCAGTCTAACCATTGCTCTCTAAATTCATTCGGGCAGCTTTTAAAGCCAAACGACTGCTGCATCACATCACTGTGATACATCGTGCAACCATTTCCCCAGACCCCGTGAATAATCGTATTAATTCCTTGCTGGCGATAATAACGGACTCGCTCCCGAATCGTTCTCTCACTCGCATTATTCGTTACCTGGTAGCGACTGAGGTAAATACCCCGAATTTTCTTTTTTTCCCAGGAAGTGAGATATGAAGATTTTTGTGTAGATGGTTGGCTAAGAGGACTTTCAGCCGTTACAGGTGAGGTGGTAGCAGGGGGAGTCAGCCCTGATGTCTCCGTTGAAGTAACCGTTGGCAGAGGCGAAATGGGCACAGGTAGTGCCTGCTTGGGCACAGAAGATACCGTTGCGGAAGGCGATTGTTCCGTAGACAACGACTTAGCGATCGGTTCAGGCAAAAATTTTCTGATGTTCGTTGAAACAAACCCACCTACGTCTAAGTGCGTAAAGCCCCAATAACCCACACCTAAAACAACAAGAATTAATGAGATGGGAACGCTGGCACATCCACATCCGTCATTTTCTTTCTTTGCTTTTTGAGAAGGCATAGGAGAGGGGTAATATTACGTACACTACTAGCTTACCCAACGATTCACTCACCTACTCCTAACAAAGAAATGAGACTTGCATGAACACCCCTCCAAACACCGCCTTTTGATAACCTGTTGCGCACTAAGATAGGGAATCCCCCCTTTCCATTTGACTGATGTATCTCTGATTGCCAGTTAATTTCTATTAGTTAGCTGTCGCTTTGCTGGTCTTCTTCTTGGGTATCTTCTACCTGTTTTAACTTAATATGCTTGCGGCCTAAAGAAATTTCAAACCAGTCTCCCGGCTTCAATCCCATCTGCTTAGTATAGGCCGCTCCAACTAGTAACTGGCCATTCGCCTGAACCGTAATTCGATAAGATGGCGATCGCCCAGGCCCACTTTCTGTTCCTTCTAATTCCTTCTGTAAAATCCCTTCAGCTTCTAACAAAGCATTCATGAAGGCCATTAGATTTACTCTTCTAACACCATTCTTAGTCTCCGTATAGTAACCGCAAGCTTCCGCCTTAGCAGTTTTATTCCCTGACATTCCCTTTACTTTTGCCAATAATTCCTTGCCAGTTAGAGGCTGCGGCTTAGTGGAGGATTTTGTCTTAACTCTTGCCATATGAAATTCAAACCAGTAATGCAACCATAACAATATTAACAGATTGATTAATTAGCCTTGAAAGAAGAATCTAAGATTTCCCAGATAGGAACATTTGAACTATTCCATCCTTGAAGCCATCGAAAGGGGAGTATCTAAAGCTGACACCTTATATGCTATTTTTCAGGTGCTATTTCCTGTCCAAAAAACCTGGAAAATTGCTTTCAACTCGACAAAATCGCTTATCTCCTAGACGGACTTCAGGCGCATAAACGACCGACAAGTTCCTTGTAATTGGCCGCATATCCAAATGTATTCACGCTGAACCTGCACCGTTCTTTCGGCGTCACTGATTGACAGCTATGAATAGCGTAGGGTCGTTGTCTCCCAGGGAGACGCTACGCGAACGCGAAACGCCTCGACAGTGGGCATGCATGTTTATGAATCAAGCTACATTCAGCAACACTTTTTTCCCTTAATTTATTCCTTAATTGCGTCAATCAACCATACCCCTCGGCTATTTTCCTGATCGGTTGTTTCAGTACCAATTGGTACTGACCTTGGATACCTGCCACGGGCTGCTTCAATATCTTGTGGCTCACTAACTGCTGCGGCCCAACCGTAGCTTGCCAGCAGTTGCTTGGGATAGTCATGACCAAATTGCCAATGCTGGACAACCCTTCCTCGATCTGCCCTTTTTGCTCGTTGTCCCGCCAAAATGGAACCAGTGGTGACCCCATCCATCCCTAGAACACTGCCAGTACTGCTCAAGGCCGTAACCGTTTGTAGTAAACGGTGTACTTCTTTCTCTTGCAAGTACATCACAACACCTTCCACCAACCAGATCGTTGGCACAGTAGCTTGATATCCCGCAGCCAGTATATCGGTTGCCCATTGGGCATTAGGCGCAGCCAGATCCCCAGGAACAGGTCGATAAATACACGTTGGCGTGATACCCCGCAACACTTGTGCTTTGTAATACAAGACCGCTGGGCTATCTACTTCATAGACGGTAGTACCAGGTGGCCAGGTGAGCCGATAGGCTCTTGTATCCAGCCCCGCTCCCAGAATCACCACTTGTTTATATTCGGCCTGGGACAGTGCTGCATTTAAGCAGTCATCCATAAATTTTGTGCGGATAGCAATGTAGCGAGTTCGTTTAACCACTACTTGCTCTAACGGCACGACTTGGACTGCAGCAACCTCTTGCCAGCGTGAGAGTAAGACGTCTACCTCATCTCCAGCCAAAGCAGCCGCATAAGGATCTTCAAACAGTGGTGCAGGATGAAATTGCTCAATGGCACGCTTCGCCGCCACAATTCGGGCCGTATAAGAGATTGGATTGGAGGCAGAATGAAACGAAATCAGTTCCATGCTATTCCCTTGGCAACATTAACAGCAGGTTGTCCCACTGGTAATCTTTCATTCAACCATAACAGCGTAGCTTCTCAGGGATAATTTGAGATACTATTCAGCTCCCAGATCTTTAATTGAGTATGAATGAAGCGTTGGATGAATTGGCACGACGTTTCAATTTATGTTGCTGGCTCGATCCAGAAGTATCAAGCAGACTAAATTATCTCAACTTCCCTAGTTCTTCCCGATCGCACTCTACTCTCTAATTCAAGTCTCTGTTAGTTTCGAGCCACACCAGGCTTGAATCAGTTTACAGTGCCGCGATCGCACCTCGATTGGTTCTCGATCGAACAGCTTCATACGCTGCTTCTACTCATTCCAGAAATCAACACTATGCGTATTTCCCAATCACACACTCAACCACACATTACTCGTTTGGGTATCACACTTCTGTGTTTTTCGATGATGTCGCTCGGTGCCTGCACCCCATCGAACCAGTCGACTGCCAACCCAGACACTAACTCAACGACCAGTCCTGTCGCCAGTCCCGCTACGAACCCGGACTCTCAGGCTGCTACTACTCCAGTCAGCACGGCATCTGATGGTACACCGAAAGAGCAGGTTACAGCTATTGTCGGTACGCAAAAAGACGGCTGGTTGCCTAAAGTGTTGGCAAATAAAGGCTTGAAAAAGGGCCTCACGCCTGCCGACACTGGAAAAATCATTTCCGGCGCAGAAAAAGTCTCGGATTATGGGTTTAGTAAAGTCACAGTTAACGATATTCCAGGACTGAAACAATACGAGTTTTATTATGCAAAGGACAGCAGTGGCAAACCCACGCAACTTCAGGCTGTAAAACTCCTGTTTGATCCAGCTCTAAATGAGTCTTATCCCGACCTGGTAAGTGTTTTATCCAACAAATATGGTGCGGCCAAACCAGAAGATGTAGAGAAACAGATAATTGTCTGGGTTGGCCCCAGTTTTGTCACGGCTCAACTCACCAAACAGGTCACTGATTTCGGTGGGTATGAGTTGAATGTATCGTTGGAGGAACAATAACCAGGTGGTTATGGGTTATTCATTCTCCTGTGCTATGTAGTCAGTAGACAGAACATCTAACTGTTCCAACTCTGCAGGCGTAATGATGTCAGCAGCCATTGCCAATCGTTCCAGAGCAATGAGCCACCGCTGGTAATAGTTCCAGCTTGGGTCATCCAGCTCATGTTCTGATTCCCATTCGGCAATTGCCGCAATTAACTGTTGCCGAAACTCTTCCCACTCGTAATGTCCTTTCTTGGCGAGGGCGATCGCAATCCCAAACGCACGACTTTCCCAGGAGTCATCAAAGAACAACTCACCATTGGCACGAGGTGGTGCATCCTTGCATCCCATCATGGTGGTGGCCGCGTAATGCTCAAAGCGAGTTTGCATTATTCCTTTCCTCACTCATGGTTGCACTCTTCGTCAGGACACATGTTCATGTGTCCTGACCTAAATTTGCCTATTCCCTTGTCAAATTTGCATTCGTTACGGTGGCTCAGGCAACTTTAACCTTTGCCACACCCATCATGGCTTCTGGCGTCACTAAGGATGCCAGTTTTGTCTCACTCATACCTTCAGTCCCGGCAGGACGTTCAGGGAGAACAAACCAGCGAATTTGCGCACTACTATCCCATACTCTAATTTGGATGGAGGGGTCTAGCACGAGCCCAAATTCTTTTAATACAGCACGTGGTTCTCTAACGACTCTGGCACGGAACGTGGGATCCTTAAACCAATAGGGAGGTAAACCTAAAGTAGGCCAGGGATAGCAGGAACAGAGTGTACAAACAATAACGTTATGGACTGTTGCGGTATTCTCGGCAACCTTCATGTGCTCCCCTTCCGCCCCAGACATCCCTGCGGGGAACTTCATGTCCGCGATCGCGGCATTGGCATCTGCTAAAAGTTTTGCTTTGAAACCGGGGTCAACCCAGGCACGGGCGACAATTTTAGCCCCGTTAAAAGGCCCCATCTCTGTTTTGAAATACTCCAACACCTTATCAACTGTGTTACCTGTGATCACACCTTTTTTAATCAGTAATGCCTCCAGGGCTCTGACACGGGCGGCACTGTAGACCTCGCGATCGGTGTCGTAACTGAAATGATCGTAACCACTACCCATAATTTGCACTCCCCTTACGCAGCTTCCAGATAGACTTCGAACAAATCGTCGTAATACATTGAGTTGGGCTCAGATTTTGCTTCGCCCCAAATGTCTTGAGGGTCAAAGGAGACCAGATATACGGGCATGGGAGAGCCAATACCATCCGGGCCAGTCGAAAAGAAGTATCCATAGGCACCGGGATAAACGGTATCAATCACCCCAACTTTGTCGCGCAGATGCCCTGGTAAACGAGTGTGATCAACGGGAGGAACATTTTTAACTCGTACCTTCATTCCCGGTTTAAATTTGGGTGTACCGGAATATTGCCCCAAGGGCGAATCGCCCTCGCGCAGGTAACGCATGATCTGATTATCAATGGCCGCATTCCCACCCTGGGGTAGGGGAGCATTCGCAAGGTTGCCACTGGCAAGATACTTTGCCGTCTGGGCATCCAGTTCCTGAGCGGTGATATATCCTTTTTCCACAAAGAAGCCGGAGATCCCTCCCAACCACTTCTCATAGTAACGGAGACGAAAGTAATCAAACGGGTTCATGGCTTCAGCGCCCATGCGTAAGTGCCCCCATGTCCAAAAGTCTTTGAAGGCTGTCGGCACCTGTTTGATCGGGTATTTGGGAATGGCTTTGTCGAGGTGGTTACTCAACGCCATCATGGCGACGTGAATCCCAAAAATGCGCTCTTCCCAGGGTTGGACAAAGACCCGCTTTTGAAAAACGGGTGAACCTAACCCTTCCAGCCCACCTAAGTTATGCTGTAGTTTCATGGACTCCTCATCTATATTGATTGGGTTGTTTGGTTGTCTGGTTTGGTTGCCTGGTTTGGTTGTCTAGTTTGGTTGTTTTATTTGAGCGATCGCGCTTCAAACGACTTATTCACACGAGACATGCCTGAAATCCGTCTCTTAGCTCCACTTCGTTCAGGTGGCGGCCAATGAAGACCAACTCATTCCGCCTTACCTCGTGGGGTTTCCAGGGTTTACCAGGCCGACCATCAAGGGTCATATGGACGCCTTGAAACACAAACCGGCGGTCTTCATCATCCACATCCAGAATTCCTTTCATCCGGAAGATATTAGAACCTTGAGCCTGAACCAGTTGATAGAGCCAACGGTTTAGTTTTTCACTACTCACTGTTCCAGATTCAGTGATTGCCACCGAAAAAACAGACTCATCATGCTCATGGGCTGATTCATTGAGAAATTGTGGATCAATGCTCAAGGCGTTCTTCAAATCGAAGGCTTTGACGTTCAGCACGGCATCCAGATCCAGGTTGCAATTTTGAGTCTGGTAAATTTTCGCGATCGCATTCATGCTACGAACTCGTTGCTCTAGTTCGTGTAGAATCTCGGCTGAAATGAGATCAATCTTATTCAGCAGAACGACATCGGCAAACGCAATCTGCTCCTGTACCTCACTGCTATCCCAATGATCCCAGATATGTTTGGCATCAACAACGGTGACAACTGCATCTAAAGCCGTTCGGGAATACATCACTTCATCAACGAAGAAGGACTGAATCACAGGGGCCGGATCAGCGAGTCCAGTAGTCTCTATTAGCAGGTAGTCGAAGCGATCGTACTGTTCCATCAGCTTGCTAATGATGCGAATCAAATCACCCCTGACAGTACAACAAATACAACCGTTATTCATCTCAAGAATTTCTTCATCAGCATCGAGCACGAGTTGATTATCAATGCCGATCTCACCAAATTCATTCACAATGACAGCAATTCTTTTACCATGTTGGGCTGTCAAAATGCGATTGAGTAAGGTTGTTTTTCCCGCTCCCAGATAGCCTGTAAGAACAGTAACTGGAATTTTTTTGAGAAATTCCATTGGGTCATCTCCTTCACACGATACAGAACACACTATGCCGAAGCACAGACGCGGAAGCCAATCATCCGGTTGAGCGCATCGGCGGGATAGCCGGAACGGCGAGCAGAACGAATTTGTGATGGATAGTCAGCCCAACCACCGCCCCGGAGCGATCGCCACGTGGCATGGCCTCCCCTCACCCAGGCGCAACCATCCGTTGGGGCATTGATGTAATCATCATGCCAGTGATCCGCGCACCACTCCCAAACATTGCCATGCATATCGTGCAGACCAAAGGCATTAGGGGCAAAACTGCCAACTGGAGTGGTAGATTGGCGATAGTCACCTTCAGTCTCGGCGGCATAGGTGTAAGTGCCACCATAATTGGCAAATTGGCTCGTGATGGTTTGGCCGTAGTGAAAGGGGGTACTGGTTCCAGCACGACAAGCATACTCCCATTCCGCTTCGCTGGGCAGGCGATAGGTTAAGCCTGTATGTTGGGACAAGCGATCGCAAAATTCGACAGCATCCAGCCAGGAAACTGATTCTACAGGGAGCGAATCTCCTTTGAAATGGGCAGGAGTAGCAACTAAATCACGATTGACCTTAGGTAGAGTTGCCACGGCTTGCCATTGAGCCTGAGTGATTGGATATTTGCTAACAAAAAAGGGCTGAACTGTGACCTGATGTTGCGGTTTTTCACTGGCTGCGTTAAATCTTTCCGTGTTAGGGGCACCCATGACAAAATGACCTCCCGGCACTGCAACCATTTCCAGCAATACATTATTTACTAAGTCAGTTGTAAAAAAATGAGCGTGTTGAGAATGGCGATCGATTTCTTGCCCCTGCTGATTAATCTTGACCACTTCAAAGTCAAACAATGGCAGACTATCAAACAAGCGTGTTGATGTTTGCTCAACAGGCGTTACGGCTGCAATTACCCGGTTTCCTACACTGGTAAATAGCCCTAAACCTCCCAGCCCGACATATTGAATCAACTGTCGCCTTTTCATGACACTACCTTTACTCCTTAGTGAAGAATGAATATTGCTTCATCGTTTTAATTGTTGTCGCAATTAATTTCTACTAAATAGTCAGATCCAGATTAATTTGCTCAGTGATTAAACATCGCTGGATTGTTGCCATGATTGATTAACCAGGCTTTCGAGAAACAATAAACATGAATCAAAACCCATCAACACTAAATTTGCCTGAGATTAACGACAAATCAAAATAGTACAGTAAATTCTGTAAGCAAAACTTTCAAGGATGACAAAAATCACCTCTCGATCGCTACTTAATTAGCCTCAGACAATTGAACATTTAAGATCGCATCTAGGGGCAAACTGAAATCAAATTTGATTGAGAATGTCGAAAAGATTACTGAAGGTTTGAATATTGATCAATCAGCTTAATTGCCGAAAATTGCCTGCTCTAAATACCGAATCTAAATATTTACAAAATTTAATAAGCTTTGAGATATTTAAGAACACACTTTCTCTCATACGTTCTGAGTAGAACTACGACATGGATTGCACCCAGAAAGAGTAAATCTAAACTCAGTGGTGAAAATGTATTAGGGAATACGAAGACTTTAAATGTCAGGAAATAAATATGTTTAATTGGCGGAATTCTGTTAAAACAACAACGAAAAGGTCGGGATTTTTCAAAAAATGATACTTGGAGTACAGAATCCCTGACATTTTTTTTCTATTTTCTCAATAACTCGGTTCGGTATTTTAGGCAGTTAAAGATACTAACTGTGTATTAC
>CAZGDE010000091.1:0-1390 GCA_964524315.1 uncultured bacterium
GCCAATGGCTCCATCCCTGGCAATGCCGTCCTCAATGTGTCGCAAGGAAACCGTCGGATTTTGCGTCAGGGTTGTGCCAAGTAGTGTACTATTCTGGGGCTCTCTGGGAAATAACAATATTCTGCCAGCAACAGGAGAAGATTTAAGAAATTAGGGCACCATAAAGACATCATGCAGCCCATCACCATCGCCAGTGATGGTGTAACTACAGGTACTGCTGAATCACAGTCTGAACTGGCACGAAACTGCAATTCAGCCAACACCTAATTCATATTTAGAATCAGCAACGCCAGTCTACCCCTGTCGGAGGTGGCGGTGCGATCGCTTAATCATCAGAAATAGTGCGATTCAACATGCTAAAACTACCGCAACGTTATGGAAGTCGCCACTAAAACATTAGTGATTGTGACGGATACGATCGCCCACCGCGAGTTATACAGTCGCTATCTCCGTCAGGAAACTCGCTCCATCTACCGGATCGTAGTCCTTGAGACAATGGCGGCAGCTTTGCAATGGTGTGAACATGAGTCATCTGACCTGTTGCTGCTGGAACAACCAGTCGAGCAACTCAGCGACCTGGCCCCCCTGATTGACCATACACCTACCATTCCTACCGTGCTGCTCATCGCTACGGCTCACGAGTCACTCGTAAAACAGGCGATCAGCCATGATGGAAAGGGGTGTCTGATCGACTACCTGATCAACGATGACCTGTCCGGGGCCGAATTGCGCTGTTGTGTGCGGGGGGCGATCGCGCAGGTAACACTTTATCAGCAGTTTCAGGCCGAACTGAATGACCGACTGCAAGCCGAAGCATCGTTGAAAGCCAGTGAAGCAACCAATCGCGCCATGATTCAAGCGATCCCCGATCTCCTCATTCGCATGGATCGGGAAGGTTACTATAGCGACCTGTTGAGCGGTACTAACGTGCATGTGATCCATCCACCAGCAGATCTGGCCAGGCCGTCCGTTTATGACGTTATGCCCGCCGATCTAGCCGCACGACGGTTAGACTATGCTCACCGGGCACTGGCAACGGGTGAAATGCAAATTTACGAACAACGAATTTGCCGCTCAGATCAGATCCAGTACGAAGAGGTGCGGGTTGTTCCCTGTGGGAAAACGGCAGCGGTTTGTATCATTCGGGATGTGAGTGATCGTAAACAGGCGGAAGAAGAACTGAGAAGACAGCGGCAGTTTTTGCGTAACGTGATTGACACTGCCCCCAACTTGATTTTTGCCAAAGACTGGAATTCTAGATTTGTTCTGGCTAACCAGGCGGTAGCCGAATTGTATGGCACCAGCGTGGCGGATCTGATTGGCAAAAATGACGCGGATTTTAACCCTAACCCGGTGGAGATCGAACACTTTTTACAGGACGATCGGGAGG
>CAZGDE010000091.1:1400-10324 GCA_964524315.1 uncultured bacterium
CGTTATGAGCAAGTCCTCAAGATTGGTGAAGCCGTCTGTTACGAAGAAGTCCGTATTGTTGTACTAAACCCGTCCGAAGTGTTGGTCATTGTGCGCGATATTACCGAGCGCACCCGGTTGGAAGCCGATCGCCAGCAAGCAGAATCCGCCCTGCGAGAATCAGAAGCAACATTACGGGCGGTACTGGAAGCCAACATTGCGGCACAAACCGCCGCATTGCAAGTTAGCGAAGAACGGTTTCGCAGTATTTTTGAACAAAGCCCCCTGGGGATTGTCATTGCTGACCTGAACGGACGCTTTACCAAAGTCAATGAGTGCCTCTGTCAGTTAACTGGTTACAGTGCCAGCGAATTACTGGAATGCAGCTTTAGCGATATCACTCACCCGGCCGATCGCCCCATCCAGGTAGAATCACTGCAACAACTGGCGCAAGGGCAATTGCCCCAATTCACCGCCGAAGGACGTTACATTACCAAAACCGGCCAATCAGTCTGGATCAGCATCACCGCCTCGGCCTTGCACAACCCGACAGGAGCCATTACCGGCATCATTGGCATGGTGAAAGATATCAGTGTTAGAAAACAACTGGAAACCGATCGCAAAGAATCGGAAACCCAACTGCGTAACCTTTCAGAACGGTTGAGTTTAGCCGTCAAATCGGGGGCGATCGGCATCTGGGAATGGGATGTTGTCAATAATGTTTTGATCTGGGATGACCGTATGTATGAGTTGTACGGCATTCCACCATCAGATCGGAAAGCAACCTATCAAACCTGGTGCCGTGGGTTACACCCGGACGATCTCCAGGAGGCAGAAACCGCGATTCAAAAAGCATTGGAGGGCGAAAAGGAATTTGATATCGAATTTCGGGTGCTTCGTCCCGATGGGGCCATTCGCACTCTGAAGGCTTCCGGTCTGGTACAACGGGACGAACAGGGCACCCCCCAACGCATGATCGGCATCAATTTTGACATTACCCAACGCAAACAGGTAGAGACCGATCTGCGCAAAAGTGAACAATGGCTGAATCAATTCAGCAGACAAGTTGCCGCTACCATCTACACGCTCGTGCGGAACCAGGAGGGCAGGAACTGGTTTGAATACATCAGTTGTGCGATTGAGGCAATTTGCGAAGTGTCAGCCACCGAGCTGTTAGAAAACAGTTCCCTGCTATTTGCCCAGTTCCACCCTGACGACCTGCCCGATTACTTGAAAGCCGTCAACCGCAGCACCCATGAGTTATCGCCGTTCCTTTACGAATGGCGTATTATTACACCTTCGGGCAAGCTGAAGTGGTTACGGGCAACGGCTAATCCCGAACAACGCCCCAATGGTGCGATCGCCTGGTATGGGGTGGTACTGGATGTGACCGATCGCAAACAGATAGAAATTACACTCCAGCAACAGGTAAACAAGGAACGGTTTTTCAGCACCATCATTCAACGCATTCGTAGTTCCCTTGATCTGGATACCATCCTATCCACTGCTGTCGCCGACGCACGCCAGATTTTGCAGGTGGATCGGGTAATTGTGTACCAACTACTAGAGGATGGTAACGGGGAAGTAGTAGCAGAATCCATCGCCGCGGCCCAGCGATCGATGCTGAAATTTCTGTTTCCGCCGGAAGCACTTTCCCCCGACTGCTACAGTCGCTATGTCCAGGGCCAGGTTTGCACTGTCTCCCATCATCAGCCGGGTACTGACCAAAACTGTTTAATCAGTTATATGGAAGAGTTTGGCATTTATGCCCAGTTGGCAGTTCCCATTGGGCATCAGGATGACGCCAAACTTTGGGGGTTGCTCATTGCGCACCAGTGCGATCGCCCGCGCCAGTGGCAAGCCTGGGAATCAGAATTGATGCAGCAACTCGCTGGCCAGTTGACGATCGCCATTCAACAATCGCAACTGTACAACGAATTACAGGAAACAAACTGCCATCTGACCCTTGCCACCAAACTCAAAGATGAGTTTCTGGCAAACATGAGCCATGAGCTGCGTACTCCCCTGAATGCCATTCTGGGGATGTCGGAAGGGTTACAGGAGTGTGTCTTTGGCTCTCTTACCGAACGGCAGCAACGGGCAATTGCCACCATCGAACGCAGTGGCAGACATCTGCTAGAGCTGATCAATGACATCCTTGACCTGGCAAAAATTGAAGCAGGAAAGCTTGGACTCCAACACACAACCGTTTCACTCACCCATCTCTGTGAGTCGAGTTTGACCTTTGTCCGGCACCAGGCCGTGCAGAAACAAATTCAACTCTCATTGACTGTACAAACACACGTTAGCCAATTACTTGTTGATGAATGCCGCCTTCGCCAAATCTTAATTAATTTGCTCAACAATGCGGTCAAATTTACCCCAGCAGGCGGTTCGGTCATCCTGGTAGTACAGCAAGAAAACAGCGAACCTTACCCCCATGTCCCATTACTATCAGTTACTACCGCCACTCAAACAGAATGGATTAGTTTCTGTGTCATTGATACGGGTATTGGCATCGCCGCCCAGGATATGGGCAAGCTATTCCAATCCTTCGTTCAAATCGACAGTAGCCTGAATCGCCAGTATGCGGGGACAGGTTTGGGATTAGCCCTGGTGCGGCGAATTACTGAACTGCATGGTGGGACTGTCAGTGTCAGTAGCGAAGTTGGTCAGGGCAGTTGTTTTACGGTTCGGTTACCCTACGCAGTGGTGCTGGAAACCACCTCTGTGAATGACATTATGGCGAACCAGCAACCATTCCTCCCAGGCTTACCCGCCCCAGAAGCAGTCAGTCCTGCACCAGGGTTCCAATCACCACTAATCCTGCTAGCAGAAGACAATCAGGCCAATATCGATACGGTGTCAGGCTACCTGGAAAGTCACGGGTACCGCGTCGTTCTCGCAATGGACGGGCAGGAAGCGATCGCCCTGGCCCAACAGCACCAACCTGACATCATTTTGATGGATATTCAAATGCCAGGAATGGACGGCTTGCAAGCGATCCATCACATTCGGGAACTGCCCCACCTGATCAACGTACCCATCATTACCCTGACGGCACTGGTCATGCCGGGCGATCGCGAAAAATGCTTGCTGGCAGGCGCTAACGAATATCTCACCAAACCCGTAAAACTTAAGCAGCTTGTAGCAACGATCAAGCAATTTCTCGATCAACGAGAAAGCCTATTCTAGGCTTTCAGCCAAAATGTTTTAGTAGACGATTACCGTTTCTAATAAAAATGGAAGGGTTTTAACCGAGCAACCAAATAAAATGGACAGAGGCCGTACATTCACTTAAACAGCACCCTTAAAATTACGTACCATGCACCCACAATTTAAGCAGGGTCGGTATTACCTAACCCTGCTTAAATACCTGGATTTAAAGGAAAATCTTCTTATACGAAATCTGTCTATAGAGTAGCGGTTTCAGTCAGGGCGCATCGCGATGCGCCCTGACTGAGAGAGGATGAAATAGTGTCACCATACGATCCGGATTCTGTATTAGATATCGCTTAAAGTTGCCTGTCGTTTCGCATGAATATTCTTCATATGCTTCTTGACTGTGTTGCAGGTGATAAACAATTCTTCCGCAATCTCTTTGTAGCTATAGTTCGCCCGATAGCGCAGCCAAACTTCAATTTCACGGGGGGTTAATCGATATCGCCGACTTTCGGCGATCGCGGCGCTACGAATCGACTGCAGACGATCCTCTAGCGTAACCAGTAAACACGGACGTTGCATCATGTCCAGATTTAACCACTGTGCGCGCAAACGGTAAGAGGCAGCAGCAGCAGTTGTAATCTCATCCTCAACCATAACCGGCTTATTGGGGTAACGGTTCAGGTTATCAATAAGACTTTTACAAACACGCCAGATTTCCTGGGGCACGCGATCGGTTTGGGAAACACCCTGGGTTAATTGGCGACAAATGCGACGGGCACAATCGTTAGCATGTATCCACTCTCCCTGGTCTGTTAAAATCAGCACACCATCGATAAATCCTTCTAGTACCGCTTGTAACAGGGAGGGTTGTTTAAAGTTAGACAGTGCAGTTTCCATGATAAATAGGGGGCTAAATTAATCAGAGAGCAAGCACGATATCACAGTCATTTTTTTAACCTCAGCAGAATTAACCCTCGGCAGGGAAGGAACTTCAACGCCTTTTCTGCTTAGCTCTATAAAGAATCGGCATTAACTAACTCAACTAACGAATTACCGTCTTGAGTTTCTCTTAACTGGTCGATCTGCATTGACCATAAATGAGGCCCAATAAATTACAACTGGTAATTTACTGGACTGTTGGCATCGAGTATGGCTTCGTTAGTGGTTTTGGCAATTCCGGAAGGGAATGTTACAGTTTCGTGAACACCTGTTACTATCACCAACTAAGGCTAAGACTGGCAGACACAACAAAAAGTGGAGACAATTATTCCCCCATCCCAAATCAAAATCCAAAAACTCAAATCTCCAGGTTGTAGGATAAATTAAACTCTTGCTGAAGTGGTTAGTAAGTGAATAATCAAGTGACAATAACCCTAACGCAGCGTTTGGTGGCAGATGCACAGGTAGCCGTCAGCACAACACTGATGCTAACAGCGACAGAACGGCTGCGATCGCGCCACCGCTACGGAACGACAGACGGGCAACTCGTTTATTTGCAACTACCACGGGGCACGGTTCTCCAGGATGGCGATTTGCTGCAATCCGATGAGGGTGAGATCGTGCGGGTTGTGGCCAAGCCAGAACCTGTCCTCACCGTTCGGGCTAACACTCCGCTGGATCTACTAAAAGCGGCATATCATTTAGGAAATCGCCACGTGCCACTGGAAATTACAGCAACCTATATTCGGCTATCACCTGATCCCGTATTGCGTCATCTGCTGGAACACCGTGGTTTACATATAACTGAAGAAATTCAACCATTTCAACCAGAATCTGGTGCCTATGGACATAGCCACTAAACAGCACCATCCCCAAAACAGAGCAGCCTACATTATTTGGGAGAATGCGAACTTTGTGAGCAAGGATACCTGGAACATTCTTGCCCCGAAACCAAATAATACCAATTCAAACAGACTGCACAACACTCCAATCCTCGGTAAGGGTGAATCGCGATCAACCTTACCGAATCTGTTGTAATCGCCAATTCTATTGGTATAAAGCTATCGAACCTGACTTCTACTAGAAGTCGGGTTCGATTAATTGCCGGATTGTTGTAGTAAGTTAAATTTCAGCAACTGCCCGTTCGACCAGGCGACGAGTGAGGGTTTGTACACCCGTATGAGAGTAATATTTGACCGTGATGTCGAGGAATGCCCCCAGATAGTCCAGCTTATCTTTGCTTACATCGACAAACTTCATCAGGTTATCGACCACGTTATCCTGGGTTAACCCCCGCGAAGAAACAAAATCACCCATCCAACCTTTGACCGAATCAAAACTTTGGGTAATAAAGTTCAATTTGCCACCCGCATCGCTACCGGGAATCATCTCATTCACACCTTTGAAGGTTTGATTATTCTCCAGTTCCGAGGGACTCAGGCTGCCCAGCGTTGTTAAACCTTTTTCAATGAAACTGGGCCCCAGTGGGATTAAACCATCAAAACAAACGAGGGCTGCCATCCGCACGAGCGATTCACCACCATAATCACCTAATGCAGCCAGAAAGTCACCAATGCTATCTCCAGGAATGCCATTAATCTGACAGAAGGCAACCAGTTCCGTCACCAACTTGACGCACAGATCAATACTTTGAGCTTTCTCAGGCTTTGGTGTCAGTTTGTCTAAAAAGCCGAGAAATGAAACACCTTCGCCCACTTTATTCGCCGCCGCCGCATAACCAAGAGCTGTTGACGCACTATCAACAGTTTGGTAAAGCCAGAGGGCTCGCTGGTAACCCTGCGAGGTGTCATTAAACAGATAAACAGCACGTTCACCAATTTGCTGAATTAAAGCATCGTCGGTTTCACCAGTCACCGCACGGATCGTGTTGTTAAACCCTACCAGGTTTTGCCATTGTCCGGGAACGGCAAAATCGAGCGATCGCAATGCCATAACCGTTAGACCGCCAGTGGGTAATTCATCCACCAGTTCGTAGATTGGTTTGCTCATAACAATTAGTTCGGTTGAAGTTGGTTTGATCGAGAATTGCGGCAAGATTCAGAAAGAATGATAGGCGTAGCTGCTAGCTTAAGCGTTTACTTAAGACGGGATAGCCCACTAAGGTCAAACTTTTTTAACCATTCCTTGCGATCGCCACTGGTAAAGGATGCGTCCCGCGATAGCACTTTTACCTGGTAGCGTTCGTTCACCAAAAGGGCCGATTGAGTTGTCCCCACCTCAACCGCCGGGTAGCCAGCAACTTTAGTGGGGCTGTTAGCAAATTTCTTCGCTGCACTTGGCAAGCTAATCGTGTCCGAAATCGATAGCATTGCCACATCCTTACCAGCTTTCTTTAACTTCGCCTCCGAAAATCCTTTTTTCTCCTGAGTAAAGACCCGTTCATACCCATCACCTGATTTGGGAAAGAACTTGTTAAAACTGCTTCCCTGGGTAGCATTTTTAGCAACGGCTGTTTCTGCTCCCTTACGAGTACTCTCCTGTTGCACCTGAGCATAGGGAGAAGGTGTCTCGGGCGCACAACCTGAAACTAACAGCAATAGGGATAACAACAGTGGCGCAGTCGCTCGACGCCAGTTGAAACGAATCATTGGAGTCTCCTGGGTTATGTGAACGGACAGGTAATAGTGAACCTGATCACTGAACTATTCAATAAACTAACTATTCAATAAACTATTGTTGCCAACGACAAGGCTGTTCGGGATGATGGCACAAAGATTAAACAGCGATTGCGATCGCCAGGAGTGCCTGTGTCAACTCTCAAAGAGTAACGTAAGATACTTTCCCCGCACCTTCCCATCTTGGACTATAGGGCTGGTTTAAGTGATTTAGCATTGTTCACCAGAAAATCTTAAGAGAGGCGCTTGGGCCATCGAGATGGGAGTGAGTTTATCCAGCCACAATTGCGTCAGGCCCTAGCCCATCGACAATATTCGTTGACCGGGCATTAAGTAGAATCGACGCAACTCTAAGCCGAAGCTCGGTTGCCCGATGGCAGTCTGACAGGAGTCTTAGCTTTACGGCTGGCCTGTTGGCTGACGACCAGACCAGCAATGCCACCACTGGTCAACACAAAAATGGGATTGGTCATCGCGTTTAAGACACAGTCATAGGCATACATGACTGTACTAATCATCAAAGCCGCCGCTGTTGCAACCATAGGATGCGACCATAATTGGGCGGGGAAACGAATGCAAAAAGCGACTGCCGGTAGCAAAAGTGCCGTGAAAATGCTGACCAAACCAACCAGCCCATAGATCCCAAAAGCAATGATCCACAAACTATCCGTGATGGAAATGTCAGTACCTTCCGCATCGTAAACCCGGTTACGGCCGTAACCACCCCAACCAAAAGTGATTTGCCGCCGCGCTTTTTCAGACAAAAGCTCCTCATTCATAAATCTAAAGTCGAGGGATTGCATCCGATCCGCAGGAAATACCTGCGATAGTGTTCCCACAATTTCCTGCCTGGGAAAATTGCCTGTCGCACCTAAATACAGGTAAAAAATAATTCCACCTGTAATTAACCAGATTGCCAGAGTATTACGGAATTGCTGACCAACCCAGAGAATAAGTATCGCCGCCGCAAATAGCACATAAGCCCCTGTGGATCGAACCAGGAAGAAGGTTATCAGTAAAAGAACAACTAATGCGGCGATCGGGATATTCCATACTTTCTTGACAATCCCCGTGCGCCAGAGAACAACACCCATCAAAGCAGCCGTCATCATCCACATACCGACCATCAGCCCGTGGTTCATAAATACTGAAGGTCTATAACCACCAAGCCGAATGGACATGGCAAAACCACTGGGGTTAAAGCCATAAAGCATTTCATGCACGCTCACCATCATGCGGCTTTCAAACAGGCAGAATGGCATGTACAACAGCCCACCAATGAGAATGCCAATTGCGAGATTGCTGAGGGCAGGTAGTGTATTCAGGTAAATCCGTCCCAGAAAGTAGGGAATTCCCCACGTCACAGTTTGGGCCAGGGTGGCCGAAAACCCATCATAGGGCCCCAGCGCATTTGACATAGAGGAGAAAAATGGACAAATGCACCAAACGACCATGGGTACATCAATCCAGCTGAATTTGAAAAGTCTAAACCGGCCAACGTCGAAAATAGCAGTGGATAACAAGACTCCATAGCTAGCCGCAGACATTTTGTCATAGTCTGGGATGCCGGGAAACTGCAGGTTGGCAATGGGCAAAAACAACCAGGCCCCCAAAATACTAAGAATCACCGCTCGTTGGGCTGGATAACGAGAGAAAATGTAGACAACGGCAGGAAGCCAGAGCAAAAGAACAAGGTTAGCTAGTGCGTTGGCTTGTTGCATAGGTGTTCTTTATGCTCTCTCTAGAGGTTAGTCGTTGTCATTGGTAATTGGCAGACAACAGCAGACAACATTAGTCGCGATTTGCACCCTCAGCCTAACAAATTGGGCGTCTTTTAGTGAGGAATTCCCATCTGTTTGCCCATACAAACACACAGTTTTCTTAGCTCATCGGCGTGACGCATGCAGAGAGTCCTGTTCTCGATTAATTGCAGTCAATAACGCCGCTTCAAACAGCTTAGTTGCATCATCCCAGGTATAGGATGTGGCGGTTGCATAGGCAGCATCAGACATCTCTTTCCAGGTTGACCCAGGTAAGGTCAAAACATGAACCAGTCGTTCAGCCAAAGACGCAACATCCCCCACAGGAACCAGATAACCATTGACTCCATCGGTCACGATATCGATGGGGCCGCCAACCTGAGTTGACACAACGGGGCAACGACATGCCATCGCTTCCAGGGGTGGTAAGTGGAATCCTTCACTC
>CAZGDE010000091.1:10334-19764 GCA_964524315.1 uncultured bacterium
CTATATATCTGCTTAATGAAATCCTGGGAGGGCTTATGGAAATAGTCAGCTCCGCTCGGTAAGGGGAGTTCTTCTGTGACTGGCGTGGTACCAAAAGCAACTAAATGGAGGTTGGGAACCTGTTTAGTTGCGATCGCGATCGCCTGCAAACTCACCTCGCAGCCCTTCCAATAAATTGGTGAGTACAACAGCCCCACCGTTGGTACAGCTTGCCTGTCCCGTGGCAACGCATGAAACTGATCCGTATCAACACTATTAGGTACGTGAGAAATAACCGTATCCCCGTACTCATTCTGGGCTAGATCGAGCAACCATTTGGAAATGACAATTTTATGCAGAGGAAGTTTCCAGGTCGCCTTGACCCGTTCTTTTGGCAAGTAATCAAACACTTCATAATGCTGAATGAAGTATGCTTTTGCTCCTTTGGTGGGAGAGAGATTGGCAACCCACTCAGCCGTCTCCCACCAGGTGGCAACAACGACATCCGCATCCGGCACATCCGCATCAGTCACAGGACGATAGGTATCGATGATCCGGTAATCAACCGATATATTGTCCAGATGGGATCCCTCCGGTTGGGATGCTGTTAGCAAACCTTGCCCCTTTACTAATGACTTGATTTGTTGCAATAGGGTGGGCTGGCGGGGGCTAGCCGCAATGATAAACACTTGGTGCCCTAGTTGTTTTAGTCGTTCAGCATAGATCGCTACTACACGTACTCCACCGCTCAAATTCGCCGATGGCAGAACAAACGTAATTCTCATCATTAAGTCATAGGAAAACCGGATCAACGCAATTCTAGCCGATTTCTAAGCATCGACAGCGGCAGTACTTAGGATTAACTAAATAAAGGTGTAACTGGATAATAATTACGGCCCCGGAATGAGAGATAGCAGCACAGTAAAAGGCAAGTTAATGAGATTTTAAGGATGAATTGCGATGAAGAATAATCTGTACTTTAAAAAAGTTTTATAAAGAGGTTGATGACATCGACCCATGAAGCTAACCGAGTTATAGCGATCCTATTTGGATTGTGAGCAAGAATTCTAGCGGCATCCTTGCTCACAAAGACCCTCATTCTCACAAACGATTTAGGTCTGCTATGTAAGGGTTAACGCGGAGAAAGTTTCAGATAATCTTCATTTATTCTTTGAAATGCGCCCCTCTCTACGGGGAACTTGATGAATCTTGGATGAAGTCCTGGCAATAACGGCGAACAAGCTCCCGTCCAACCTGCCATAGTTGCTACCATTTGACTCATACAGGTGCATTATCTAACAGCCACTATCTATATTTACCAGCGTAGCCACTATGACCATGCAACATAGATCATGCAACACGCAAGAAGTGAGCATTGCTAGAGCGATCGCTGCAGGGAAAGTATCTAATGTGCCAGTAAAATCACTGTGCCAGTAAAAGAGCTATCTCTTAAGACTGCATTACTATAAGCCCTGCAGGGGTATAGTATGAGTTATCCAGATGGTGGTACCTCAGTAACTGCCCGAATCTTTGGGCAAATCTCGTTGGACGCGTACACTCGTATCGTTTCTCTCTCGTCGATTTATGCTTAAGGGAGTCAATCGTTCTGTTACTGGATTGGCAATGGCTGTTCTAATGGGAACAGTGAATGTGATTCCAGCTACTGCCCAAATATTAATGCCCCCGGGCGGTTCGACTCAGATGCCCCCGGGCGGTTCGGTGCAACCACGGGAAGGCCAACTAAATTCGGTTCAAGAACCAGCAGGGCTATCCAACTTCTCTGAAGAGTTATACGTCCTGGGTGGAGGTGACCTCCTCCGAATTGATAGCTTTGACACGCAGGAATTAGTTCTGGAAGCTCGCTACGCGATCTTGCCCGATGGAACCATTAATCTACCCTGGGTTGGGCGAGTATCAATGAAGGGGTTGAACCTGAGACAGGCATCCGAACTGTTGACTGCAAATTATAGTCGCTTTATCCGGAACCCGGTTATCACCGTTGGTTTAGCTGCTCCTCGTCCCCTCAAGATTGGGATTGTTGGCGAAGTTAACCGGCCTGGCTCCTACATCATTAGCATCATTAATAATGAGACAACTCAAACCAGCCTCAACCAGCGCACGGGTGGTATTGGGGCAGACTCCGGTAATCAGTGGCCCACAATTGTTAATGCCATTCAAACGGCTGGGGGTGTTACCCAACTAGCAAATATTCGGCAAATTAAGGTACGGCGACTTCAGCCCGATGGTACGGAGAGAATTGCAAATGTTGACCTGTGGCGCTTTTTACAGGAAGGCGATTTGACTCAAGCGGTTGCGCTCAGAGATGGCGATACGATTCTCATTCCCAAAGCCACTGCGGTTAACCCGGCTGAGGCAACCCAGGTTGCGGTCAGTAATTTCTCGCCTGAGACGATTCAGGTGAATGTGGTAGGCGAAGTCGTTGCACCAGGTGCTGTTAGAATTCGTCCCAACTCGACGCTGAACCAGGGTATTTTAGCCGCCGGTGGATTCAAGAGTGGACGGGCAAAGCGACGAGTTGAGTTAATTCGGCTCAACCCTGATGGAACGGTATCGAAGCGAACGATTCGCGTTGACTTTGATAAAAATCTCGATGATAAGGACAATCCCCCCTTACATAATAATGATGTGGTTGTCGTGAACCGTAACATTATTGCTACGACCGGAGATGTTATCGATGTCTTTGCGCCTCTAACAGGATTGTTAAGTATCTTTGGCGTGTTTCCAATTTTTGGGAATGATGATAACAATGACAACAATAATTAAGCCTTAATAGTTAATTAAGCAGTAATACTTTAAGTTGTCCTGCTTAGGGTGCTGTCGCTGAAATTCAATAGAGCAGATAGAGGTCAGTATGGGAGCCGAACAGACAATCCATGATTTATCACCTGGCAGTCGGGCCGGGCTGCCAGACATGGGAGGGATGGAAGAACCAGCGCCGAATGCTTCAGAAAAACAAAAATCTCTGGATTTCGGTTCCCTGCTAAGGGTTGCTCGCCGTAACGTTCTTTTGATTGCTGCGATTACTATGGGCACCTCTGCCCTGGCCGCCGCCGTTAGCCTGGGGCCACCGGGTTACGAGGGCAGTTTCCAGGTGTTAGTAGAACCCATTACCTCTCAGGGGCGCTCGTCTGACCCCTCTGCTATCTCACGCGATCGCGCCCCAGAAGGGGACACAATCGACTACTCCACACTGCTACAGGTACTCCAAAGCCCCCAGGTTCTCTCAAAAATCGCCAAAGATATCCAGACCCGTTATCGAGATGTTTCAGCCGAATCATTACAGCAGGATCTCGCCAATCAAGTGCTAACAGTTCAGCGTCCTCGCAACGTGATGACGGAAAAGTCTAAGGTCATTGAGGTTGTTTACCAGGGTAGCGACCCCGAAAGAGTTCAGTTTATCTTAGAGCGGTTGAAGGAAGGGTATTTAAGGTACAGCCTGGAAGACCGCAAAACCCGGATTGGTGGGGGTGTACAGTTTATTGAGGATCAGTTGCCAAGTCTGCAGCAACGGGTGAATACCCTGGAAGCAGAGATGCAAGCGTTGAAACAACGCTACCGCATCACCGATCCCGAAGCAGAGGGAACATCCTTAAGTAACCTTCTCCAGGAAACTCGGTCAGCCCGGTTGCAAGCACAGCGCGAACTGGCGGAACAGCAAACCCTCTATTTAACTTTACAAAGGCAAATTGGGTTGACACCATCGGAAGCGATGGCAGCAGCTTCTTTAAGCGAAAATCCAACCTATAAGGAATTACTGCTACAACTTAAAAAAGTAGAGACCCAAATAGCAATTAAGGAAGCCCGGTTTAGGGAAGAAAGCCCGGTCATCAAGGCATTGCGTGATCAGCAACGGGAACTGACGCAACTTCTGGAATCAGAAGCGCAGAGAAACTTGGGTCAGGCTAGCCTGGCTGCTAATCCTCAAGTTAGGGCATTTCAGGATCCAACCCGGCTAGATTTAATTAAGCAGTTTGTGACAGCGGCCAATAACGGCCAGGTATTGCAGGTGCGGACACAGGCGATCGCCCAGGCTGAAAGTTTTCTGGATCAACGCCAACAGCAGTTTCCGCTCATTGTGCGGCAGTACAACGATTTAAAGCAGCGGCTAGATATCGCCACCAGAACCTTAAACCAATTCTTGACTCAACGCGAAACTCTTCGAATTGAAGCAGCCCAAAAAGAAGTGCCCTGGGAACTTCTGTATCCGCCATCCCTTGTGCGTGATGCCAATGGTGTGCCCGTACCTATCCCAACTAAGGCGACCAGAACTCTGGCAATGGGTTTTCTGGGTGGGCTCGTCATCGGCTTGGCCTCGGCGATGTGGCGTGAGAAACGCAAAGACGTATTCTTCTGCACTGAGGACATTGCCGGGGGAGTACCTCTGACAATGTTAGGGGTTCTGCCCTACAAGGAGGGTGCTAGTCGAGTAATGAACGCTCCTAACACCCTGATTGATCCCTTTGCTAAAGCCATCAACTCCCTGTACACCAATATTCGGTTCTTTGCCTCCAATCCGCCGATCCGGTCCCTTGTCATTGGTTCACCCACTTCGGGAGATGGTAAAACGACAGCAGCACTCAATTTAGCAGTGGCAGCCGCAACAATGGGTCAGCGCGTATTGCTCGTTGATGCCAATATGCGATCGCCCCAAATGCACCATTTAACCAATGTGTCCAATGTGGTTGGGCTGAGCGAACTATTACGGGATAAGCTTTCCCCCGCAGAGGCAATTCAGCGTTCACCGTTGGAAAAGAACCTATCAGTGTTACCAGCGGGTCAAGCCTTGGCGGAGGCCAGTAGGCTGATTGCTTCCGCTGATATGCAAGACCTCGCTCAAGAATTAGCCACCCGTTTTGATCTGGTGATTTATGACACGCCCAACCTGGTGGAATTTGCTGATGCCAATTTCCTGACTGCCTGCACCGATGGCATGGTGATGATCGTTGGGGTCGGTAGAACAAAATGTAGTGCAATCTCCCAGGTCATATCTGATTTCCGGCGATTCCATTTGACTGTACTGGGAATGATCGTCAACCACACAGGTAAGAAGGTCACTACGGCTTATAACCCAGATAGCCCCTACGCTCAAGGGTATGAGGAGACCCCAGCGATTTTGGAGAATTTACGAATTCTCAAGCCTGGTGTATCCCCCTCAACAAAACCGTAATAATCACCATGATGCTTCTGCTTAATCTCAGTTTGCTGGTGGCTGCCTTCGTCCTGCTCGTGCCAGTAGCTGTCTTTTGTGTTGAGTGTTTGGCAGCAGTGTTACCAGGGCAAACACAGCAATCGGCAAGGGGGCCATCGCCAGCGATCGCGGTTCTGGTGCCAGCTCACAATGAAGAAATTGGGATCAGTGCCACGCTGGCGGCCCTATTACCCCAACTGAACCCTCCGGATCGCCTGGTGGTGATTGCTGATAACTGCGATGATGAGACAGCCGCGATCGCCCACAAAGCAGGTGCAACAGTCATTGAACGGCACGATCAGGAACGGCGAGGTAAAGGTTATGCCCTGGACTATGGATTAACGTTTTTAGCATCCCATCCACCTGATGTGGTCGTGGTCGTTGATGCTGACTGCACGGTAGAAGCCGGAGCAATCGAGCAAATTGCCCATTTAGCTATGACCCGTAACCGTCCGGTACAGGCAACCTATTTGCTGGCTCAACCAAAACCACTCAAGCCCAAGGATGCGGTGTCGGCCCTGGCATTCCGAGTCAAAAACCTGGTACGCCCACTTGGGTTAGACCGCCTGGGTCTACCCTGCTTGCTAACGGGTACGGGCATGGCATTTCCCTGGGCCGTATTGCAACAAACATCCCTTGCCAGTGGCAATATTGTTGAAGATATGAAATTGGCTCTTGACCTGGCAATTGCGGGTCATCCACCATTGTTTTGCCAGACAGCCAGGGTGACAGGGGTGCTACCCCAACAGGATCAGGCAGCCACAAGCCAGCGTACCCGTTGGGAACATGGCCACCTCCAAACCCTCATGACCCAGGTACCCCGATTGCTTAAAGCAGCCATCCAGCAAGGTCGGTTCGATTTGCTGGCGATCGCCCTGGATCTAAGTGTGCCTCCCCTTTCCTTGCTGGTCATGCTATGGGGAGCCATCACCATGGCAGCGATCGCCCTTCTGCCACTAAGCGGTTTTATGCCACCAGCAATCTTTTTGGGCCTCCAGGGTTGCTTGCTCTTACTATCAATTCTGCTGGCCTGGGCAAAGTTTGCCAGTAGTGAGGTGCCACTGACAACATTATTATCGGTGCCACTCTACGTGCTTTGGAAAATTCCACTCTATCTGGCGTTTCTGGTCAAACCTCAAACTAAATGGGTACGTACAGCTCGGGATGGCAACGAGGCAATTAACCCACAAGACCTGAAAGGTTGAGCTCCTGCTTACACGACGATGGTACGGTAGTAAACAATATTTGGCTACGCACCATCGCCTTCCCCCCCCAAGCCATGCCTGATTCCGATCCTGACGAAATCAATCATGACATTGGGAGAACAATAGCGACTTAATCGGCACGATAGGCAGTTGCCGCCCCAGCACAGGAATTGTTGGCAGAAACACCCCAACAAGCGTTCTAACGGAGAGCACGGATAGTTGAGGTCACGATATCGGCGGCCTGGGCAATTTCAGCGATCGTATTGTATCGCCCGATGCCAAATCGGATGGATGCATACGCCAACTCATTACTTTGCCCCAACGCAGTTAAGACATAGGACGGAGCTGTCTTAGCGGAGCTACAGGCCGACCCGGACGACACCGCTATGTCTGACTGTAAGCCCAACCGGAGTGCCTGACCATCAACATCGGCAATGCTGATGTTGAGATTGCCCGGTAACCGTTTGGTCGGGTGGCCATTCAGGTAAATCCCATCCAGTTGACTGAGTTCTTGCCAGAGGAGATCCCGCAGTTCGATTAATCGTTTGGCTTCATCATGAAGCTCTGCGATCGCCAGATTGACCGCTGTCGCAAAACCCACAATTTGAGGCGTATAGAGGGTGCCCGATCGCATCCCTTGTTCCTGCCCACCCCCATGGAGTTGGGGTGCTACTTGCACCCTGGGTTGTTGCCGTCGCACATACAGTGCCCCAATCCCTTTCGGCCCGTAAATTTTATGGGCCGTCAGTGACATGAGGTCAATGTTCATCTCATCCACATTCAAGGGGATCTTACCGATCGCCTGAGCCGCATCCGTATGGAAGAGAACCTGGCGATCACGGCACCTGGCCCCAATTTCTGCTATAGGTTGCAAAACGCCAATCTCGTTGTTTGCCGTCATCACCGACACCAGAATCGTATCTGGCCGGAATGATTTCTCCAGCAGATCCAGGTCAATTAAGCCATCGGGTTGTACGGGTAGATAGGTCACCTCAAAGCCGAGGGATTCTAAATAGGAACAGGGATCAAGCACCGCTCGATGCTCAGTCGCAACGGTAATAATGTGCCGTCCCTGGCTGAAATAGGCTTCTGCTACTCCTTTGACCGCTAAGTTATTCGCCTCCGTTGCCCCACTGGTAAACACAATTTCTGCCGGGGTGGCGTGAATTGCCTCTGCCAGTGATTCGCGGGCCTGCTTGATGGCCGCTTCCGATTCCCACCCATAGATATGACTAATACTGGCAGCATTGCCAAATTTTTCTGTAAAGTAGGGCAACATAGCTGCCAACACCCGCTCATCGACTGGGGTTGTAGCGTGACAATCAAGATAGATGGGATATTGCTGGGGAGTTGAAGATGACGACATATAGCGAGTAATACCAACAGTTAAAAACTAAAAATTCCAGAACCATCGTAAAGCCGAGGGAATTCCCGCAACTTTTCGAGCGACTTGACCTATTCTAAGTTTGGAAGTATTTGGATACAGCGTTTGCACTCTTTTTCTTTCTATGCCTCTAACAATTCTGATAGCTGATGATGATCTGGGAACACGTCTATCCATCAGTGATTACCTGGAGGCGAATGGCTACTCCGTGATTGCGGCTGAAAATGGGCGAGAAGCACTCAAACGGGTGGAAGAATTCCAGCCCCATCTGATTGTGACCGATATTACTATGCCCCAAATGGACGGGTATGAACTGGTTCGCCAACTACGGCAACGCCCTGCGATGCGATTGTTGCCCGTGGTATTTCTGACTGCCAGAGTAGAAACCCAAGAGCGCATTCGGGGTTATCAAACGGGCTGTGATGTATACCTGGCGAAGCCGTTTGAGTTACCTGAATTAGGTGCAATTGTCCGCAATTTACTGGAACGACAGCAGATGATCGAAACCGATCGCCGGTTCTCTAAGGAATTCTCTAAAGAGAGTGCGATCGCCAGTGACGAAGCAGCCCACCTTACTACTGAATTGACAGCATCCAGGTTGGCAGTAGAAGCGGCCCAGGCCGACCATGCTGAAAGTCTATCCTTTACCCGTTCTCAACTCAACTTGACGCAACGCGAACAGGATGTCCTCAAAGTACTGGCCGATGGGCTATCGAACGTTCAAATTGGGGAACATTTGCATCTTAGCCCACGTACAATTGAAAAATATGTTAGTAGTTTGTTAAAAAAGACCGATACCAATAACCGGGCCGAATTGGTAAGGTTTGCGATGGATCATCACCTGGTTGAGTAACGATCCCCACAAATACGCTACATGCTCTGCTGATAAGGCAAGCGATCGCAGGAAATAACTGGCTGACAGAAGGGGAGAATCTTCAACCCAATGGCAAGAGTAGGGAATAGACCGTACCCAATAACTCACCTTAAAAATCAGAGACAGAAAGCGAAGATGGAAATCTCTAACGCCCTCTGTCTCCCACTTTTAACCGTTCAATTGCTTTTTAACATAAACTAACAATCCCTCACAGGCATCCAGTAAGAGATCGATGACCTGATTGAAGCCCTCTGGGCCACCATAATAGGGATCGGGCACTTCCCGTAGACTATGCCGAGTGCAAAAATCACACATTAGTCGGATTTTGCCGCTGTATCTGCCGGCCTGATCTAAGGAGCAAATATCAGCATAATTGTCCCGATCCATTGCCAGAATCAGGTCAAATTTTTCGAAATCGGCAACTGTGAACTGACGGGCACTACCACTAAGCGTAATGCCATACTGCTTGGCGGCGGCAGTCATGCGCCGATCAGGCGGACTACCAACGTGATAACTGGAAGTACCCGCAGAATCACAAATGATTTGATCACTTAAATTTGCCTGTGCAATTAGATGCTTCATAATGCCCTCTCCTGATGGTGAGCGACATATGTTACCCAGGCAAACGAACAGAAGCTTGTAGGGCATTGACTGAACTTTTTACAAACCGGGCAAATTCAGGCCACCGGTCAACTCTTCCATTTTCTCACGCATGGTAGCGGTGGATTTGTTGTAAGCATCTTTCATGGCAGCAGTAACCAGGTCAGACAAAACTTCTG
>CAZGDE010000092.1:0-12994 GCA_964524315.1 uncultured bacterium
ATCGTACTCTCAGCGTATAGTCTCGTCTGACACTGGGTGCCGTTGTCCCAACCCACACTTTATAGTTACCCTCCTGCCATTCGGTGTCGGTCAGGCTGGCATCTCGGCGGCCACTAGCAGCAGTACCGCAGCGCACGACACCATTGGGCCCCTGTACGACTAACGTTGTGTCAGCACCGCCACTATCAACCTGTAACGTTAAACTGGGTAAGCTCTGTTTCAGGATCAGAATGTGATCGGGGGTGGGATCACCGTAACCAAGGCACTTTTTGTTATGGCGATCGCTGCTACTAACAATTGCCGGTAACGAGGTTGACCCGCCGGTTGACCCGCTTAAAACACCCGCAGGTTTCTCTGCATTCAGCGTTAAATTACCAAAATTAGAGTTTTGTCCGAAGGCAGGGGCAACAGCCAGGAGGATTAGAACCAGCAATCCGCTATTAGCACCCCAATGCCCCATCCCGATCTTCGTTCGCATCATTTTTCTCCTGTCCAAATCATTCACCCACCGCAGAATCAACTTCCGGGCCTCTTCTAACCTGCTTACAAGTTATCTCGTAATGACATTGACTATTACAAACATTGACCACTAAAGGGATGACAGGTTCCCACTTTCGCACAATTCAGTACAATCTACGGAATCACCCAAAAGTGTGATAGCTTCTTTTTTTGTGAAGAGACGAAAAATACCCAGTGGCATTCATTATTCTGCTAACGGCTATTTTAATCAGTTTGTTATGCACAGGCTTGGTTTTGCAGCCTGTCATCTGGCTTGGTTCTCTGACTGTCCCCCACTGGCTATGGTTAGGGGGCATCCTGGTTATGTTGACCTGGTTATTACAAGATTAAGTAAGGAGTAATTGTGATAAAAGCCGGGGCCGACCAATCTTTAATCCTTTGTGAAGATAAATTTCAATTGGCCTGATAACGCCTATTAGCCTTGGGGAACACTCAAAGGAAGTGTATCTCAACAAAGAGTTTAGCTCATGGTTTTCGATCAGTTCGTTCACTGAGTCTCGTAAGAAGCAGTCATGACGCTACCCCTGTCCCATCCCCTCATCGATAGATCAGATGCGCTGAGTTATCTTCAGCTAGTAGACAGCGTTAGCGATGACGAACTGGTTGATTTCGTGCAATTGGCGTCCCTGATTAGCGATACGCCCATCGCCTGGATTGCACTGGGGACGGGAAGTGGTTGCTCAATTTATGCCAGTCAAGGGCTCAATACCACCGAAATTTCAACCGCGACTGCCTGGAGTGTCAAGGTATGGGCCGGGGTAACGGCATCCAGCGAACCAATGATCATTCCCGATACACTTGCTGATCGACGATTTGCCAGTGAACGATTCGTCAGTCATGATCCTTGCCTCAAGTTCTTTGCCACCGTGCCACTCGTCGCAAAAAGTGGGCAGGTCATGGGGCTATTGGCGATCGCCGATAACGTCCCCCGCCAGTTAGACCCGCGCCAGCAAGCGGCACTATTGCCACTCAGTCGCCAGATTGCACGGCAATTAGAGCTACGCTCGGCATTGGATCAATTGACTAACGAAACGACTGCCTGTTGCCGCAATGAGGCAACCCTGCAATCGACGGAAGAAACCTTCCAGGAACTCATTCAAAATCTCCAGGTTGGCATTTTATTGCAAGGGCCAGGTAGCGAAGTGTTGCTCAGTAACCCTGCGGCTCTGAAACTCCTGGGCCTGCATGAGGAACAACTTCTGGGCCTTACTTCGTTTGACCCTAACTGGCATGTTATCCATGAAGACGGTTCACCGTTTCCTGGCGAAACCCACCCCGTCCCCCAGGCGATCGCAACCGGTCAGCCTGTACGCAATGTGATCATGGGAGTTTACCGACCCCAGTCTCAGGATCTGGTCTGGCTACTGGTAGACGCCACGCCACAATTTGCCCCCGATGGCAGCGTCCGGCAAGTCATTTGTACCTTTAGTGACATCACTCAGTATCGAAATACTGAGGCCAGTCTCCGCAAACAAAACATTCGCTATCGTGCATTGTTAGATGCCATTCCTGACTTAATGTTGCATATGAGTCGGGATGGGGTGTACCTGGATGTTAAACCGGGACGGGAGGTTAACATGGTCTGTCCCGAAGCAGATATGATTGGTAAAAATCAGCGGGATTTAATACCTGCTGACGTTGCCCGCGATCGCCAGGAACAGATTGAAAAAGCCTTGGCGACGGGTAAGGTTCAATTCTACGAATATGAATTGCAGGTCGATGATGTCACGTACCATGAAGAATCGCGTATCATCGCCAGCGGCGAAGACGAAGTGTTAATCATCGTGCGGGATGTGACGGATCGCAAGCAAGCCGAGGAAGAACTACAACGACAGAGTCACCGGGACTATTTGTTGACGGCGATCGCCCTCCGAATTCGCCAGTCCCTAAATCTAGATGAAATTTTGCAAACGACGGTCGCAGAAGTGAGGCAGTTTTTGCAGTCTGACCGGGTCATGATCTACCAATTTCAACCCGATTGGGATGGTGTTGTGGTGGTTGAATCGATTGATCACGGCTGGACTCCTGCTCTGGGTATGACAATTCGCGATACCTGTTTTCAACAGGGGGGGTGGCAAAAATATTACCGGGGTAAAATCCAGGCGTTGGATGACATTGCCCAGGCAAATCTAATGGATTGTCACAGGCAGATGTTAGAAGCCTTCCAGGTTAAGGCTGGCCTGATTGTACCTATCATCCAGGGGCGGGGGGCAACGGGTAAACCGCAATTATGGGGCTTATTAATTGCTCATCAATGCACGAATCCCCGCCATTGGAGTTCCTTTGAGGTCGATTTTTTGATCCAACGGGCAGATCAGGTGGGAATCGCGATCGCCCAGGCCCATCTGTTGGAACGGGAAACCCAACAACGGGAACAACTAGCCCGGCGTAACGAGGAACTGGAACAGGCGCGTCGGGAAGCCGAAACCGCATCCCAGATGAAAAGTACCTTCCTGGCAACCATGAGCCATGAAATTCGGACTCCCATGAATGCGGTGTTGGGGATGACGGGGTTATTGATGGATACCGATCTCAATCCCGAACAACAGGATTTTGTCGAAACCATTCAAACCAGTGGCGAAACCTTACTGACCCTGATTAACCAGATCCTTGATTTCTCAAAATTAGAAGCGGGTGAAATGGAGGTTGAAGTTCTGGACTTCAACCTCAATACCTGTATCGAAGAACTCGCTGACTTACTGGCTCCCGCTGCCCATGCCAAAGGTTTAGAACTGGCAACGTTGGTGTACCGCAATTTGCCCACCCAATTGAAGGGGGATGTGAACCGCCTGCGGCAAATTCTGACCAATTTGACCAGTAATGCCATCAAGTTCACCAGTCAAGGCGAAGTCGTCATTCAGGCTACGCTTAAATCGGAAACGCCCACGGACGCAACAATTCTCTTTTCCGTCACCGATACGGGCATTGGCATTCCACCCGTTGCCTTAGAAAAATTATTCAAGCCTTTCTCCCAGGTCGATGCGTCAACGACCCGGCGGTATGGTGGTACAGGCTTGGGTCTGGCAATCTCGAAACAACTGGTTGAATTAATGGGTGGGGAAATTGGGGTCGAAAGTACAGAGGCGCAGGGTTCACGCTTCTGGTTTACCCTCACCTTTGCCAAACAGGCACCAGAAATGGCGGATTTGTCACTGGTGGTGGTTAATCACCTGCCCCACTTGAAGATTCTGGTGGTGGATGACAATACCACCAATCGCAAGATTCTGCGTTACCAGTTATCACCCTGGGGCATGCACATGGACGAAGCCGAGAATGCGACTAAGGCATTGCAGTTGTTACACCAGGCGGTGAAAGCTGGCCAACCCTATGACCTGGCAATTCTTGATATGCAAATGCCGGATGTCGACGGGGAGATGTTGGGGCAGCAGATCAAATCTGATGCGGCGATCGCCAACACCCATTTAATTATGATGACATCCCTGAACCAGCGGGGTACTGCCGGACGAGTGATGAAGTTGGGCTTTTCTGCGTACCTGGTCAAACCTGTCAAACAGTCACGCCTGTTGGATAGTATCATGAACGTGCTGGCGCAGACAGACAGCTACCAGTCTGGTCAATTATTACCAAAATCCAAGGCGGCCACCGGCGATCTTCCATCCAGTCCCGCTCCCCCGGCCACAATGACTGACACCAACAGTTCGCAACTCACCATCCTGCTGGTAGAAGACAATATCGTTAACCAGAAGGTAACACTGAAGCAACTTGAACATCTGGGGTACACCGCTGATGTTGCGGTGAACGGGCAGGAAGCTTTGCAAAAAATGGCAGTGACTAATTACGATCTGGTGTTAATGGACTGCCAGATGCCCGTTTTAGATGGGTACAAGGCAACACAGATCATTCGCCAACAGGAAGCTGATACCCGCCACACCGTGATCATTGCGCTCACTGCCAATGCCCTTAAGGAAGACCGCCAGCAATGTCTGGATGCGGGCATGGATGACTACATGAGCAAACCGATCCTGAAAGCTGACCTGGCAACCAAACTAACCCACTGGGGGAACATGATTTTGACGGCTCGTCAAGAAGCCCTGGCGCAAGCATCCCTGGCACCAACCGACCCTTTGCCTGAGCAAACCTGTCAACTGGCACCTGATGCTAATCCAGAGGGTCGAGGTTTGGTCATTGATTGGGAACACTTCCACCAAATTTCCGACGATAGTGCTGAGTTCGAACGGGAGTTGCTGCAGACCTTCGTTGCTGATACACAGGAACATCTAGTAACTATCGCCACGGCGATCGCCACTCAAAATCTCCAGCAGTTAGAGCAGGCCGCACACCATGTCAAAGGTGCCAGTGCCAACATAGGCTTAACCTTGATGCAGGCAGACGCGGGACAACTGGAACAGCAGGCACGCCAGCATCAGCTACAGGGAGCTAGTGAGCTATTAGTCTCATTGCAACTTTCATTAACGGATGTACAGGCTTTTCTAAGGGGATCATGACATAGCATCCTTTACGCTAATGTCCTAGCACTCCGAAGGTCAAAAAGCGTCATTGGTCAAACTGAATCATTGTCCCTTTTCAGCGTCGTTACCGTAGGGCTTCGTTCGCCCAACGGTAATCCCAGCGTTTGGTTGTTCATCTAATTTCATCAATGGTTGGTATTGAAAAATCCTCTGATCATCTACTTGTCAGCAAACTTTTTGCAACGTCAGAAGGGGTAACTCCGTGTTGTAAGATGCTTGAAATAGGAAATGAACATTAATTTTGAAGCAGAACAGCAATGGCACATAATCGGAAATCAACGGTTGTGATTACGGGTGCCTCTTCGGGGGTTGGTTTATACGCAGCAAAAGCATTAGTTAAAAGAGGCTGGCATGTGGTGATGGCCTGCCGCAATTTAGAAAAAGCAGAAGCAGCCGCTCAATCCGTGGGGATGTCTGCTGATAGTTACACGGTCATGCACATTGACCTGGGTTCGTTAGAAAGTGTACGTCAATTTGTTAAAGACTACCGTGCCAGTGGGCGATCGCTCGATGCTCTGGTGTGCAATGCGGCAATTTACATGCCTCTGATTAAGGAACCATTACGTAGTCCCGAAGGTTACGAGCTAAGTGTTGCTACCAACCACCTTGGTCATTTCCTTCTGTGTAACCTGATGCTGGAAGACCTGAAAAAGTCTATGTCTGGCGCACCTCGCCTGGTCATTCTGGGCACTGTTACCCACAATCCTAAGGAACTGGGCGGCAAGATTCCCCCTCGTCCCGATCTGGGTAACTTAGATGGCTTTGCTCAGGGCTTCAAAGATCCGATCACGATGATCGATGGTAAGAAATTTGAGCCTGTTAAAGCCTACAAGGACAGTAAGGTGTGTAATGTGTTGACGATGCGTGAACTGCACCGTCGTTATCACGAGTCTACCGGGATTGTGTTCAGTTCGCTTTATCCCGGTTGTGTTGCGACAACTGCCCTGTTCCGGAATCACTATCCCCTGTTCCAAAAACTGTTCCCCCTCTTCCAGAAGTACATTACGGGTGGCTTCGTCTCCGAAGAACTCTCTGGAGAGCGGGTTGCAGCCGTGGTTGCCGATGCTGAATATGGCAAGTCGGGTGTCTACTGGAGTTGGGGTAACCGCCAGAAAGTTGGACGCAAATCGTTTGTGCAGGAAGTTTCTTCTGAAGCTAGCGATGATTCCAAGGCTGAACGCATGTGGGATCTGAGTGCCAAGCTAGTAGGCATTGCCTGATTGTCGGTCATTTGCGCGATCGCCGTTTGAGCGCTCACGGTTTGGCCAAACTCTTACACTCCTCAATTAATTCTTTAGAAGCAGATGTGGGAGACGAATTGTCTTCTGCACCTGCTTTTTTCTTGGGACAGATGCCGATCTCGGAGGTTTCACAAAACCTCCGAGGTCTAAGCGTTTTATCGGATTTTGGTAAAAAAACTGCCAAACCCTTTCCGAGTTTTGGTAAATAAAACTATAATTGAGTTGCTCAATAATTCTTGGTGCCGCCCGTGTTTACCAGTACCCTTGTCCCGCCCAAGCCTGCCTTGCCGAAAGATCTATGGGGGGCGATCGCCGAACTCAAGCGTGATCTGAATGCTGTCATTCTGGCGCATTACTATCAGGAGCCAGCCATTCAGGATATTGCTGATTACATTGGTGACTCTTTAGGTTTATCCCAACAAGCAGCCCAAACCAGCGCGGATGTAATTGTCTTTGCTGGCGTCCATTTCATGGCGGAAACGGCCAAGATTCTCAATCCCAACAAGTTAGTATTACTCCCTGATCTGGCAGCAGGTTGCTCCTTGGCAGACAGTTGCCCTCCGGATGAGTTTGCCCGGTTTAAGTCAGCCCATCCAGGACATTTGGTAATTTCTTACATAAATTGCACCGCAGAGATCAAGGCTATGAGCGATATCATCTGCACCAGTGCTAATGCGGTGAATATTGTTCGCCAGATTCCAGCGGATCAACCCCTGATTTTTGCGCCCGATCGCAACCTTGGCCGCTACGTGATGCAGCAAACCGGACGGGAGATGGTGTTATGGCAGGGCAGTTGCATGGTGCATGAAACCTTCTCCGAGAAAAAAATGGTGGAGTTAAAGGTGCGTTATCCCGATGCCGTGGCAATTGCCCATCCGGAGTGTGAACCAGCCGTTCTCCGCCACGCCAGCTACATTGGTTCAACCACTGCCCTGCTGAAGTACATCCAGCAAAACGACAGTAAACGGTTCATCGTGGCAACTGAACCAGGAATCATTCACCAGATGCAGAAAGTGGCACCAGACAAAGAGTTCATTCCTGCTCCGCCTTTAAATAACTGTGCCTGTAATGAATGTCCCCACATGCGTTTGAATACGCTAGAGAAACTTTACTGGTGCATGAAAAACCGTTCCCCCGAAATTACATTGCCTGAAGAGACGCGGATTGGTGCGCTGAAACCCATTCAACGTATGTTAGAAATGAGCCGTTAAACTGGGGAACTTTCAGCCTGAAGTTAACGTCAAATTTCTCGTTTTACGCTAGAGCAGACGGAGGAAGAAGATGCTCTCGGTAGGACACAATGCATTGTGTGCCTGCCTCTTGACGAAGACGTTAGGAGTAATTTTTCTCTGGCATCGCTTAAGTTGTATGAGGGGCGATCGCAGTTGATGGATTGATGACTGGAACATCCTCCTGATTATCTGTAGCTAATGTCTCGGTTAGTGTGATTAATTCCTATGGTTCCTGAGGCTATACAAATGAAGACGGCAACACGATTAGGGCTATTCCCCTTGACTGTGGTTCTAACTATGGGTGCCTTTTCTCTGCCAGTAATGGCGCAACGAGTTTGTGTGGAATCGGAGCGGGACGGCAGAATTGTCTGCGGTAGACGGGTTCAGGTCGATGGCTATCCGAATTCCAACTATCCCAATTCAACTTACAACGATTACCCCAACTCCACCTCCAACAGCAGACGTTGCCCTGGCAACTTTGATGAAGACTTTTACCTGACGGCCTACCCCGATGTTGCCAGTGCCATTCGTCGCGGCAATATCAAGAGTGCTTGCGACCATTATCAAAGATTTGGTCGCTATGAAGGTCGCTATCCTGTCTTCAACGAAGCCAGTTACCTCCAGAAAAACCCGGATGTGGCGGATGCCGTGAGGCGGGACAAAATTCGCAGTGGGTATGAACACTGGCGCAAATTTGGCCGATACGAAAACCGCCCACTTTGAATCAGTGTTTTGATTGACTGATATGTAACCACTAAATAGAACCATCCCGCTCGTAGGGGTGGTTTTTTGCTTAAATGCTGACGTATTTGGCCGAAGTGTTTCTGCTAAACCCACCCCTATTGGTATTGGTTGATTAATCGGCTTGAAGATTTTAATCACGGCATAAAGGATGCCTTTAACCCGGTGAGTGTGCCATGCTGGCAAAGAAATAGCCGCACTGGGGATTAGTTTGCCATGCCCGATAGAAGTTTACGATGGGCGACTTTAATGTCCGTTTTAACGATTTTCGTCACTGGGATGGGGCAAACGACTCCAGGTTTCGCAAAATCTCCAGGTCTAGCAAAATCTCCAGGTTTCGCAAAATCACTACCTGACCCAGCGATCGCTCCCGTCCTTGCCCAGACGACCAATGCCACCAAAACCGAAGCGGAAAAGCTGATCCAGAAAGGGATTGAACTGTATGAAAAAGGCGACATGGGTGGGGCACTGCAAGCTTACCAGCAGGCACTCACCCTTTACCGACAATTAAACGATCGCCTGGGCCAGGGGCAAAGCCTCAGCGAGATTGGCTTAGTGTATTTTGTGACCGGTGACAATGAGCAGGCGATCGCGGCTTTTCAACAATCATTGACCATCGCCCGTGACCTGAACCAACCAGAGTTAGAGGCTACTGTTTTAAATAATTTGGGGCCAGTCTATTTTGAACAGGGTAATTATCCCCAGGCGATCACCCTCTATCAGCAGGGTTTGGAAAAGGCACGTAAAATTCGGAGCCGTTTACTGGAAGGTCGTCTGCTGGGCAACATGGCGAATGCCTATGTGGCTATGGAAGACTACGCCAGGGGCATTGAATTATTTCAACAACGTCTGCAAATTGCCACAGAAGTAAACGACCAGCGCGGACGGGGCATGGCACTTAATAATTTAGGCGTTGCCTACAAGTCATTGGGAGACTATGCCAAGGCATTAGAACATTACCGCACGAGTCTGGAACTGGCCCAGCAATTCCAAAATCCTCACAGTGAACAAATCGTCCTGAATAGCATTGGCAACGTCCGTCTGGCACAGGGAGAATACAAAGAGGCAACCGCCCGTTTCCAGCAAAGTTTAGCCATTGCCCAACGCATCAATCATCCTGTCGGTCAAATTGCCACATTGTATAACCTGGGTAAGGTGCAGCAGGCTCAAAAGAACTACAACCCGGCGCTGACCTATTATGAACAGGCGATCGCCCTGGCCCGGCAGATCAAAGACCAGCGCAGCGAACAACAAATTTTGCATGCTATCAGCAGCATTTATTTGGAACAGGGGAAACCCGCCCAGGCGATCGCCCAGCAACAGGAACGCTTGCAACGGGCAGAGGCATCCCAAAATCCCTGGGCCGAACTTCAGGCATTAAGTGACCTGGGTGATTTATATACCCAAACCAGTAATTTTCAACAAGCCATTGCCCTCACCCAACGCCACCTGAACCTTGCCCAAAAACTTGCCAGTAAACAGGCAGAAGCAGAGGGACTGGCGGCCCTCAGTGGCATCTATATATTGCAGGGAGATTTTCCCCAGGCCGTTGCCGTTGGTCAGAAAAGTGTGGCGATCGCAACGGCAACCGCCCAACGATACACCCAGGCAAGGGCACTGAATAATTTGGGATTGGCTTATCGTTCCCTTGGCAACTATCAGGAAGCTCTTACCACCTTCAATCAGGTATTGGAGATTGCCCGTTCGTTAAGGAATCGCAGCCTGGAAGGAACAGCGATCGGCAACATGGGAAGCGTTTACTCTCGCCTGGGGGAATATAGCAAAGCCCTGACCTCCCACCAGCAGGCTCTGGAGATTGCCCGCGAGACGGGTAGCCGTCTGTCTGAACATAACACTCTGGGAAATTTGGGTGTGGTTTATCTGCTGGTGGGCAATCCGCAAAAGGGATTGACCTACATGCAGCAGAAGTTAGACATTGCCAATCGCATCGGCGATCGCAATGGTGCAGGGAATGCATTAAATAACATCGGGATTGCGTATACGGATCTGGATGACTACCCCAAGGCGATCGCCACTTACCAGCAAACGTTAACCCTGGCGCAGGAAATGGGCGATCGGGATCTGGAAAGCCGTGTCGCCGGTAACTTAGGGTTGGCATACACCGACTTACGGGACTACAACCAGGCAAGCATGTATCAACAAAAGCGCTTGGTGATTACACGGCAAATTCAAGACCGCCCTGGTGAGGCCGAAACGCTGCTCAATTTAGGATTGATTGCTGCCGCCCAGGAGCAATATCCTCAGGCGATGCAGTTCTACCAGCAAAGCCTTGCCATTGCCAGGGATCGGCACGATCTCCAGGTGACGGGATTGGCTCTGCATAATTTAGGCCAGGTCTTAGTGGAAACGAAACAACTGGCAACCGCAACGGATACTCTCCGGGAGGCGATCGCGGTATGGGAATCACTCCGTGCCAATCTGGGCAGTGACGATGCGAATAAAGTGTCAATTTTTGAACAGCAAGCCCGCACCTACCGCCTGCTGGAGTATGCGCTAGTGGCCCAACAACAACCCGAAGCTGCCCTGGAAATTGCCGAACGGGGACGGGCAAGAGCCTTTGTGGAATTATTGACCAATCGGTTGACAGGGAAGGGGAGTGGTCGCAGTAATGGCGAAGATCAGGCTACCTCATCCCTGTCGATCGCCCAGATGCGGCAAATTGCCCAACGACAGCAAGCTACCCTGGTGCAGTATGCGATTCAATACAACGAGGTAAACGCGCCTAATAGACAGTTACACCGGGAGTCAGAGCTATTTATTTGGGTTGTTCAGCCCACGGGTAAAATTAGTTTCCGGCGAGTTGACCTCAAACCTGTCTTGCAGGAAAAGTTATCCCTGGCAGAATTGGTTGGGCAAAGTCGAGATGCGATCGGTGTGCGGGGACGAGGTTTGGGGGTCATTGCCAGTAACCCCGACCCCTTACCCCGTCACTCTTATCTGCAAGATCTGCACAAACTGCTGATTCAACCGATCGCCGATCTACTGCCCCAAAATCCCAATGACCAGGTCGTTTTTATTCCCCAGAGTTCCCTGTTTCTGGTGCCCTTTCCCGCCTTACAATCCGCCGATGGCAAGTACCTGATCGAGCAACATACTATCCTGACGGCTCCATCCATTCAGGTATTGGGATTGACTCAGCAAACTGCTGCCACCCGAAACAGTCGGGGTAATCGGGGCAATGTCCCAACGTCTCCCTTGATTGTTGGCAATCCGACGATGCCCAAAGTCCCCCTTGCCGTTGGACAACCCCCTGAACAACTGAGTAGCTTACCAGGAGCAGAGCAGGAAGCTAGAGAAATTGCCCAATTGCTGAATACGAAACCGTTGATTGGGGCGACTGCCACTAAGGCCCAGGTCATGAAACAGATGCAGTCTGCCCAGTTGATTCATCTGGCAACCCATGGATTGCTGGATGATTTTCAAGGCAGGGGGATACCGGGGGCGATCGCCCTGGCTCCCTCTGGTAAGGATGACGGCTTGCTAACTGCCAGTGAGATTTTAGATCTGCAACTGAAGGCAGACCTGGTAGTACTGAGTGCTTGCGATACGGGACGGGGCAGAATTACGGGTGATGGTGTAATTGGCCTGTCGAGATCGCTGATTTCGGCGGGGATCCCCAGCGTGATTGTGTCGCTTTGGCAAGTACCTGATGCCCCAACTGCTACTTTAATGACGACGTTTTACCGACAATTACAAACGTCACCGAATAAAGCACAGGCACTTCGCCAGGCAATGCTGATGGTGCAAAAACAATACCCCAACCCGCAGAATTGGGCAGCCTTTACCTTAATTGGAACTGCTTTCTGATAACGATTGAACCAGGTTATCGGGCAGATGCGGGCGATCGCAGGAGCAGGTTTGCTCAATTTAATCGGTTCTCAAAATGGATCTGACCTATCAAGGAGCCGTGGATTTAATCAATGCGAGCTGTAAGGGTGGGCTTAACAGACCAACCTGCATCTAGCAATGGATTTGACCGCAAAACCTGCCCCTACCCAATATCGAACTTATTTAATTCCCATTCCCATTCCTAATCCAACGACCAACGGCGAAGCAGCAAACTCTACCAAATGCTATGCCGGATCGCGCATCGTGTACCGATGCTCCAGCCATTGACGGGTACCAAAAAACTTACAGGAATGGGAAGCAACCTGTGCTGCAAATGCCAATGCTACGACGAAATCATGGTGCAAAATGGCATGACAGAATGCACCATGAAAAATATCACCCGCCCCTAACGTATCAACCGTTTTTACAGGCGGGACTTCTACAGTCCCTTCTTGACCATCGTTCCAGTACTGGATTGGTTGTTCACCGTGGGTAAGCGCAATATGGGGAATGCCTGAATTGATCAGGTAGGTCAGTACGTCCTCTGAAGTGTGGCAATCAGGCGGGTGAAAGTTTGCTGAACAGATGGCGTAATTGGTCAGGGGCAGAATCGTTTCAAAGCCCGGTTTCCAACTTCCTCCATCAATTACGATCGGGATGTTTTGTGCCTTTGCCTGTTGGGCGATCGCCCAGCCCACCACCATCTGGTGCCCATCAATCAGGACAATATCCACCCCTGATAAACAGTCGGCAGGAATGCAATCTGGCGACACCTGGGTTTTGACCGCATTGATCGATACTACGGCCCGTTCACCCGTCGATTCTGTCACGATGATCGACGAAACTGGGGGCGGTTCGGACTGATTAGACAATAGATCGATCGCAGTCACGCCCAACTGATCCAGGTCTGCCCGAATCAGTT
>CAZGDE010000092.1:13004-19569 GCA_964524315.1 uncultured bacterium
GGTCATGGGATGGCAACCAATAACACTGAGCAGGGTAGCTCTGTTTTCAAAGTGCTGGAAGGCGATCGCTGCATTCGTCGCCGGACCACCCGCTGCCACAATGTAATCTGAAGCAACAATCTTTTGATTTGTTAGAGGGGGGTGGTTTGCCCGATAGATCAAATCGAGGGTGGTCAGTCCCGTAAAGAGTCCATGTGCCATGAACGTCCATCCAATCAGGACAGTTACTCACCCAGGATTGCTTTGCGTGCCCGTCCCTCGCGAGATTCTGCCTCGGCCATGACATCTGCCATGTTTTCCAGCATTTCACCGGGGAAGTTTTCTAGCACTTTGGTAGACAGGGAAATTCTGCCCTTGCCCTCGTCTAGATCGGCAATCATGGCTTTGACCGCCTGCCCTACCTGGAACAGGTTAGACAGCGATTCGACATAGTTCTTACTGATCTGGTTAATGTGGAGCAAGCCCGTAGTGCCATCCAGATCGATAAATACACCAAAGGGGCGAATACCCGTTACCTTGCCTGCAACCAGTTGCCCCACCTGTAACTGGCTGAACGCAGCCGAACGGGTTGCCAACCGATTGGACAACACTAGTTTGCCCCGTTCCTGATCCAGTTCCAGAATGACAGCCGTCAGGGTAGTCCCTTTCAACGCATCCAGGTTTTCCCGCTCCGTCAGGTGAGATCGCGGAATGAACCCTCTTAACCCCTGCACATCCACAGTCACGCCGCCCTTATTGCTACCCGTGACGCGCACCTGCAAGCCCTGGCTACCGTCCTTTACTTCCGACAGACTGTCCCATACTCGCTTAATCTCAAACTGGCGTAAGGAAACGGTCACCTGACCATCGGCATCCTGTTCCCGAATGATCAAAAATTCCCGTTCCTCCTGTAAGGGCAGAATCACCGATAGATCCGTCACCCGTCGCAGGCTGGCTTCCTCAGTGGGGAGAAAGGCAGGGGATTTCGCCCCAATATCGACAAACGCACCATCACTCTCGTAGCTGATGACCTTACCCTGAACGACCTGCCCCTTCTGGAACTCATAGTCGAATTGTTCTAGAGCTTTCTCAAAGTCCGCCATCGAGAAAGAGTCAGCGGCTGAACGAGACTGGCTTGATTTCGCTTCCATGAGACTATTGCATTAAGACGATTGCACGCCAACTGGTTAAGCGGTTGGTTTAAGCAGTTTGGCTTTCCTAATATAACGTTATGGCTGCTGATTGCGGCATAATCAGCCACGTCTATTGCTGGGTGGTGCTGAATAGCAGGATGAATTGAAACTTCGTGCCAATTCATCCAACGCTTAATTCATCCGTGAAGTCAGTGACGCCTATTGCTGCTTGGGTTTGAAGGTAGACGCAACATGCAGTTCCTTCATCTGTTTTGCATCTACACCTGATGGGGCACTGGTCATCAGGCAGCGAGCCTGTTGCGTCTTCGGGAAGGCGATCGCATCCCGAATGGACTCCTCTCCGGTTAACAGCATCACCCAGCGGTCAATCCCGTAGGCGATCCCACCGTGGGGCGGTGCGCCGTACTCAAATGCCTCCAGGAAGAAACCAAACTTATCACGGGCATCTTCTTCCGTCAGCCCAATCAGGTCAAATACCTGGGCTTGCAAATCGGGTTGATGAATCCGCACGCTACCCCCGGCTGCTTCAAAGCCATTGAAAACCAGGTCATAGGCGAGCGATCGCGCCGACTTTAAGTCATTCAAATCATCGGGATGGGGAGCGGAGAAGGGGTTATGGGCAGCATCCAATCGTTTCTCGTCAGCATTCCAGTCAAACATGGGGAAGTCCACGACCCAGAGCAAATTGATCTTGTCGGGATCAATCAAATTCTGTTCACGGGCAACGACCTGACGCAGGCGATCGAGGGTTTTGTTAACAGTCGCAAAATCACCCGCACCGAACAGCAACAACCAGCCTGCCTGGGCACCTGTGCGCTGTAGAATCTCTTGCTTCTGGGCTTCGGTCAGGTTGTCCTTAATTGCGCCGATGGTATCAATCTCGCTGTTGTCACGCACGCGGATGTAGGCCAGACCTTTGGCACCTGCCTCTGATGCTTCTTTAAATAGATCACCACCGGGTTTGATCCGCACGTTCGAGATAGTGTCGTTACCACCGGGGATCGGCAGAATTTTGACAATGCCCCCTTTGGTGACGGCATCCGTAAACACCTTGAAACCGCAGTCCTTGACCACATCGGACACATCCACCAGTTCCAGACCGTAGCGAGTGTCGGGTTTGTCACTGCCGTAGCGTGCCATTGCCTCTTCGTAGGTGAGACGGGGCAGGGGCAACGGAATGTCAATGCCTTTGAGGGTTTTGAAGATATGGGCAACTAACCCCTCATTCAACGCCAGAATCTCATCCCGTGACATGAAACTCATTTCCATGTCCAGTTGGGTAAATTCGGGTTGACGGTCTGCCCGCAGGTCTTCATCCCGGAAGCAACGGGCGATTTGATAGTAGCGATCGCACCCGCCAATCATCAAAATCTGCTTGAACAACTGGGGGGATTGGGGCAAGGCAAACCACTCACCCGGATTGACCCGCGACGGTACCAGGTAGTCCCGTGCCCCTTCGGGAGTCGATTTGGTCAGAATGGGAGTTTCCACTTCCATGAACGCTTCCACGTCTTCCAGGTAGCGACGCATGGTTTTGATCAGTTCATGGCGGAGTTGGAGATTGCGGCTCATGCGTTCCCGCCGAATGTCGAGATAGCGATACCGCAGGCGCAATTCTTCCCGGACGGTTTCGGTGTCAGCACTGGAAACCTGAAATGGTAGCTGTTTCCGTACCGCATTCAAAATTTCGATCTCGTCGGCGTAAATTTCGACTTCACCCGTTGCCAGACGAGGGTTGAGGGACTCTGCCGGACGCTTACTAACCCGTCCCGAAATCCGGACAACATATTCATTCCTTAAAGATTCTGCCTGCGGATAGGACGCAGGTGTCCGCTCCGGATCGCTGACAATTTGCACAATGCCCGTGCGATCGCGCAAATCTATAAAGATCACACCCCCATGATCACGACGACGATCTACCCAGCCGCAGAAAGTGACTGTTTCTCCGATATGGTCTGCCCGAAGTTGACCGCAATAATGGGTTCGCATGGTTAGTGATAACTGAACTAGTAGCTAGGATGCAACAAAACTTTTCTATTATCCAGCATTCTTGGAACATCCGATGGGCGACTCGCTTTTTTAAGAGTCCATGAATTTACGCGATTTTGCGCTTGCTTCCGATCCGGTTGAGGTTAAGCTGATCCGAGAAAGTACGGGCATCATCAGGGACCCTGCGGTACTACAACCTGCCAGAAGTTGTGAGGGAATTGGTTAGATTACTCACTCCGTTTCAAACAGGCATTTGGATTTGCATAAACTATCGCCGGTAGCCGTGTAAGTCATTAGCAGCAAGTTGTCAGGAAAACCAGACCTACCTAATACCGTAGGCAACTGCCATTCCTATAATTACCTTGCTCATCACCACATCAATTGGGGCATTTACCACGGCAACAACTAACCCCCTAGTTGATTTAAGGACATTATCATGAGTTACTCATCCGTTGAGTTTGTGGTTGAGCCCCCTGAACCCACAGTCTCAACCTGCAATTGTGCTGACGCTCTCACCCAATCTGAAGTTACGTACCCATCATCAGTTGTCGATTTTGAATTACGCCTCAGTCGCTTTGTGTCTTGGGTCTTGCAAAAGTCCTGCTCTGGTCAGTACCCACCCCAGGAAGCATTGAAAATGCTCGATCGCGCCTGGCAGGCCCAAAAAATGCTCTGGCGCTTACGACAAGAAAAGGTTTTCCTCGCTAAAGGATTAGAGGGCGATCGCGATCAATGTTCGTAATTTGCCTTGGGGCATAGCAGTGTCGTGCCCCTATCAGTTCCTTGAGACATCCCCCTGTTAATACTGGGCACTTCCGACTAAGGGTTGCTGTTGCTGCTGTTCTAATTGCAGTAACCGTTCAATGCGGGTTTCCACAGGTGGATGGGTCGCAAACAGTGCCATCAACCCACCCTGATTGGAAACCGCATTCATAATCAGTAGTGGTTCAAAGGCTGGATTCCCCTGGAGCGGCATCTGGCGGGCAGTTTGTTCCAGTTTTTGTAAAGCAGTGGCTAAGGCACGGGGATTACCCGTTAATTGAGCGGCCCCCGCATCAGCAGCAAACTCTCGCGTGCGCGAAATTGCCAGTTGGATCAAGGTGGCTGCCAGTGGTGCCAGGAACGCCGCTAGCAATAAGCCCAGGGGATTGGCATTACGCCGCCCATCTCGACCATACCCACCACTGAAACTTGCCCACTGTGCCACGTAAGCAAGTTGAGAAATAGCACCGCCAACCGTTGCGGCAACTGCCTGAGTCAACGTGTCACGGTTCACAACATGGGTTAATTCATGACCAATCACGCCTGCCAGTTCTTCAGTTGACAGTAAATTGACAATTCCTTCCGTCACAGCGACGGCTGCATGTTGCGGATCTCGTCCGGTGGCAAAGGCATTGGCAGCAGGACTGGGGATGACGTAGAGCGAAGGCGTGGGAATGCCTACCTTCTGGCTCAACTCTTCCACGATCGCCGCCATGCCAGGAGCCTGTTCTTTGCTCACGGGTTGGGCATTATACGCAGCCAGGGCAATCTTATCGGAAAAGAACCAGGAACCCAGGTTCATAACGGCGGCAAGACTCAGACCGATAGTGATGCCACTGCTACCACCAATGATGTAATAGCCGATCGCCACCAATAACCCGGTTAACAGACTGAGTAAACCCGCTGTTTTGAAATAGTTTGTGAACGCATTCATGTATCTAAAGTCCTTTTTAAGAAGTTCTTTTCAAGCGGTTTTCAGGCAGGCTGGCTCCACAGGATCTTGGTGCTAGCTTGGCGACGATTCAACGTCTGTAGGGAATGCTGAAATAACAGCAGAACAATTCTTCCCCTGCCGTGACAGCTTATATCTGCAACAATCACCCATCAGCCTTGCATCAGGTTTCCGTAAAGTTGACGAAATTACTCTGACGGCAACTGTAGACGAAACAAGCCATCAAACTAGCTCCATCAAACTACTGTGTTCAAGATTATGAAAATGCAGGAATTGCGGACATCACGCCTGGGATGGAATATCGTTGCGATCGCCTATGCAGGAATCTTTTTGACGATTCTGATCCTGGCATACACAGGCAATTTACCCTCTGTGCTAACCACGAACGACAAGTTGGGACACGTTGTTTTATATTTCCTGGCTACTTATTTAGGTCATGAAGTTTGCCGCTACCGCCGTATTTCCTTAGCAGGATTGCCAATTCCCCTGTTTCCGCTGCTATTCGGCATCTTTACCGTGGTAGAAGAAATTTTGCAGTCACTTTCTCCCAATCGCACGTTAGATGCGATCGATCTGATAGCTAGTTTTATCGGAATTCTGCTGGGCTACTGGTTTGCCGATCGGCGACGGAAAAAGTAATAACAACAGGTAACAAATAACAAACAATCATCTTTCTACTTCGATTGTTTCTTATGCCGCTTCAGGTAATACATCAACTCATCTGCACGGGCAACCATTTCTTCGAGGGAAATATTTCTGTCTGGGTCACACTGTTCAATACCAACACTCATTGCCAGTTGATAGAGGCATGCCTGCTTAACATTAAATACCTCAACATTAGATTGTAATCGTGACCGGATGTCATCTGGGTGTCCCAAGTAACCAGGTGCAAAAACCACAAATTCATCGCCACCCAAACGGGCAACAATATCCGAGTCACGGAAGGTTTGTTTAATGACATGGGCAGCAGAAATCAGCACGCGATCGCCCATTTCATGCCCAAAGGTATCGTTAATTTGTTTCAGTCCATCCAGGTCAATAAATAGAAAGTAACAGGGAATCTGATTACGACGGGCAAGTTTCAACTCCTGTTCTGCCAAGAGGAAAAACCCGCGACGATTGCGTAATCCGGTCAGTTCATCAGTCAGCGAGAGTTGCCGCACCTCCGCTTCTGCCTTCTGCCGTTCGTTAATTTCGGCAATTAGTTTAGCGTTGACCGTTTGTAACTCAATGGTGCGATCGCGGACTCGTTGTTCTAATTCGTTATAAATTTGCACATTTTCCATCGCCACGGCAGTCGTGTCTGCCAATGCCTGTAGCAATGCCAGTTCCTCCCGCGTCGGTTGGTGTAACTCCGCCCAATAAGTTCCTATTGCCCCAATCGGATCGAGTTGACGAATTGGTACCATTGCCAGACTCTTAACGAAGGTCGGTTCGTATGCCTGAAACGGAATTCGCTCATCACCATAAATATCATCAATAACGGCGGCTTCCCGATGACGCATCGTCCATCCCCCCAAGCAAATGTGCATGGGAAACCGTTGTCCTTTCCAGAGTGGGGCGATCGCGTCTTCCTCCGCATAGAAACATTGATCACCATCCCGCAGCACAAAGGTGGAACCATCCGCCCCCGTCAGTTCCCGTGCCGCAACTTTAACGATCGCCATAATTGCATCCAGACTGCGTGTCATCGAAAGTTCCTGAACCACTGCCACCAACCGCTCCACTG
>CAZGDE010000093.1:0-14010 GCA_964524315.1 uncultured bacterium
TTGTTGGATTTGTTGCTCTAACGTTTGCATTTGGGGACGGCAATCGGGGGTGTGTGCCAAGTGCTGAATTAACGTATCGATCTGCTGTTGACTGGTTTGCAATGCCTGTTGGCGTTCCTGCAAACTTTGAACTAACTGTTCCGTGCGTTGTTGCACCTGGGGGTACTGTTGCCGTGCCTGACAGAGTTCCTGATAGCGAAGTTGCCAGGGTTGGCTATCCCGTAAACACTGGCGTAGATCGTTGTGATGATCCAGGTCATAGCCGATCGCAGCGATTTGCTGATCTAACTCAGCTAACTGATGGGTTGTCTCTGTGGTCATCTGCTCTAACTGATGTTGCAGAGTGAGTAATTGGGCGTCGAGCGCGGTTAGTTGTTCCGCAAGCTGACGTTGCTTGTGTTTAGCGTGTTTAATATCACTCTGCCGAATTTCCGCCCAACGCCAACGATCGACCTCGCCTCGGGCCAGGGCATGATTCTTTTCATCGTAGTTTAGTTGTTGCAAACTCTGATCCAGCAGGCGCAATTCTGCCTGGAGATCCGCAGCATACTCTTCAGTCTGGAGCGACTGGCCAATTGCGGTCACTTCGGCGGTAATTTGGCGTAGTGCCGTTTGCATCCCAACGGTAATTTGTAGTTGTTCCTGCAATTGCCCTTTGCGTTCCAGCACGGCACTATATTGCCCTAACTCCTGCTCCAGCTCACGATACTCCTGCCGGAGAATTTGAATTTCTCGCTCGGCAACGGAAAGTTGTTCCCGGATCACCCAAATCTGATCCAGCAGGTCTTGCCGTTCCAGGGTATGTTTCTTGAGTACCAGGTGCCAGTGGTGCTCGTCTAATGGGCGATCGCAGAGTGGACACGGCGGATAGGGAGCGGGGGGTGTCGTTAAAGTGATTGGTGCGGAGACTTTTTCGGGGGCATTTACTGCTAGTTCGTTGGGCGATGGCTCCGGGCTTTCTAGTTTCAGAAGGTGAATTTTTTGCTCGACGGCTGCCAGTTGTGTTTCGTAATTACGCTGGTCTGCCTGCAGTCGTTCCATAAAGTGACGGCGCTCCAGCCCCCGTTCCCGTACCTGCTGTTGATACAGGCGTCGTTGTTCCAACGTTTCGATGCGATCGCCTACTTCGAGAACCGCCCGTTGTAGCTGGGGCTGACGTTCTTGTTGAGTTTGTAGTTGCGCGGCGGTATGATGCAGCTCCGCCAGACGGGTAGCCAGGTGGGTATGGATGCGATCAACCTGCGATTGTAACTGTTGCCGCCGCTGCAGCAGTGGTGATACCTGTGCCTGCAGTTGATCCAACCGGTGCAGGCGATCGCGTGCCTGTTTCAGTTGCTCCAGTGCCGCTTCGATATCCGGTGCTTTGCTCAGAACCTGTTGGATTTCATCGTTCTGTTGCTGCAGTATGTCGATCTGGTTTTGTACCTGTTGCAGTTTGTTTTGTAACGTTGACCGTTTGTCTGCCTGTTGTTGCTGATATTGCAACCGCTGGGCCTGGGCAGCCTGGTAAATTTGGAGTTTGCTGGCGAGAATGTCTTCCTGGGCCTGGATGGTTTGAAAGCGATGGTAGGCAGTGGCGATCGCCCCTTCTTGCTGGAGCAATGCGCCTAAATCATATTGTTGCTGTTGGGTGACAGCTAACTCCTGGCTTAAACGCTGGCAGTCCTGGGTTAACAACCGCTGCTGTTGATGCTGCCAGGTCAATTGTTGTTGCCAGGTCTGGCGTTGCTGCTGTGTTGCCTGGAGTACTTGTAAATGCTCAGTATCGGCTGTTTGTTGTGCCTGCATCGTTACCAGCACACTTTCCAGTTCGACCCGTTCGTGTTGAATCAATTCGCGTTGCTGTAACTGCTCCTGGATGTTGGTAAGAGTGCGCTCGAGTAGATCAATCTGCCCCTTGAGCTGACGTGCCCGGTCTTTTGCCCGTTCTGTCAATTCGTCATATTGGGTTAACTTCAGCAGATCAGACAGAATTTGTTTCCGCTCCGTGGGCCGTTTCAGCATGAACTCATCGGCTCGTCCCTGGCGGAGATAGGCCGAGTTAATGAATGTATCGTAGTCCAACCGGATATGTTCCAGGATTAATTGTTGGGTGGCCCGCACCCCTTTAGCTGTGAGGGAACGGAAACTGAGAGCAGTGGGGGGAATGGTGCGAGCAGAAGTCTCCTGGGGAAGTGGAGCGGCTAGTGCTGCTGCTGGTTCGTGCGGGTCTGCTTGGGCAAGTTGGAATTCGAGGGAGGTCGCCTGACCACGGTAACGAGTACGAACGATGCGGTAGGTGCGGTGACTGTGCGTAAAGATGAAGTCTACCTGTGCTTCTTGTGCGCCCAGATGCACGATATCATCTTCCGTCACAGCGCGACTTTGCCCCCAGACAGCCCAGGCGATCGCCTCCAGCAATGACGATTTGCCTGCCCCATTTGCACCACAGATACAGGCAGTATGCAATCCGCGAAAATCGAGCACGGTGTCTCGGTAGCTGAGAAAATTTTTGAGAATTAACCGTTGGGGAATCATGCGATCGCCAAGAAATCGCTGATCACAGATTAGCAGTACAATCGCTCTAAAGTACATAGGAACTGAAGTTCAATTGTACTTTTCTGTATTTGCCTGAGATCCGCTGTCTCTTGACAACAATGCGTTTGCCCGTATTAATTTGCGGACAGGACCGCTGGAACGGGTGTGATTCGACCATCCAAAGCAGCACGAAAAGGAGTCAACCTGCCGCTGCAGAAGGATTGAGACCACACTAAAGAAACCACAACCCTTACTTGCTGTGGGATTCACTGATGATTAAAAATCGGGATGACAGGATTTGAACCTGCGGCATCCTGCTCCCAAAGCAGGCGCGCTACCAAGCTGCGCTACATCCCGTTAGCGTTACATCTCCAGTATAGCTTGCTTTTGTCGGAAATTTGCGCCTGCGTCGATCACAGTCCCTTATCCCTCACTCTAGCAATCCTCGATTAATAGCCATATCGTAGGAGCGCTAGGAATTCCAGGTTTTGACCATTCCCATGCTAAAAGCCAAAATCCCAAATAGTATTGGCTAGGATGGAGGGGTAAAAATTGCGGATCCTCGATGCACTACTTGCTATTGAGCCGATTTCAAGGTGGGCTGCTGGGAGCAGCGTTAGGGGCAGAATTAGGTAGTTATGGTGAGCGGTTGTTGAGTTCTCCTTCTGGCAGCGCCACACGTGAACTGCGCCACACGCTCAATCATTGGCGACCGGGGCTTGAACTCAACGAACTGCAACCGACGGCAGCGATTACCGCCAAGTTGGGAACGATTGTTGTATCCGTGGCAGAGGCATTGATCAAGGGAAGCAACTGGCAGCAGTTAGATAACTTGCTCGCCCCATTGTTGACTTCATCGCCGGCGCTGGGCTGTGGCACAACTTTGGGGTTAGTTACGGGGGCGATCGCGACACTACCGCTGGCGTTGTTCTTCCATGACAGTGAAATTAAACTGGCGCAAATCCTCCACCAACTCGCTCACCAGAGCCAGCAGGCTGCGGATGTTGCGATTGGTAGTTTAGTGGTCAGTGCTGCTATTGCCCTCACGTTGCAGGATCGGTTCTCGCCGCAACAGTTTATACCCCAGTTAATCCATGTCGTAGAGCCATACTCGTCCCCCTGTTATGGCTTAACAGAAAGTTTTGCTGTGACTGATTTAATGGTGCGGTTGGAGCAAGTTCATTGGTTACTACAAAAAGGAAGTAGTTTACAAACTGCCCTGACAACCTTACAGCTATCTCAGCAACCCGTGTCTGGTAGTGGCGCGATCGCTCTGGCCTTGTTTTGCTACCTCAGTACACCCACTGATGTGCGCTTAGCGGTAGGACGGGCGGCCTATGCCGGTGATGGTGCTGCTTTAGTGAGTACCTTAACCGGGGCTTTGGGTGGTTTGCATAATGGGCTTACGGGATTACCGCTAGCATGGCGCATGGCGACCCTTGAACCTGCCGCACCAACGCTCTGGGGGGTATCGGCGGCGGCGCTAATGGCACTGGCGACACGTCTGCTGGCTGCCTGGGCGGGGATGTACAACGTTACGGCCTTTCTGGTGATGCCGGCGATCGCCGCACCACGGGGCCTGCGTCCTCATGCGTGACAACTCGTGCAATCGTGCTATGCCATCTTCAATGATTACCCGTTTGCAATAATTGGTGAGAATAAGGGATTGGATGAGAAGAGTGCGGTACGTATCTTTCATAATCCCAATAGAATCGCGCGAGTGAGGTAGCGTGAGGTTTCGACCTCATTCCCACTACTGACGCTAGCGGGAGAGGTGCCGATAAAAGTGGGTGCCTATAGAATAGGAGAGATCATAATCCGGGTTCACTGAGTTTCGCGTTCTATCCCTTTTCCTGTTGCCGCGATCGTTGGGCGATCGTGTATCCCTATGAAACTGCTTCAACGACTGACACAACAGCGTGAGCAACCTCGCCCTCCGACTGCAGGACGGCTGTGGCTGGAACGGGTAGGTAGAACCTTTGCCCCGACAGGAACGAAGCCATCATGGTTGGGAACGCAGTCTCGCTTCTATGTGGCGATCGCCGTTACGGTTGTATCGTTAACCAGTGCGGTAGGGCTGAAATTCTACAATGCGCCCAAGCTTGATGTCGGCAAGAATGCCCCCCAAACGATTTACGCGCCTGCCTCGGCCAGAGTCGAAGACAAACGGGCTACCGAGTTAAAGCAAAAGGATGCGCGTCGTAACATTATCACCATCTTGATGCTCGATCCGGCGTTGACGCAGCAGGTGCGGGCTGAGATTCAACTAGAACTGAATCAGGGTAATAACTTGCGGCAGTTAGCAGGGGCTTTCCCCTTCATGGCGATCGCCGATTTGTCCCTGGTCACCCAGGTCTATCTGCGTAAGGCATCTGAGGATGATTGGCAACGCATTTTGAATCAGGTAGACCCCACATCATCACTGGCGACCTTGAAACCTGAGTTTGCGCCACAGGTAAAGCCGTCGTCTAAGCCAACAGCCGTATCCCCGGAGCAACGACGGGCGATCGCTGAGTTATTGGCCTGCCGCCGTACTTTTAAGGTGAGTGAATATGTCGAATTGCTGCAAATGATTGCCCAAGTTCGACTGCAATATGCCGATGCGTTAGGATCTCTGCCCCAATCTGAACCGACGACGCAAGCGACCGATGCCAAGAATTTAATTTACGATCCAGCGTTTCTCGATTTGCCAGACGTAGACTGGCAACGGGCTCAACCCCGTATCAATCAAATTGCTGAAATCATTTTAACGCAGGGTATTCCCCCCGGACTTCCCCAAGAAGTTCTGGAAAATACGATTAAGCTCCAGTTGAAAGGAACTGTTACCCCGGCAGCGGAACTATTTGCGACTCGGTTACTGTTGCAAACATTGCGACCCAATTTGGTGTCGGATGTTGAACGCACGCGATTAAGTGCGGAACAGGCGGCCCAGAATGTGGAACCTGAGTTTGTGGCTGTACGGCAGGGGGACGTAATTGTGAGGGGTGGACAGGAGATTACCTCACCCCAATTTGCCCTTCTGGATCATTTCAATCTCAGTCGGCGGGGCATTAACTGGACAGGTTTAATTGCATTTGGGGTGGTGGTGAGTGGTGCTGTAGGCATGTATTGCTGGCTGGAACGACGTTTTCACTCTGGTGTACGTCGGCGCGATCGCCTGATGATCTGGTTGCTCTGTCTCAGTGCGCCGTTGTTGATTGTTCTGCGAGTACCCTCGACGAATCTCCCTGCCGTTGGGTTGTTGGTTGGCAGTTTTTATGGTTCACCGTTGGGGGTGACGGTGGCTGGCCTGCTGTCGGTGTTACTCGCAGGGGGAATGGAAATTCCGTGGAGTCAGTTGCTGTCCAGTTCGGCGGCGGGTCTGGTGTGCGGTTGGATGGCAGGACGGTTGCGATCGCGAGAGGAATTGGCCTTACTAGGTACCGGGGTAGGGGTGTTGCAGGGATGTCTCTACCTGGTGTTCAATGTTGCGTCCGGCATGGTCTGGTACACGTTGTTGGGTTCGGCAGGCATTCATGCGCTGATGGGGCTTGCCTGGTGCATTGTGGCCATTGGTATCAGCCCCTATCTGGAGCAGGTATTTGATCTGGTATCGACCATACGGCTGGTGGAACTGGCAAACCCAAATCGACCACTGTTGAAACAGTTAGCTGCGAAGACACCGGGCACCTTCCAGCACACTCTTTTTGTGGCAACCCTGGCTGAGGCTGCTGCCCGTGCCTTGGGATGTAATGTGGAACTGGTACGCACGGGCACCCTCTATCACGACATCGGTAAAATGCATGATCCCCAGGGCTTTATCGAAAATCAGATGGGTGGGCCAAATAAGCATGACCTGATTAACGACGCCTGGAAAAGTGCCGAGATTATTAAAAAGCATGTGTCGGAGGGGTTGGTCATGGCCCGGAAGTATCGCCTACCCAAAGCGGTACAGGCGTTTATCCCCGAGCACCAGGGCACGATGCTCATTGGTTACTTTTACCATCACGCCCAGGAATGGGCAAAGCGCCATCCCAATCCAGATGGTACGTTACCCGAAATTCGGGAGGCCGACTTTCGGTATGATGGCCCTATTCCCCAATCCCGTGAGACGGGCATTGTGATGCTGGCAGATTCCTGTGAGGCGGCGTTGCGATCGCTCAAAGATGCCACCTACGAAGAGGCGATTGGGATGATTAACAAAATCTTGCGGGCACGCTGGCAGGATCAGCAACTGGTTGGCTCTGGCTTGACTCGTGAGGATATGGGCAAGATTGCGACGATCTTTGTTGAGGTTTGGCAGCAGTTTAACCACCAACGGATTGCTTATCCCAAACTGGCACCAACGATTTCTCCCCCCCGCCCGGAAGGGGCCAGTCCTACCGCTATCAGACACGGAAAGTAAATAAGTTCGATGCTTGCTTGTACGGGCGTTAGCGCAGCCTAACGCCCTAGAGGGCATCCAAGAAAAGTGTAGCCATGCCGATAGGCCATACAGATGTTTGCCCCTTCAGACATGAAAGGTTCGATGTAGAACGGATAGAACTGGTGAGGCTATAAGGCCGTCATCACTTTGAGGAACTCAGTTGATAAGTCAATGGTTGCCCGATTTTTTTGTTTGAATAACGCCCCCGCCAGAAAGTAAATATTGGCTGAATAAAAAGCTTTTTGTTGGTGGCGCAGGGTGTTAATTGTGTTGCGTACCTTTGGTTCCTGGCTGTAGTAGCCAAAAGGTAATGGTGCGATCATAAAATCTACCAGTTGATAGTTTTGAGCGATCGCCCACGCCACGGTTTCCACCGGATTGGAGTATGCCGAAATCATCACCATGACATTTTCACAACCGACCGCCAGAAGTTTGTTGGTGATTGCTGCTCCATCACTTCCACCATGTAGAGATGGCATATACAGGTCGCTATCGGGGGCGGGTAAGTAGGGGGGGTTGGCAATTAAATAATGGGCACTGGTTGGTGCGTGCTTGAAAAAGCATTGATTGTGAATCAGGTACTTATCTGTGAGGGCATATTGCTCAATGCGGGTGCGGGCAACTTCGCAGGCTGCTGCATTTAGTTCGTAACCATGAATGCGTCCAGCAAATTTAGTTTTCAGTAGGGCATTAATGACTGGACTACCATCACCGGTACCGAATTCGATTACCGATTCCACTGGTAAACAATGGTTAAATACCAGCTTTTCCAGACATTGGGAGTAGAACTGTGATTCCTCCGGGCAGATGAACACATCTTTAGGAGAATGCTTGGGTGCAAAATCCGGTGTGGCAAAATCTGGGGCAAAACTTTTTGGCGCTGTATGCCCGTTACTCTTTTGCGGTGCTGGGATAGATCGTCTGACGGACGTGGCTGGGTTCGCGGTAATAGTTGAATCGGTGAGCCGTAAGGTTTCTTCGAGTAAGGTTTCTTTCATGGTGTGAGGCTAATAAGTGCATGAAAATAAGTGCATGAAAAATCAGGTGATGTTGGCAATACATCCCTGGAAGCCGGTTCCAACAGTGGAAACGGTATGAATTAAACGATGGCTTCTGCCTGTTTCACGGCCTGAATGACTGCGGCTCCGGCGCGATCGCCCAACCATTTCTCCTGGTCGTACCCCAATACGATCTGCCAGGCTTGTGCGGGATACATGTCTGCAAGGGGTAAGGCGACTTGTTGCAACATCCACTGTCCATGCCGTTCATCTTCGCGGATGTGCAGTTCCCAATACCCACTCGCCCCATCGGATAAATTTAATCGCTGGGCAGCCAGCAAATAATCCGTGTAAATGGTTGGCCCCGCAATTTCAAAGTAGGTCAAACCGCCGTTGTAACGTAGAAAATGCTGCTTACATTCCGTTAACAGGAAGTTGTGATTGATGCATGCCAACACTTCCCAGGGCACGATGTCGAAGTAAGCTTCTGGTTCGGTTTGTAAATCCAACTCTGCCATCATGGCGGCAAAGAAAGTGGAATGTTTGCGATTCAGGCGACCGTTGCCATACTCCTCCAGCAGAACGCGAATCAGGGTGGCCTGCACTTCGTTACTGGCACCACCCAGAATGCGCGACATGCGACTCGCTTCGACCAGTCCATCCAGGGAGGCGATCGCCAACAGATGCTGGTAGCCTTCCAGAGACATTTCTTCCCGCAGATAGCGCTTATTTTCGGTCAATGGAGGATGCAGATCGGCTTCACCCCGTTCCTGCAATGCCTGTTTGACGTCTAGTTGCCGCAAATGCTCGACATCCATCTGTGCCAGTTCCCAGGCTTGCCACTTTTCCTCAATGCGATCGCGCACCCATTGCAGATAATACGACCGTTCGTTTTGGTAATGCTGCAAATCGTCATACCAGAATAGGTTGAGCCGATTAATGCGATACAGAATCCGTTGTAAAAACCGATGAGCCGAGGTGGTTGTGGCGGTTGGCAAAAATTCACTATAAGCCGTTGCCAGAGCGGCGGCAATCGCCGCCTCTAAAGACTGCACTAGCTCGGGTTGGTGCTCAACCTGCTGATCTAAATTTGCTGTTGTTAATAGTTGGATAAACTGTTTTTCTACTGCTTCATAATCGGGGGATGAAGAAGCAGGTTGGAAACTGTTTGATGTCCGCTGCATTCGGCGATCGGGACTCAAAACTCCTGTCATATTGCTATGCCTGAAAGGTCTATTGTTAACTGCTTTAATAAAAGAGTATGAAGAATTGTTTCTTCACTGCCTCTAACGATAAACAATTCCAGGCAGTCATCCGTCCACCCAGAGGTAGAAACGAAAGGTAGCAGAGGATACATATAAATAAAAAAGCCTGGTTAATTCCAGGCTTTCTCATTTTCCAAGTTAGAAAAACTATTAAGTTAGAAAAACTATGGCGTTGCGAGGATGCGATCAGGAAGTATTGATTCGCTGCTTCACCATCCCCATGTCATGGCTGTAGCCAATTGTTGAAAGTTACTCGTCGATTGAGCAAGTCAGGGGGCAGGCGGCATAGGTTGTTTCATGCTTGGGATTCGCTTCACCACTGACCCACCGAAGCCAACTTACATCCTTGGGATGGATGCCCTTCTTCGTGAGCATGGCGGCAACCAGCATTACACCGATCAACTGAACGCCAATAAAACTAGCCGCAACCAGCAGAATCCCTAGACCGGGCAGAACTGCGTGTAGCACCATTGCCAACATCGAACCAAACGCAACAATCACGATACCGACAGGAAAACCGATAATCAGCAAGCAAACCGTCAGAATTCCTGTCCACAGTAAAAAGCTTTTCAGTATCAAGCCGTAATCGTTCTGGCTAAGAGTCTGACTAGAAAATGCCACGTTTAATTCTCCTCAACGACGTTTTGGAATGTTTGTTGGAATATTTTGGAATATTGGGACAAAACAGGATGCTTGCGAACGCCATCCATTGCATTGGATTGGTTTCGTTTAGTCTATAGAAGGTTTCTCTGGAAGATAAGTGTTTTTCCAAAAAATTTACCTGTTGTTACATTCCTTCGTGTTCCTAAGTGGTACGCCCTAACTGGATAAAGCCGTTACTTTCCCTAAATGCTGGTCTGCTACTTCGCTAAAAAGCCGACGTCATAAGCCTTTTAGTAAATGGTTAAGTATAAACGCTCACCAGCAAAAGTCGGACTGAGTCCGTTTACGTTTCGATAAGCAGTAAGCCTCAGGTTTGCTTTACAAACCGAAATGATTTTCTCATATTTTGCCGATTCTGTGGCTGAGAATTATAGACCTCGGAGTTCTTGGGCGAGGATGTAGCAAACTGAAGTAGTTGCCAAGAACTCTGAGGTCTGACCTGGTTTTGTCTGTTGGTGGATGAATAATTGGTCGATTAATTGCTGTTTAAGCAACGCCGAGGCGGATGGAGCGATCGCTACTTTGAAACGTAAACGGAATTCCCAGTTCTTTGCAAAAATCCCCCAGGAGAACGTGGGTTGCATTATTAATCAGTACACCCTGCATAAACGGACGGGATGGCTGTTTCGGATCGTTAATTGCTTCCCCATTCACATCTTCAGGGCGATTCAGGTAAAGGTCGATCGCCGGATAACCCGGAATGAGGGGTGAATCTGCCAGAAACTTGGGTTGAAATTGGGCGTTAAGCAAATTGATATAGCGAGAGCGACTGTTCCAATTGACTTTGATGCCGTATGCAACTGCCAGATCACCTAATTTGGCATAGCTCCGATTGTCTGCAAGTAGAATCGCCGTTGTCACCTGTTTATCGTTCAGGTAAACCTTAACCTGGTTTGGGGCGGCAAACTCAGCCGCCGGTTTCGCCATCTGGGTCATGTACTGTTTAATTTTCTCCCGGATGATCTCACCACCTTCGCCCGGTTTATCCGTTGGTTTTAGTTGCCACAAGTCCCATCGTTCGCAAAAGCCACCCGGCCATCCATCCATCCATTCGGCAGGCCCATAGTTTTCATGGGGAAGACCGAGTGTGCGGGCCATTTGCATGTACTGGTCTGCCTGGGGTGTCGATGTCGGGAACCGCAACCCCGAAACCTTACGTACTAAATCTAGAGTGCAATCCCGATTGGCAGCGGCTTCCGCGTGGGTCATAACACGGGTGACGTTGATATCCTCTGGCTTCCAGCCTAACTGCAATGCGAGCTGGGCGACTTCTTTGGCTAAATTCTCAATTTGAGCGGCCGTTGGTGGAAAGTCGACCCATTCCTTACCACCCATGCAGGCGATCGCTAAACCGACAGATTCCTGATTACGTTTTGCTGTATGGGCTGTTAGCGGTTGATCGTAGCCCGTCAGGCGCTTGACGGTGCCATTGCCCAGAACCACTGTATGGTAATGACCTGGTTGGGCCCAGGTGTAATCGGTTGCGGTCCAATGTAGATAGATCTTTTTAATCGTTTGCCCCATTGCGAGCACGCTCCTTCCTGAATCGCTCAAGCCTGACCCAACCAGTTGTGATACGGTCATTACATAGAGCAGTACGGACAGAATTGCCCCATGTTAAAAGCCGTTTTATTTGACTTCAATGGTGTCATTATCAATGATGAATTCATCCATGAGAAGTTAATCAATCAGCTTTTGCTGGAAGAGAACCTGCGCCCTAAGCCAGGTGAATTTCGGCAATTTTGTCTCGGCCGTAATGATCGGGCCTGCCTGACCAGTTTGTTGCAAGAGCGGGGACGGTTGGTGACGGATGCCTATCTGGATGACATGATTGCTCGCAAAGCCCGGTCATATCTGAAAGCACTGGAGAGCCTGGAAAAACTACCCATTTATCCCGGCTTGGAAGATATTCTGTTTAACCTGCAAGCGGCAAAGGTGAAACTGGCAGTCGTCAGTGGGGCAATTCGTTCCGAGATTGATCTGGTGTTAGAACGAACGAAGTTACGCGATCGCTTTACTGTGATTGTTTCAGGTGATGAAGGTATTCCCAGTAAGCCCGCACCGGATGGCTACCTGTTGGCGATCGCCCGCTTGAATGAGCAATTTCCCGATTTGAACCTGATCCCGTCAGAATGCCTCGTCATTGAGGATACCTTTGCAGGGATTGAAGCGGCTAAACAGGCGGGGATTCCCGTCGTGGGCGTGGCCAACAGCTATCCATTCCATATGATGCAACGGCGGGCCAATTGGGCGGTCGATTACCTATCCGATGTAGAACTCGATCGTGTTCAGCAAATCATTGCGCGGCAAAAAGCCGTTGGTACAGTGGGTGGGTGATGAAAACGACTCGGTTAAAACGAAAATACCATGCGGACGAGAAATTCCCAGATGGTGCCGCTAGAGCGGTTGTTATTGGGATTGGTGGCCACCATTAGGGCTGGGGTAAAGCTAATGTTGTCATTGACCAGGAAACTGTAAAAGGCTTCGATATTAGTCTGATTAGCGTTGCCTACATCGTCGGTTAAAAATGGTTGCCCAAAGGCAAGTCCAGCAGTCGAACCGGGAATGACGATGTTACGGATGATGGTACCGATGGCCCACGTTTGGGGAGTCAGGTCTAAATCCTGGTTCAGGATGGAGTTGAAGCCGTCATAGGTACCAATGCCGTAGCGGCCAAAGATAGCAAACTGCCTGTTGATGGCCCATTCGGCATTAATGCCACCAGCAAAGATGTGGGTGTTGTTGATCAATGCGCGGTTAAATTGCAACCGGACATTGATGTCTTTATTAACGCTGTAATCTAATTCCAGGCTGCCCTGGTAGCGATCGCCCAACAGTCCGCTATCGGGTGATTCGGAGTTGGGGCGATCGGCATCTGCCGCTGTGTACAGGGCCCGTACAGTCAGGGGGAAATCCGCCGGTTTCCAGGCGAGGGCAAGACCGGCACCACCGGGTCGGTCAACCTGATTCTGGATAATCAGTGGGTTGTTCATGAAGAAACTGCCGGAAAAGTTTCTATCCGAACTATTGGCGAAACGGTTGTAGTCGATAAAATCGCGCGGATGGAGCCGGGCTCCAACGGTGAGACTGAGGTTAGCAACGGGTTGAAAGGTATAGTGGAGTTTGCTGACCTGAACAGCACTATCAACGCCGACATAATCCAGGCCGCCGCCATCTGCCAGTAAACCCGTTGTGCCTAAAAGGTTGACACGACTGTTGTGGGCCCGACTCACGGCATCACCACCACTGTTGCCGGCTTCCAGTTGCGTCAGTAACAGGTCGCGCCCCGAAAAACTGGTACTGAAATCAAGCCTGACCCGGGTCACACCAGTCATTGTTGCCCGCGTGCCGTCAGTCAGGACGCCGACGGTCTGCCCAGACAATTTCGTGGTTGGGGAAAAGTTTCGCTGCTCGGCAAGGTCGAGTTGGTTGTCTAACTGGTCGAGGCGATCGCTCAAGCTTGCCGTAATCGTGCCATAGGTTGCCTGTAAGCGGCGTAATGTGGCAAAGTCCTCCCGTACTTGGGCAATTTGTCCGCTTGCCAGCAATTCCTCGACATGGCGAAATACCTGGAGTAGTGCCACGGCAAATTCATCACGAGTGAGGGGGTGGTTGCCACGAAATGTGCCATCGGGAAAGCCACCAATCAGGCCATAGCGCTCTATCAGTGTTTGTAACGCCTGAAAGGCCCAGTCACTCGGTTGGACATCGCTGAGTTCATTGACAGACCGCACCTGGAACATAGAATCTGTTTCGATCACAGTGGTGCAGTCAGCACTGGCATTGACGTCGAGCGATCGCTCCGCTAATGAACAACTATCTGTTGGATTTAGGGAGGCAGGCTCACCCGTAGCAGTAATGGTTCCAACCTCATTGCCCCTGGCCGGTGGAGAATAAAGAGTAATGGCGGTGATTGAACAGCACAGACCCAGCCATCCCCACCGCCGCATCAGCCAGCTTGTCACCTTTCTCACTCCAGTCACTCCTTGCACGGGTTTGGGTGAACCTCAATACAGACTAAAAACACCCAAATTAAACCCTATCAGGAGAACTCTGGGGTTGGGTGATTATACGATCGCCTTAGTTGCCTGTGCTGCTTTCTCCGAAGCGTGGGTACTGAGTTGAATTAGTTCTACTTTGTAGCCATCCGGGTCTTCCACAA
>CAZGDE010000093.1:14020-15595 GCA_964524315.1 uncultured bacterium
CAATGACGGTCGAGCCATGTTTCATGGGCCCTGGTTCGCGGGTTACTTTACCACCCTGCGCTTTAATTGCTTCGCAGGTGGCGTAGATATCATCGACTCCAATCGCAATATGACCGTAGGCATCGCCCAGGTTATACGCCGTTGTGCCCCAGTTATAGGTCAATTCCAGAACGGTGTGGTCAGCTTCATCGCCATAGCCAACAAATGCCAGGGTAAATTCGCCGCCGGGATAATCTTTCTGCCGCAGCAGTTTCATACCCAGGACTTCACAGTAGAACTTGAGCGATTCATCTAAGTTGCCAACGCGCAACATGGTGTGGAGTAGTCGCATAGAGATTGGGATTCGGTTAGAGGTCATTATTTTTCCTATTCTGCCAAATCTCTACTGGTAAGCAGCGATTAACCTGTTGTTATAACGGGCCAATTTTCAGGGATTTCACTTGCTTGACGGTTTTGGCAGGGGTGAACTTGAAGCTGTTGGCAGCTAGCTTGGGGTTAGCGATGCGATGACGAATCCGTTCGGTAATCACAATATCAAAGTCGTCGGACTTACCTGTTAAAACAATCTGCTGCAGAGTTGCCAGGTTGGGGTCAACGACGGCTTGAATCGTAAATTGCTCGTTATCAATATATTCGTAGACGTAAAGTTGCTGTCCATTAACAGTCTCTTGCTTGCCAGTGATGGGCACATTATCAGACAATCCAATCTCCTTTTGCACGGCGGGATCGGATAGGGCACCTTTCGCGATTGGGGCTTTGACATCAGGGGGAATTTGCAAAAACCAGAGGGATGACATGCCCATCCAGTAGTTGTCGTCCAGGTCATTGAATTCTTTATCGGTCATGACGGCATATTGGTTCAGATCAGGGCGATGCAGCCATACTTGTTTACCGTCTGAGACAACAATACTTTTAACTTGGGATGGAGTGTTGATGGTTGCTTTGGGATCCGAGAAAGTAATTTCTGCCCGAAATTTATTAGGAGATTCCACAATTGTTGTGACGGTGGCCGTGGAGACCAGTTGTGTACTGCCAGAGGTGGCAGTTACGGTAATGTCTGATTCGGTCTGGTAGCGATCGCCCCGCACAAAGGCGGCACTCACTTTTGCTAATAAGTCCAGGTTGGCTTTTTCAGCAACTTGACTCACCTGGACGGGTGAGGGTATGGGGCGAGCCGTCACCTTAGCGATCTGCCCACTGAGTGTTAATGTCACCAGTCCGGTAACCGCAACAGTGAAGCCCAACGGTTGCACGAATTTAAGCATAGATCTCATCTTCATGAATTGCATTATTACCTGGAATCTGTGGGTCTACGGAAGCAAAAATGAGAGTTTGTGCTTTTTATTGCTAAATGTGAACCCAACTTCGCGTTAAATTTGTCAGTTACAGATTTGATTGACTATAGCGACTCTGGCTGGATTTGTAACAGTGGTTTGGGCCTGGCCTTTGCCCACATGTGTGCGTTCTTATGCATAAGCGCAGGTTGCGATCGCTAACAGCTTGAACCAATCCGACTGACCAATTCAACTGATTCGTTCGTTCGATATCAGTGGTGTTTTCACCAGGGCTATATTC
>CAZGDE010000093.1:15605-19567 GCA_964524315.1 uncultured bacterium
TATTCATAGCCTAAACGGTCAGAAATTTCAATCTGGGAAAAATTTCAATCTGGGAAAAATTTAATCTGTGTAAGTGGAGCCAGATGGTGAACTCCGAGCAAAACCTCGCCCTATTGACTGCATTTGAACACAGTCCCCACGGTATTTTTATCCTTGCAGTGACAATTGCTCCGCTTGCTACCATAGCTGCTCCGGCAGTGATTGATTTTTATCCTGTTGCGATAAACCCTGCCTGTCGCAAATTACTCAATCTGGTAGACACTGATTTCCCCGCAGGCGTTGATTTGGCTCAATGCTTTGCCGGAGAAGTTGCGACGGCCACCCACTTCTACAGTGAACTCTGTGTCACGACGAAACAATCAGTGTTCTACCGGGTGAGCCTACCGGGTGAACCAACCCGGAAGGTTCTTATCAATCTGTTTCCGGTTGTTCAAGCCGATGACACAGTGACGCACCTGGTTGGTCTTTGTCAGGATCTTGATAATCATCAGTTGCTACGCCACGAAATGCAGGTGTTACAGTCGGTAACGCAGGCAATCGCTACGGCCCATGACTTTCATCTGGCTCTAAGTGTCACGCTCCGGCGCATTTGTCTAACTACAGGTTGGGTCTATGCCGAAGCCTGGACACCGGATCCGGATAGTACTTACCTGGAATGTGACTCTGCGTGGTATGCCCTGGGTAATGAGTGTCGGCCAGGAACGTTTGCTCCTTTTCGGCAGGTGAGTCAACAATTTAAATTTGCCCCCGGTGAAGGATTACCAGGATGCGTTTGGGTGACAAAACAGCCGGTCTGGATTGCGGATCTGACTCAGGCAACCGACTATTTCCTCCGCCAGGACATCGCCTCCGAAATGGGTTTTCAGGCGGGACTGGCTGTACCGATTGTGACTCGGGGTGAGGTGTTGGCAGTGTTAGCGTTTTTCATGACTGAAGCCCAATCCGAAGATCGGCAACTGGTGCGGTTGGTGACAGCGGTAGCTGCCCAGTTGGGATCCGTGTTTCAGTTGAAGCGGGCGGAGGTGGCACTGGGGCAAAGCCAGCAGCGGTTAGCGACTTTGATTGATGCGTTACCGGGAATTGCCTTTTCCTGTGTCAATGATGGCGAATGGTCGATGAGCTATTTAAGTGAGGGGTGTTTTGAGCTGACAGGTTATCACAGTGAAGAATTGATTGGTTCACAACGGTTGTCGTCCTATAACGCGATCACCCATCCTGACGATTTGCCAGCAGTAATGGGTGCGATTGACCGGGCGATCGCCCTGCGGGAACCCTATGTCGTGGAATATCGCATCCGTGCCTGTTCAGGGCAGGAGAAATGGCTCTGGGAAAAGGGCCGGGGAATTTATGACAGTCAGGGTAACCCCACGAGCCTGGAAGGATTTATTACCGATATTACTGACTTAAAACAGGCAGAACGAGCATTGCGGCAGGCAGAACAAAAATATCGCAGCATTTTTGAAAATGCGGTTGAGGGGATCTTTCAAACGACAGCTACTGGCCATTACCTGACTGCTAACCCCATGCTGGCAAAGATTTATGGCTACGACTCACCGGCTGAGTTGATGGCCAGTCTGACCGACATTCGCCATCAGCTTTACGTAGACACGAATCGACGGGAAGAATTTATTCGCCTGTTACGCGAGCAGGAGGCGGTTTGGGGGTTTGAGTCCCAGGTGTATCGCAAAGATGGCAGTATTATCTGGATTTCCGAAAATGCCCGTGCCATGTGGGATGAACAGGGGCAACTGATTGGCTACGAAGGTACCGTCGAAGATATTACTCAACGTAAACAGGCAGAGGCGACCATCCGCTACCAGGCGTTTCATGATCTGTTGACGGGTTTGCCAAATCGCGTCCTGTTCACCGATCGCCTCCCCCTATCGCTGGCAAATGCTCGCCGGGATGGTAGTTTGCTGGCAGTGATGTTTCTTGACCTGGATCGGTTCAAGACAATTAATGACACCTTGGGACATGCGATCGGCGATCAGTTATTGCAGGCAGTTGCTACCCGGCTTTCCAGTTGTTTGCGGGATGGAGATACAGTCTCACGTTGGGGTGGGGATGAATTTACCCTGCTCCTGACACAAATTCATGCGGTCGAGGATGCGGCCAGAGTGGCACAAAGGCTCATTGAGGTGTTGAAACCGGCATTCTACCTGGCAGGACAGGAACTTTATATTAGTAGTAGCATTGGTATTGCCCTGTATCCGCACGATGGCACCGATGCCCAGACCTTGCTGAAGAATGCCGATGCCGCGCTTTATCGGGTTAAGGAGCAGGGGCGCAACGGTTATCAGCTTTATACTCCGGCGATTAACTCCCAGGCTTCCGAACTGCTGATTCTGGAAAATAGCCTTCACCACGCCCTTGATCGCCAGGAGTTTGTCCTGTACTACCAACCCCAGGTCAACGTTCAGACCGGGCAAATTACGCGGATGGAGGCACTCCTTCGCTGGCACCATCCCGAATTGGGGTCAATTCCGCCCCGTGTATTTATTCCCTTAGCGGAAGAGAATGGTTTGATTGTGTCAATTGGCGAATGGGTGTTACGCGCTGCCTGTACGCAGAATCAGCTCTGGCATGCAGCCGAACTCTTGCCTGGACGGGTTGCAGTGAATTTGTCTGCCCGCCAGTTTCAGCAACCACAACTGGTGGCAACGATTGCCCGTATCCTGTCCGATACCCGGCTAGACCCCAGTTTGCTGGAGTTAGAAATTACTGAAACGACAGCCATGCAAAATGTGGAATTTACCACGTTAATGCTGCAAGACCTGCATCAGATGGGCATACAGATTTCGCTGGATGATTTTGGTACAGGGTATTCATCGCTTAGCTATTTGAAAAAGTTTCCCCTGGATACCCTTAAAATTGACCAGTCCTTTGTCCGAGAACTGACCACCGATCGCAACGATGCAGCGATTGTCGCAGCGGTGATTGCGTTGGGGCAGGGGTTGAACCTGAGCGTCGTCGCCGAAGGTGTCGAAACTCAGGCACAAATGGAATATTTGCGATCGCTGAACTGTTACGAAATGCAGGGTTATCTGTTCAGCAAACCCCTCGCTGCTGAGGATGCCACGCGCTTTCTGCAAAAACATCGCTTGAAGTCATTAGTGACCGTTGTTCAGGATCTACCACGGGAGATTCAATCTGCCTGATTCAATCCAACTGTTCTAAGTAAACAGTGTCAAAAATGATAAAAAAATGCCATCGCCGACTGTAAGTAATCAATAGCGATGGCATTCAACACCCTATGTAATTGAAATTTTGTCTGACCAGAGTCAGTGTGACCCTGTGGCGATCAGATCACAGTCAAACTCATTGTGAAAACGCTTTGGGCATGGTTTCCACAATGAGTTTGACTGTGAATACTGACTGTTTCAGCGGCGAGACTAACGTTCTACCGAAGGAATTTGCCCGTTAGACGTTTCTGTTTTGACACGCTTAATTGGCTTGGGCTTCGGTGATGTAGATCCCGGTGCTTCATCAACGGGTTCTGGATTAGACCGCATCCAGGCAGGACGAGTCTGGTCGTATGCCATTTGCAATGCGGCTGCCGCGATCGCATGGGGTTCATACTCTTCTGCTAACTGCGCCACAATCGGCAGGAAGGATGCCATCCGTTCACCTACCAAAGCTTCCCGAATTTGACCCTGCAACTTCTCTAATTGACGGGCTTCAATCTGGGCACGTGTGGGGATCGAGGCAATTTCTAAACGTTGGCGAATGTGGTGTTCAATATCGCGCAGTTTACGACGATCCAGAGGATGAATGATGGAGAGAGCGGTTCCTTCCTTACCCGCCCGTCCGGTACGACCGATGCGGTGAACATAATTCTCCACGCTATCGGGTAAATCGTAGTTGATCACATGGGTCAGGTCATCAACGTGAATCCCACGGGCGGCAATATCCGTTGCCACCACCCAGCGCACCTGACGCTGGCGGAACCGCAATAATAACCG
>CAZGDE010000094.1:0-14280 GCA_964524315.1 uncultured bacterium
ATGCCAGTTTGTACCGCGTCTGCAAGTTTGGTCTTTTCCTGCATGTCGCGGAGGCGATCGCTGTAGGATTTGCGATCACGAAACTTGAGTGGGTCAGTGGCGTATAAGCCCTCATCCAGGGGTTTCCAGGTATTCGGATCGATTAGTTGCCGAATGCGCTCATCACTATAAACGCGAATGTGATGCCCACACTCCAGGCAAACCATCTGATTGGCCCGCAAATCTTTTGTGTATGCCAGCACCCCGCACGCTTCACACTTTGACCACAGCCCATCAGCGATTTCGCGTTCCTGCCGTTCCTGGCTGATAGGACCTGATTTTTGGCGATTTGCAAACCAATCGAATAGTGACATGGGTGCTATGCATTCCTTATTAACGAACCAGTTCTACATCGAAAAAATTGCTCTCGGTTGGTAACGTAGAACAGGAAAAAAGTAGAACGGGAAAATATATTATCTCAGACGTTTATTGACAATGCCGAGTTGGGGCATTAACAGGTGCAACTGCTTAATTTACACCACGAAGAGTGAACACAACATTTCTATATAAAGAATTTACTCCTGTTCAGACGCATCAGCATCACCCGCTTCTTCCTCAAACGGACTCAATAGAATGAGTGCCGTCCACTTATCTGCCAGGTGAACTTGTAATGCCGCTGGACTACCCAAACCGGTGTAGGACATTATTCCCAGGTCAATAATGCGGGTGGGAATCTGATGAGCTGCCAACACCTGCTGCATGAGTTCAGCTTCCCAACGGAAGCTGGTAGTTCTTAGTGTGATCCAGGACACGACGTTAATTCTATCAAAACGTGGGAATTCTGAACCTAAAGGTCAGACTGGGTAGAGCCAGATGAGTGCGTTTATGCGTCCAGGATCTAAGATCGCAGAACTGGTAGGGTCATCCCAGTATGAAGCAGTGGCAGATGACACGTTGAAAGATGAAGATAATGTTGCCTGGGTAATGCTACTGCACCCTGCGGTTAAAGACGAGTGGATTGAACGGATTCGCTGGATTCGTTTGGCTGATCGACTGGCAGAAAATGAATTAGTTACTCCTGGTAATACCGAATTTCAGAAATTTTATAACAACTGGCAACGCTTGTTGCAGGGGGAGATGCTTGAGCCGGAATGTGCCTACCATCAGATATTGACCCAGATTGCCGATCGCTGGTCTGGTAAATTTGCTAGTTCTCTGGAAAGACGCTCGTTACAAGCTTGGGAGCGATTTTTAACAGCAACCGCTTACTATCACCAGCCTGATTTAGTCATTGACACGCTGGTGGCCCACACAGAGATGTTAGAAGCCCTTGCGGGTTCGTGTTTTCAAATCCTGCCATTTCTGACAGAACCCTATTGGCAGTTGGCGATCGCCTTTGGTGCCGTTGATCAGTTTTTTAACAATCTGCGTGACCTTCAGGAAGATGCCAGGCAGGGGATTTGCTATTTACCCGCTACTGTCCTGGAGGAGTTTGGCGTTACCCGTCACGAGATTCTGAGCCTCACAGCGTGCCAGAAGCCAAACTACCAGCGCATGATGCAGTTCTGGTTAGATGAATACCTGCCCCAACTACTCCAGCGCACTCAACCATTGCTGCTGGCTCAAGACTTGCATCCCTCATGGCAACTCTGGCGCGATTGGTCGTTTCATCGCTACCGCCGGATTGAGCAGGTGTTTCGGGATTGTCAGTTTGACTATACCCAATTTCCCCAACAGTATTGGACAAAGGTGCAGCAAGAGCTACCCACCTTACTCGCCCAGATGCGCCCACCGCCACCACCGAGTTTAGGTCGGCGATTTCCCAAGCCGCTGCTGCGAAGACATAAACGGTCGCATTTTTCCCTGAAGTTAAATTTAAAGACCAGAGTCAGCCAGCTAGTTTTGGCAAATTTCTAGGGAGGTTCATTGCAGGGTGAAATTTACCGGGCTGATTTTTCCTTTATGGGGCAAACCTCCGAGGTTTTGAGCATTTGTGTCTATGGGCTTCTACTGCCCATTTCGCTGGAGGGCGCGAATTGGTTGGGCGTCGATCGCCACAATAACTCCAACTGGCTGGCTGGAATAGTTAGATACATTACATCACCGGGATTCAGGCAGAGGTCTAACAATTCCCAGCCATGAATGGTTTGGCAACGAGTGATGGCATAAAGCGGGACACAATCTGCCGCCATCGCCACATCCTGTACTCGCCGTCCACAGAAGGGATGACCGGGAGTAATCACTGTGGCGAGGGCCACCCAGAGACTAGCCGCCGTCATCCCATTGCCCAGAATCCGGCCACCCAGGGCGGCGGCGGCAAACGCGGGTGCAACCAGTTCTGCCGGACTGTAGACCGCTTCAAAGTCAAAGACCTTGCGGGCCATGCGGGCAAATTCTGGGTCTTGATACCGCACGATGATCGACGACTTTGGCTGTAAACCCTTCGCATTCAACGCGATCTCCAGGTTCACTGTGTCGTTGCTGGTTACGGCCAGAAGTGCCGGGGCCTGATTGAAATTTGCGGCATCCAACGTGGCAGGGATACTGGCATCGCCCTGAACGACGGGAATTTTCATTGCCCGCACTGTACTGAGAAACCGACAGTTGGGGTCTTGCTCGATGACTACCACTTCATGGCCACAGCTATGCAGGTGGTTGACGATCTGCACACCAACCCCACCTAGACCACACACGACAAAGTGGCCCCGTTGAGGAATGCGTGCCACTTCCCAGAAGCGATCGAAGCGGGTGCCCAAAATGAAATCGTTCAACAAGGCATAGGACAGACCAATAATGGCTGCCCCAACGAGCATGACAAAAACGGTAAAGAGCTTGAGATTATCGGGGACATGCTGCACTGGAATGATGCTATCTCCGGCACCCGTAATCAGGCTAACCGAGAAGTAGAGCGCATCCAGGGGCGATGTTTTGAGAATGGACGATAGATAAACAATTGTCCCAGCGGTAATGGTTAGCAAGAGCAACAGGATGCTACCCAGTAATGCCTGGCTATGTTGCCGCAGGTATTTGAGGGCTGCCGGTAACTTGGCCAACCGTTGGGTGAGCGATCGCCGCCTTTGGCGCACACTGGGGCGGGTACCAATGATCAACCGATCACCAGCCTGTAAATGCAACCCCCGCATGACCGCCGTCACCAGATCAACGCTATCGTCGATCGGCAAATAGTAGATCAGCATGCGATCGCGATCGTCCCACAACTCCCGTAACGTTCGCCCACACCAGGGGTGATCCTCTTCAATGCATTCTTCATGGATGGGCCAGGTCTGGTTGAACAGGCGCAATTGCCCAATCGCCACATCGCCCAAAGCGGCAAAAGTAAAAATCGGTGCAGCCAGGGCAGCGACGCTCATTGTGATGTGGTCGGGCAGGGTGTTGTCTAACCGTTCGCCCAAACTGGTATTAAACAACCGATTCACAATGCGAATGCGCGGATTTAACACCCGTGCCTGCATCAGTACTGCCAGATTGGCACCATCCTCGCCACTGGCTAGCACAATGGTTTGGGCTTCGCGGATGCCTGCGGCCAGGAGGGTCGTTGCCGATCGCATATCACCTACGATGACGTGATCGCTTTCACCGATAATTCTGTGATCATTAATGCCTACCACATCCGCCCCCTGTTGCCGAAGCAGGCAGAGAATTTTGTAACCTGTAGCGCCTAAACCACAAACGATGATGCGCGGTTTCATGGGAGTTACAACCAGAGTTAAGGAGCGATCGCTTTAATCCTCCATTGTCAAATAGCGGTTCTGAGAGGACTGTAGCTGAAAGTACCAATGCCCGAAGTTGGAAGTGTAACTGGTGAAAATTAGTTAGGATCAGAAACTAGACCCATCTGCCTCACCCCTACCCCATGCCCTATTACGTAATCTACGATGGCAATTGCAACCTCTGTGTCACCCTTGTACAACTGCTGGAAAAGCTGGATCAGGGTGAAAGATTTCAATACATTCCTATGCAGGATGACGTGCAGCTCAGTCAGCTTAACGTTACCGCTGTAGATTGTGAACTGGGAATGATGTTGATTAATGCCCAGAACCCAGCTCAACGCTGGCAGGGAAGCGATGCAGCCGAAGAAATTGGGCGATTATTGCCCACGGGAGATCTATTCGTCCAGACATACCGGGCATTACCGGGCCTGAAATGGATGGGTGATCGCGTCTATGAGCAGATTCGCGATCATCGCTATACGCTCTTTGGAAAACGCACCAGTACTTACCAACCGCTTTACCCGGTTTGTTCCTCAGGGAACTGTCAGTTATAGTGATTTCCCTCATCATGAAATAAAGTTTCTTTGGCTGGGGAATTAACCAAGTTCGACGGTGGATGGGGGCAAATCGCGATTCGCCCTTACAGGAGCGTGGTTGAGTCGTGCAGTCTGTTTAAATCGGTAGTTAGATATTCGATGGGGGCGGGTTTAGTGAACCAGTCTGCATTCTGTAACGATTTGACAGCAAAAACCGCCCGTACAATTTGGGGATTGAGTAAATTCACCATCCTTGGTGCCAGTCTACACTATGATTCTGGCGACGTTGCCCAGCCCAGTGCGGTTGCTACCTGATCGGCCAGACTTAATGGATCAAAGGGTTTGGCAATCACCTCTTTCATCCCCATTTCGGCATAGCGACGGCGATCGCTGGCCTGTACCTTGGCCGTGAGCAGAATGACTGGAATATCTTTTGTTGCCGGGTTTGCCTGTAATTTTTGAAACGTCGTTGGGCCATCCATGTCGGGCATCATTACGTCTAACAGGATGGCATCGGGTTGTTCTGCTGCTGCTTTCAAAATCCCATCCTGGCCCGAATCGGCAGCCGAAACCTGCCAGCCAGCGACGGTCTCGAGACAAATTTGGGCAACTTCCTGAATATGCGGCTCGTTGTCAATAATCAGAATGCGTTTCGACATAGTGGGAAATTATATCGCAACGTGATGGCACAGCGTTGAGTTTAACGACTGGCAGTATGCGTCCGTTGGCAACAGGGACTATTCTTGGCGGGAGAATGGCAGGGTAAACAAGAATGTACTACCTGCGCCTGAGGTACTTTCGACCCAAATTTTCCCACCATGCTGTTGCACGATACTACGACAAATTGCCAGACCTAATCCGGTGCCATCCTGCCGCCGGGAGTCCGAGGCATCCACCTGTTGAAACCGCTCGAAAATCGCTTCTAGCTTATCGGGGGGAATTCCCCGTCCCTGGTCTTTGACCGTAAAGAGAAGGTATGGAGAGGGATCCGACTTCAGTTCCACGCTCAGCCAAACCGTGCTACCCCGGTTGGAAAATTTGATGGCATTACTCAGGAGATTCGTGAGGGTCTGAATAATGCGATCGCCATCGGCAATCACGTCAACCAATAAGTTAGATACATCAAGCAGGATACCTGCTTTGTCAGCAATGGCCTGAACTTCATCAATTGCTGCCGCTATCAGGTCAGCAACATTACATCCTTCTTTGACCATTTGCACTTTGCCTGACTCGATGCGCTCAATATCAAGAATGTCATTGATCAAACGAACCAGGCGATCGGTACTTTCAACGGCGATTTGCAACAGCCGTTTGCCCCGTTCGGACTCCGCACTCAGTAAGCCGCTGGCGAGCATCCCCAATGAACCATGAATCGAGGTGAGCGGTGTCCGCAGTTCGTGACTGACGACCGAGATAAATTCATCCTTCATGCGATCGACCTTCTGGCGTTCGGTGATGTCTCGGAGGATGACCGTAAAGACCTTCTCGCCCCCCTGCTCCAACCGCGAAATCGATGCTTCGGCGGGAAATTCGGTGCCATCTTTACGGCGACCAAAAATGGGACGACGTTCTCCCATCCGCCGTGCCTGCCCAGACTCATGGACACCAAATTCATTGACATGCCGACGATGCACATGCACTGACTCCAGGGGCAGGAGAATGTCCAGGGGTTTGCCTAAAACTTCCTGGGCCGTATAGCCAAAGATTTTCTCCGCCCCCTGATTGAATAGGGTGATCTGCTGCGTGCCATCAATCGAAATAATGGCATCGTCCGCAATTTCCAAAATACCCGCAAAGCGTGCTTGCGAAAGTCGTAAAGCCAACTCCACCTGGTTGCGCTCGGTTTCCAGCCGCTTGGCTGTGTCCAGTTCTCGCTGTAGTCGTTGGGTCAGGCTAACCAGTTCGGCAGTACGTTCGGCAACCCGTAATTCAATCGCATCGCGATTTTTGTGCCAGGCTTCTTCCTGCCGTTTTCGTTCGGTAATGTCACGGGCGACGGCATAGGTAATCCCCTCGTCCACGACGGGCATCGAATGCCACGACAACCATTTGTAGCTGCCATCCCGACAGAGGTAACGATTTTCAAAATCAATCGCTGGAATACCAGCTGCTAACTGGGCCAATTCGTGTCGGGTGTTATCCAGGTCGTCCGGGTGGATGAGGTCGAGGAATGAGCGTTCCGTGAGATCTTCGGGAGCGTAACCCAGTACTTTTTCAAAGGCGGGATTAACCCGTTTGAAATAGCCGTTGAAATCAGCAATACACAGCAGATCAAGGGACATGTTGAAGAAGCGCTCCTCCTGATCGGGCGGGGCGATCGCCGGTACAGGTTGAGAATTCTCTGTTACTGTGGGTCGGGTATCTGCCGATTGTCCGCTACTTAAACGCCGAAGCAGCCGAACCCGTTCCATGCGGTTAACAATCCGCGTCACCAGTTCTGGGCCCACAATCGGCTTACTCACAAAATCATCTGCCCCCACCGCGAATACTCGATTGACGGTGACATCATCGGTGTAAGCGGTCAGGATCATGATGGGCAGACTGCTCCACTCATCACTTTCCCGCACTGCCTGACATAACTCGATGCCATCGTGGTGGGGCATATTCAGATCCAGAATCAGCAAGTCAGGGGAAACGTGGGCCAGGGTGGGCCAAAACTGGCGAGGATCGTCCAGAGTGGTCAGGTGCAGACCCCAGGGCTCCAGTAAGGCTTGCAGAACGGCAAGAATTTTGGGATCGTCATCAACGACCATCACCTTTGCTGGAGGAATGCGGTCGCTACGAATCTGATTATCGCTAATGCGGTCACTGCTGACTTGGTCAGGTCGTGGGGCCAGTATTGTTGAACGAGGCGGGTCTGCCGCAGTTGTACTTTCCCCAGTAGTAGAAAAAATCTCTTCGCGTAGGGCTGACACCAGTATTTGCAAACGATGCCCGTCGCTCTGCTTCAGTTGTTGTCCCTGAAGCAAGTGCTCAATTTGTCGGGCTAACGTGGAACCAGCGGCAAAGCCAAAGGTGCCCAATGAGCCTGCCAGCGTATGGGCTTCTCTTTCTGCCTGTTGGTGGAGTTCCTGGGACAGGTGACAATCGTGCAGAGCGATCGCCGCTTGCTCCAGCACATCAACCTGTTGCTTAACTTTTGGTTTCAGGCGTTGCCAAACCTCCGCGATCGCCGCCAGCGTTTGCTGTCGGGTTGGACTAGGGGGTGACGCGGTTGACGGAACCGTCGGCGAGGCGATCGCGGGCTGAACGGTGGGGGACTCTTGAGCCTGATCGCCCTTAGATTTTTTCCCTCCCTTGGCTGTCTTACCTGGCTTTGATTTCCCTTCGTCTTCGGTTAATGGCTTCAACCGATACCCGATTCCATAAACTGTTTCAACCAGATCTGCCGGTGCGCCAGCCTGTTTTAACTTGTGACGCAGCCCTTTAATATGGGTTCTGACGGCCTCTTCACCGGGAGTATCTTCAAACGACCAGATGTGCTCCAGAATTAAACCGCAACTAAATACCCGGCGACTATTACGCAGAAACAGTTCTAAAAGGGCATACTCTTTCGGTGTCAGAGCCAGGGGCGCATCATTATAGTTAACCTGGCAAGTACTTGGGTCAAGGCGGAGGTCACCCCATGCCAACGTGGGTTGTACCGTTGCGCCACCCCGGCGCAGGAGCGCCCGAATGCGGGCAACCAACTCTTCGGGGTCAAAGGGTTTAACAACATAATCATCTGCGCCAGCGTCTAACCCCACAGCCTTGTCGTGACCACTATCGCGTCCGGTCAGCAGCAAAATGGGTACCTGGGAACCGTGCGATCGCAACCGACGGCATAGTTCCAGGCCATTGACTCGTGGCATCATCACATCCAGCAGAATCAGGTCGAACGTGAATGATTCTGCTAACTCCCACCCTGCTTCCCCGTCTGTGGCAATTTCTAACGCATAATTTTGTTGAGTTAAAACCGTAGTGAGTGTTTGTACGGTTAGTTCATCGTCTTCAACAACCAGAATCCGCATAGCAGTCCTAAATGACTGGATTAAAGAATGACTGGATTTAAAGTGCTGTCAGGCTAACATTATCGCTATCGTCAAATCACTATCGTCAAAGCAATACATGGAAGAACGTCGTTCTCTCTTCATGTTAGAGACAGAATTATGGCATCTAGGTAGTGGTCGATTGCGAATGTTGATTGGATCTCTTCACCTTTTGTGAAAGCGCATTCTGTCACTGAAGGGGCTAGTTAAAACTCTGATCAGCACTTAGCCACCGCTAAATCGCCGCAGTATGATAATCCCCTTCTCCCAGGTTGGAAGAAGGGGGAAAACAGCGATCGCCCGCTGTGACGAATCGCTTCAGTTATAAGGCCGTTCTTATTAGGTTTAAAACGTGCGAGAGGTTGAGGCTGTGAGGGTCGAAAAATCAGTAGAACTATTGGCGGCTGCCGCCGGTGAGTTTGACCCAAAGGTGACTTCTTCAACAGTTCCAGGTTCACCTAACCGTTTTGCTTGCCCGTCATTGAGGCTAACCATCACACCACCAGCGTTACCCGCTCGTAGTACCAGTTGTTTATCCGCAGCCCAGGCCCGTTGTGCACCTTCTGGTAAAACACCTTCAAACTCGGTCTTGCCGTCTGCGACAACCCGGATCCAGGATTGATCCGTCAATTTCAAACCAACTCTCACAGACTTTTGCGCTCCATCGGGAGTAAGGATCGGTTGAAGTTGAGTTGCGGCAGTGGTCGGAACAGGTGATTGGGCGATATTCATGGGCCCATAAGGCAACGTCGGGAAGGCAGGAGCCGCTGGTTGATTTTGTTTTGGGATATCTGTACTGACAACCGAGGGTGACGTGCGGTTGAGCACGTAGGATAAACCGCTGACTGCGCCCATCATTAACATCATGTACAACAAATACAGATGGAATGGCCGTAGATGGGTCTGAACGGTGCCACGCCAGGTAGTTTTTGCCACCATTGGCTTGACATTAGTTGGAAACGCCTGCGCAAACTCAGCTCCATTCATGCCGATCGCGTCAGCATACCGCCTGATGAAGCCTTGAATGTAAACGGGTTCTGGTAATTGATTCAGGTTACCAACCTCGATCGCGGCCAGTGTTCGAACCGGGATCAGGGTTGTATCAGCAACTTGCTCCAACGATAACCCCTGCTCATCGCGTAATTGTCGCAGGTAAGAACCCAAGTCAGCCAGCTTTTCTGCCTGTTCTCGGTCAATGTGGAGAGTTTGGTTATTCATAAGCGGTACTCCTCTTCACAGGCATCCTTACTGATGTTAAGGCAATTTGAGCCTTCAAGAAACCAGTCTCAGTATTCTTCAGGTGACGATAGCGACCACGAGGGAGCGCTACTTCGCCCGGAGGGGCTAACTGAATCGGGCCAATTGCGGTTCGGTGCAGACGAATGACGGGATGGCCCAATTGCTCCGCGACCCGGCGAATTTGGCGATTACGCCCTTCCTTCAAAATGATCCGTAACAAGGTTCGGTTATCCGGATGATGTTTAATAATTTCGACTTGTGCCGGCAAAGTTTTGCGTCCATCCAGATTGATCCCATCGCGCCAGAACTGCAGCATTCCTGGTTGAGGATGGCCCTGAACCAATACCTCGTAGGTCTTGGGAATATGATGACGGGGATGGGTCAAATAAAAGGTAAGAGCCCCATCGTTTGTCAACAAAAGCGCCCCAGTTGATTCAGCATCTAGCCGTCCTACTGGATGGATTCCCTGAGACTGCTGCAATTCGGGTGATAGTAAACTCAAAACGGTTGGCCGATGTTGGGGATCGGTACAGGTTGTCACTACCCCTGCTGGTTTATGTAATAAAAGATAAATGGACTGTGGGCGATCGGCTGGTTGCACGATTACCCCATCCACTTCGATCGTATCTACCGTGGGGTTGGCTTTTTGCCCTAAATGGGCTACAGCACCATTGAGTCGTACACGACCAGCTAAAATCAATTGCTCGGCATGACGACGGGACGCAATGCCCCACTGGGATAAAATCTTTTGAACTCGCTCCTCGGGGGACGAGTTTTCTGGTGAATCGGAATGGTGATCAAAAGTCAACACTGTACTGATCCAACTACCAGTAACCCTGGTATATACAAATACTACACTAAGAAAGATTAAGCAATTTCCCCTTCAATCGGAATAAATAATTGCAGCCATGCACCGTGGGTGTCAGGGTGGTTACTCGCTTTTACCCAGCCCCCGTGGGCTTCGACAATCTGACGGACAATTGCCAACCCCAAGCCACTGCCACTACTGTTGGAGACTGCTGATTCCGTCAGGCGGGATGGTGATAATGCTTCTGAATGGGTATGGGTAAACGATGATTCTAAGTGGGTGGGTAATGGGTTCATTTCCCTGGAACCTAGGCTAACCTGACTCCGGGTACGCGAAGGGTCAGCCCGGTAAAAGCGTTCAAATATATGAGGTAGAGCGCTTTCGGGAAAGCCAGGCCCATCGTCAATCACATCAATCACCACATGCTGGCTGGCTAAAGCTGGCTCGACCACCCTAACCTCAACCTGAACCCGAATCGTATGCTGATTGGGACTGTACTTAATACTATTATCCAACAAGTTGAGAAGGGCCCGATGCAATCTTGACTCGTCGGCCTGGAGAATTAGTTGTTTCGGGCCGATATAGTCCAGTTGAACCTGTTTTCGGCGTGCTAATGGTTCTAACCCCATCCAGGTAGATTGGATCAGATGCGGTAGATCTACCGTTCTCTGGGTGGAATGTAGTGTCGGTTGTGCCTCTAGCTGGCTCAGGTCGAGCAGGTCTTGTACCAGGCTACTCAGGCGAATGGTCTCTTTTAATAAACGGTCTACCCATTCTCGCAGGGGAGGCTCCAAGCGACACTGTAATGTTTCGGCTACTAAGCGAATGGAGGTCAAAGGGGTTTTGAGTTCGTGGGCAACATCGGAAATCCAGCGATCGCGCTGTTGCGCTAAGGATACAGATTCCTGCCGATTCTCTAAGAATACGCCTACGGCCCCCTTGTCTAAGGGCACAGCATAGGCTTTCAGGGGACGGGGAGTTTGCTGGGATAGGAGCGACGGGTCGGCGAAGACGGGATGGAACGTCCATTCCTTGTGATTGGGGGTGCCCGTCAGGCGAGTTTGCTCAATCAGTTGATCTAACTCGTAGGAACGTACCAGTTCCAATAACAGGCGTGCTTGTGGTGAAGACTGGGATTGAATCCCAAGTAACTGACCCGCCACCAGGTTACAGGATATTAATTGATTGTCTTCGTCTACCTGCAAAAAACCCATTGGGGCGATCTGGCAGATCCAGCGCCATCGCTCTACTTCTCTGGCTAACCGCTGCTGTTCCAGCCCATAGTCGGCGATCGCCCGCGACAGGCTTGAGGTTGTCTTCAATGACCACCTCAAAGCATCTGGTTTTAAGTAGCGAAGTAACTGTTTCAGTCTGGCATTGAGTTGAAAGTGGTACCAGCCCAGGAGTGTTAACCCGACTAGCAGCCCCAGCAGAAACCAAAGAAGTTCCACGTTAATGCGTCATTAGCGGTTATACCAACTCTCATTATGCCGACTGCCAATGGCGCAACGTCAAGCCTAGCCAAACCGATAACCAAACCCACGTACCGTTACCAGATACTCAGGGTTGCTGGGATCGACTTCTAATTTTTCTCTTAACCAACGAATATGTACGTCGACGGTTTTACTGTCACCGATAAAGTCTGGTCCCCAAATACGTTCTAGCAACTGTTCGCGCGACCAAACCCGGCGGGGATAGCTCATGAACAACTCCAGAATCTTGAACTCTTTAGGTGAGAATCCAATTTCATCACCTCTTACCAGGACGCGGCACTCTTGGGGAAACAACGTAATATCACGGAACTTTAATGATGGTTGTTCCGGCTCTAACTGGAGGTGGTTGTGACGACGTAGAAGGGCTCGACACCGGGCAATCAATTCCCGCATCCCAAATGGTTTAGTGAGATAATCATCTGCTCCGACTTCTAAACCGACTACCCGATCAGTTTCACTGCCCTTCGCGCTGAGCATGAGGATAGGGACACTGTTGCCTTCGCGTCGGATTAATCGACATAAATCGAGCCCATTGATGTAAGGCAACATCAGATCCAGGATGATCAGGTCAAATGGCTGACCGACGGGTTGGCGTAGACCAGGAAGAGAGGCTTGAGCAGGATTATTCAGGTCAGAATTTTCTGTCCGGTGAATTAATTCAAGCGCAGCACGACCGTCCGCTGCTGTTACTACTTCATAGCCTTCATCTGTTAATGCCAGGGCAATGGTTTCACAAATTAGCCCTTCATCTTCCACAACCAGGACACGACCCATTTTTAAGCTTGGCTGACTCTTGGTATGGTCTAACGCTAGGGTAAGTGGCATAGGTGCCTCCTATTAGTCCAGGCTGATTCTATCATTAGTCTGATGTTTGGTAAGCATTGATACCGTTCATTAACCGCACTCTATGCAAGATGCTGGGGCTGATAAACGACAACAGGCAAATCGCTCCTCAAAGCAGTGGCAATGCCTGAATACATTGGGCCGCTCCGACTAGCTGCTTTGCCTGGTCAAATTAACTGTGCGTTAGGAGTGTGTAAGTAATCACTTAAAGGTGCAAGTAATCACTTAAAGACATAACTTCTGGGTAAGCGTAAACTATCCCTTCCTATAGTGTAGCCGTGCTTTGCCATAGACAACTCAGCGGTAAGACTACCCGGCAAAAGTTAATGACTGCTTCACAACATTCATTACTTTTGCTTTACTGAATAACTTGCCAGTTTTGAATTCGCCATTTGTTGTCAATACGAACCAGGTCATACTGAACGCGCAGTTCCGGATCCGATCTGGAGTCTTCTAACTGGTCAGCTTTGTAATACTCGGTTGATTCGCTGACCTCAGCAAATACTTTTGCCTGATCAGGTTTCTCCTTACTCTGTTCGACGGATGTAACTTTTGCAACATGCTTATACTTTCGGTAAGAGCCAGATTGTTTAGCATCTTCCGCCGTTGCCCGCCATTCTGATAAGCGTGGCTCCACCAAAATCTGATCCAGTTTGGTTGTGACATGATCCGGCCCTAATGCCTGGGCTTTAGCTTCTAGCCACAACATAATGAGTTTTTCAGCCGACTCATTAGTCAGAGTCGCGACCATGGTTGGGTCGGTCACAACTGGTTCTGCAAGTTCAACCAGAGGAACATCCAGCTGTACCAGGGGTTGTTCGGGCTGTTGTGCTTGCTTCGTTGCCGCAGTTTGCCAACTCTTGAGCAACCATGCTACCAGGAAGCCAAGGGTGACCATGCCAATGATGACGGCAACTGGTAGCAGAACTCGCCCTATACCACCGGAAGCAGCAGCGGTTCGTTGCCGGCCCCGGTCATCATCGGCCTTGCGTCGGGCTGGTGTAGCGGCATCAGCTCGGCCACTGCCGCCGGTGCTACGGTTACGATCGCCGCCCCGTTGAGGTCGACTCGGTGGTGCATCCGGAGGGGGCGTGCCAATGCGTTCTGCGGCAGGTGGCACAGTGCCATCGCTGAGGGGGCGATCAGGCGTCATCGTTGCGGTTGCTGTGCGGGCAGCGATCCGGGTCTGGGCTGCTGCAATCAATGCCTCTTCCGGTTCTCGCCCGCCGGCAAAACCACCACTTGTGGCATAGGTTGGTTGGGGATACGTGGGAGAGGGTGTAGTAGGACGGGAATTGGGTGGACTAAAGGAGGCGACCCCAGTTGGGGCTGTCTGCCCTGCCATTGCTGGTGAGGCAGAATGTTCCAGGGTCCATTCGCTAACCGCATCCATCTCATTGGGTAGTTCTTCCAGGTAAGACTGTACCTGGGGATCGGCAAAGTATTCTTTGAGTGAACTCCGTAGCCGCGCTAAGTCCCGGAAATGGGGGAATACTTCATCCTGCAACCAGCGTTCGGCGTAGAGACAAAGGCCAGGTAGCAGGTCAGGCGCACCCTGGGAATGTTCGCGGATAAAGGCGATCGGCCCGTATTCCTGGCTGAGTTCTAATGCCCGACTGGCTT
>CAZGDE010000094.1:14290-19555 GCA_964524315.1 uncultured bacterium
GGCTTCTTCTGTTTGCCCCAGTAACAGGGCACAGACGGCTTGCTCCAGGTGAACATCCTGCCGACTGCTCAACCGCATTAGCAGTAGCTTGGCCCGCCGAATCAGGACGGGTTGGCGATCGGCAAACCCGCGCGCTAACAGGGCGTAGACTGCCAGATAGGTCGCTACCGCCGAGGGACGCTGGGCTTCCTGCTCAAACAAAATTTGTTGTTCTGCTGCTGTCAGTTGCCCTCGGAGCTGCTGGATAAAGCGGAGGAAATCGTCGATGTTCAGGCCAGACTGGTCATCCCCGGCCCCATCGATGCCATCTCGCTCTTGCAGCATTTCCTGAAGTAACTGCATCCCCCGGTAGCGTTCCTCAGTGCGATCCTCGGTTAGGGCCAGCAGTTCTAGCACCCGGTAGGGACGCAATTTATACAGGTCGTTTTGAATTTCGCCACGTACTCCTGCGAATAAACCTTCCCGTAGGAGCAATTGTTGTCCGGTTTCCAGGGCCTCGGCGGCATTTTCGTACTGGCCTTGTTGCCACTGCTCTCGCCCCAGTTCCAGGCAGGCCAGAGCTACTGTCAAAACAATATCGGAGTAAATAATGCTGGGATCGCCATATTGACCACCTTTCAGGCTGGCATTACCACCCGTGATAAACGGTCGTCCTAGCTTCAAGACCAGTTCATATTCACCCAGATCCTGTAGCACCAGTAGAGTGCCAACCAGTTGTTCATCCTGGATTTCAATACTGGGCGTGTGGAGATCGGTACCTGCATCAGCACCGCCAGACGATGGCAATTTATCGGCGGGTGCCGTGCCAAGTTCTGCCTCTGGTTCCAGGTCGTAGGTTTTTGCCAGAAAACTCAGGTCATACGTCTTTCGCCGTTCGGGATGGGAGAGAACTGCGTATGCCTCATCCAGTAATTTTCGTCGGGAGGCGATCGCCGCATCGGAATATTCACGCCGGGGCAGTTGCAGCGTGCGATCGCGATGGGCTTGACGCAATTGGTCATTGGTAGCCTGAATGGGCAGACCTAATATCCGATAATAGTCGAGAGGGATACGCACAGTTCCACTTCCCCAGGAATAAGCAGTAAGGTTAAGCTATGGTAGCGATCAATGGTCAATCCATAAAGATCACTTGTGACGGTTGCCATAAAGTGCAACCATCATAACCCGTAGTTGCCAATGAGGCAGTCTACAACAGGATATTCAAAAACTTCCAGGAAGTAACATTAATTCTAAAAAGTTTGAACGTTCTCCATCAGGACAAAATCAATGGTTCAAGAAAGGGTACTCCCAAAATTTCAGGCAGCGACGGCAAAAGTTACCCGTGAGGAAGGTCTGCGTTTATACGAAGACATGGTATTGGGACGCTTCTTCGAGGACAAGTGCGCCGAGATGTACTATCGCGGCAAAATGTTTGGCTTTGTCCACCTCTACAACGGGCAGGAAGCGGTTTCAACGGGTATCATCCAGGCCATGCGCCCCGGTGAAGATTACGTCTGTAGTACGTACCGTGACCACGTCCATGCCCTCAGCGCGGGGGTTCCGGCCCGCAGTGTGATGGCAGAACTGTTTGGGAAGGAAGCGGGTTGTAGTAGGGGGCGGGGTGGATCCATGCACCTGTTTTCCGCCGAGCATCGACTTCTAGGTGGTTATGCCTTCATTGGTGAAGGTATTCCGGTCGCAACGGGTGCTGCGTTTCAGTCGAAGTATCGTCGGGAAGTGATGGGCGATGAATCGTCAGACCAGGTAACGGCTGCCTTCTTTGGGGATGGTACGACCAATAACGGGCAGTTTTTTGAATGTCTGAACATGGCTGCCCTGTGGAAACTGCCCATTCTGTTCGTGGTGGAAAACAACAAATGGGCGATCGGGATGGCCCATGAGCGGGCTACGTCCCAGCCGGAAATTTATAAAAAAGCCAGTGTCTTTGGCATGCCCGGCGTCGAGGTAGATGGCATGGACGTGCTGGCAGTTCGGGCCGTTGCCCAGGAAGCCGTTGCCCGTGCCCGTGCCGGTGAAGGTCCGACCCTGATTGAATGCCTCACTTACCGTTTCCGGGGGCACTCCCTGGCAGATCCAGACGAACTGCGCTCTAAAGCTGAAAAAGAAGCCTGGTTGGCTCGTGATCCGATCAAAAAGTTTGCCGCTTACCTGCTGGAGCAGAATCTGGCATCGCAGCAAGAGTTGAAGGAAATCGATAAAAAGATCCAGGCAACGGTTGAGGATGCCATTAAGTTTGCGCTGGAAAGTCCTGAACCCAAGCCTGAAGATCTTTACAAGTACGTGTTTGCGGAAGATGAGTAACGGTGCTTGGGCGGATGAGTTGCTGAAAGGGTAAGGATATGCCCTGGAGCTTCGGCGATCGCTATTCTTACTTCTCCCAGACCCATTCTCCAAACTAAGCATCAATACGGCCTTGCTAAGGGTTCGCCCACAAAAATTCCCTGTCCTGTCCAGGCGACACTTTTCCAGTACGCCTCGATCAAGGTGTTACCTGCCAGGTAATGGCTCATGACGACACCCGGATGGGGAAATTTTTGGGGAAAATTGCAGGGTTCGACTACTGTTCCATAACTGCCTGTGGCCCCGGCTTCCAGCCAGCGTAGGGCGCTCATTTGAGAACTGTCGGTCAACATGCCACCAAAAGAGGTGAGGTGGTCGGCGATCGCCCCCGGCAAAAACCGGTTACTACTGATTTTCTCCACTTCCATACGTCCGGTGAAGTAGAACAGAACGTCGGATTTGCGTTCTAGCGCATTGGCCTGGATGACCTGGATTTGTAACTGGGGATTGAGTAACCGGACTGTTTCGTCGTAGAGCGCTGCCCGGACGTTGCGGGGTTGGTCGCTGGTGGACAGCAGGTAGGCGGTACCAGTGGGCCGGGTACCATCAGCCCTGATACCCCGATCAATTAGTTCCTTTGCCTGGTTGATATTCCTGGCCGCGATCGCCATCGTTGGGCGCATTTGAAAGTCGTCGTAGGGTTTATGGCTAGGCTGGTTGAAGTAGGGGTTGGCGGCAGTGGCTTTACAGGTATTGGCACAGTAGCGATCGCTAAAACCAAAGGCAAAGGCAGAGGTAATCGACATGCACCCAACCCGGTACGGCGCAGCCCACGTCAGGGCAAATGCCTGTACCCGATGGGGCGTCTTCCCATCAATCTGGCGTTTAATTTGGGCAAATTCGGCCGGTGAAAGTGTTGTACGGTTGGGCGGAAAGGTAACAGAAATCAGATTTTCTGTGGGGATCCCCCGACGTTGCTGGTAGTAGGTGCCAATTTCCTGGCTTAATGGATCGGCCTGATTGACAATGATGGCTAGTTCTGAGGCAGCTAAACCTGGCGGCGAGGGGGGGGACGAGAAGACGTTGAGCAGTACTTCACAACCCGAAAGGTTGATCAGGAGTAAACCAATGGCGATCACAGAAAAACGGTAACGCAAGCGCACAGTCTTTGAAAGCAGGTTGAACTAATACCATTTTGGATTTGGATGAACCATTTTGCTTCGCCAAAAACTGTGTCAGCCCAAATGGGGTGACGGGTAGGTTCCTGGTAAGGTGCGTACAGGCGATCGCATCTTCCCCTACCCGTCGCCCCCTACTCTTTATCCATTAGGATGCAGCACGACCTTCGTGCAATTTTCCCGCTTGTTTTTGAAGATGTCATACCCGTGGGGAGCCTGCTCCAGGGGAAGATGATGGCTAATGATGCGGGGTGGGTCAATATCGCCCCGCTGAATATGTTCCAGCAACCGATTCAGGTACTTGTGGACGTGGGTTTGTCCCATTTTGAGGGTCAGCCCTTTGTTAAAAGCAGCTCCCATGGGCACCTTGTCGATGAAGCCACCGTAAACGCCCGCCAGCGAAACGGTGCCGCCCTTCCGACAGGCAACGATCGCCTGCCGCAGCACATTGGGGCGATCGGTTTCCATCCGGACTGCCTGTTTTACTTTGTCGTACAAGCCTTCCATGCCCATACCATGGGCTTCCATGCCGACCGCATCCAGGCAGGAGTCGGGACCCCGTCCACCTGTCATCTCCTTCAGGGCTTCGCCGGGATCCACTTCTTCGTAGTTGATGACTTCCGCACCCCCAAATTCCCGTGCCAGCTGTAATCGTTCAGGGAAGCGATCGATCGCGATCACCCGTTCTGCCCCCAACAGGAACGCACTCTTAATCGCAAATTGACCAACCGGACCGCACCCCCAAATGGCGACCGTATCACCGGGTTGAATGTTGCAGTTTTCGGCTGCCATGTAGCCCGTGGGCAGAATGTCCGTGAGGAAGAGAACCTGCTCATCGGTCAGTTTGGCGGGAACTTTGAAGGGGCCAACGTCGGCAAATGGTACCCGTGCGTATTCCGCCTGTCCGCCAGCGTAACCGCCAAAGAGATGGGAATAGCCAAACAGGGCGGCGGGGGAATGGCCATACATTTTCTCGATCAGGCCTGCATTCGGATTGGGGTTCGAGTTATCGCAGAGGGACCACAAGTCGCGCTGGCAGAAAAAGCAGTGTCCACAGGAAATGGGAAAGGGCACAATCACGCGATCGCCCTTCTTCAGCTTTTTCACCTCGCTACCAACATCGACTACCTCTCCCATAAATTCGTGACCGATGATATCCCCTTCCTGCATCGAGGGGATAAAGCCGTCATAGATATGCAGATCGGAGCCACAGATGGCGGTTGAGGTAATTTTGATAATGGCATCTCTGGGATTCAGAATCTCCGGATCGGGGACAGTCTCTACCCGCATATCCATCGCACCATGCCAGCAAACTGCTTTCATTAGACTATTCCTTCTTTTGCTAAATTCTGGATAAGTTCTCTATTTCCGCGCCCGACAGGAGGTTTGCCCTTCTGTGGTGGCAATTTCGCCTGCTTCCATCAGCATTTTGAAGTGGCGTAACTCATCGCCAATTTGTTGTTCCGGTTCTTCCCCAAAGAGTTTGGCGATCGTTGCTGTGACCATGCCACCAGGCACGTTGTATTCCACCACCACTTTGACTTCGGTACCCCGTCCCTCTGGTGCGGGTTTGAACCGGACAAAGCCGGAGTTATCCACATCGGCACCTTCAACGGACGTCCAGGCAATCAGTTGATTTTCCTGATCGGTCACAATGTCGGCATCCCATTCCACACTGCCACCCATCGGTGCATTGGCAATCCAATGGGAGCGAATGTCACTGACAACGGTGACCGATTTGAGATGCTTCATGAACCGGGGCAAATTCTCAAAATTGCGCCAGAACTGATATAGCTCGGCTGGAGAG
>CAZGDE010000095.1:0-4479 GCA_964524315.1 uncultured bacterium
CGGTATTGGAGCCGAGGATCTGGACAGCTTATTTGACCCATTTGTGCAAACTGAAGCCGGACGGCGATCGCAGGAAGGAACCGGGCTGGGCTTGCCCATCAGCCAGCGGTATGTGCAACTAATGGGGGGAGACATCGCCGTACATAGCACTCCCGGTCAGGGGGCCACCTTTCAGTTCAATGTGCAGGTAGAACAGGTAGAAACGGTCGAGACTCGCACGTTTGACCATTCCAGACAGATAATTGGATTAGCACCTGACCAAACCTCCTACCGAATTCTGGTCGCAGAAGATAACCGGGCAAACCGAAAATTGCTCGTCAAACTTCTCCATTTAACGGGGTTTGAGGTGCAGGCAGCAACCAACGGCGAAGAAGCGATCGCAATCTGGCAAAAGTGGCACCCGCACCTGATTTGGATGGATATGCGAATGCCTACAATTGATGGTTACGCCGCCACGCGCCAAATTCGTCAACAGGAGGCCCGCACAATCCCACCATCCTCACCCACCAAAATTATTGCACTGACAGCCGGTGCCCTGGAAGAACAACGCACCTATACGTTAATTGCCGGTTGCGACGACTTTGTGCGTAAACCATTTCGCAGCGAGATCATCTTTGACAAGATCGCTGAACATTTAGGTGTGCGCTACGTTTATGCCGAGCGGGACATAACGCTCGGGGCTGACGCCGCTGTAGCTTCTCCAACCAGTTGCCCGCCTACTCCCACCGCAGCGGGGATACTCGACGCAGATGTTCTATCAACCATGCCCATTGCCTGGCAACAGGAACTATACGCGGCGGCGATTCGCGGGTTTGATCAACGGCTGCTGCAATTGATCGAGCAAATTCCTGATAGTCATGTCGATGTCGCTATCAGGCTGACTAATTGGGTGAAAAACTTTCAATTTGACCAGATCATTGAGTTAAGCCAGCGTCCAAATGAGTTTGCAAGTGACAGCTTTGAAAGCGCCATTAATGACAACACCCCAAATTCTTGTCATTGAAAACGATCCCGAAAGTACGCTGGTTTTAGTCGACCTGCTGACGGATCAAGGGTGGCAAGTGCAACTGGTTCGGGATGGCAAAACAGCGCTGAAAAAACTGACGCAGCTCAAGCCTGACTTAATTTTGCTGGCCACCCTGTTGCCAGATATGGATAGCCTGGAGGTCTGCCAGAAACTGAAAGCCAGACAAGGCACCGCCGAAATTCCGGTCATTTTCCTCACCGCATTGTCTGAGTCCTTTGATCGGGAGGCAGGCTTTACACTCGGTGGGGTAGATTACCTGACCAAGCCATTCCATCGGCAGGAAGTGACCACCCGCATTCAGACCCAGCTCCAGCTACGGCAGTTGGCTCGACAACTGGATGCCCAAAACACCCATTTACAAGAACAGGAATATCAACTTACCAGCATCATCCAAAACATTCCAGGTGGCGTTTACCGGGCTGTATATGACCAGGACTACCATCTCACCAGCTTGTTTCTGAGTGATGGCTATCGCGATTTGCTCGCCATCGATCCCCACGTGGTCATGGCCCAGCCCCATCGTGCGCTGGAACTTATCCATCCAGATGATATCCAGAAATTTACGGAAGCCTTACAGCAGGGCGGCCAAACCCTGGAACCCCTTGTTTTAGAATACCGACTGCTGGCAGCCAATGGCGAGTATCGCTGGATCTCAGACAATGCTCGCTTTACCAGAGGGGAACAGGGTGAACTCATCGTCAACGGAGTTGATATTGACATCAGTGAGCGCAAGCGGATCAAAGCCGCAGGGCGTCAGGCCGAACTGGCATTGCAAGCATCCGAAGCCCAACTCACCGATATTTTAAACGGCACTTACCTGTCGTCGATTGTGCGCTTCCGTGTGTTTGCCAATCACGATTGGGAGTACGATTACCAATCTCCCGGTTGTGAGACACTGTTTGGTTACACAGCGGCTGAAATCATCGCAGATAAGAATCTCTGGATATCCCATGTATTTCCGGCAGACCGGGATAACGTTCTGATGCCCGTGTTTGCCAACATCATGGCAGAACGTACTAGCACCGTCGAGTTCCGCTACCAACATAAACAAGGTGACCTACGCTGGATCGCCGCCACGTACACCTCCCGTTATGATGCGGCGGCAGCCTGCTGGCTGGTGACCGGGGTGAGTACTGATATCACCAGTCAGAAACAGATCGAGGCGCAACTGCACGATCGAGACATGCGACTGCGGCTGGCCCTGGAGATCTCCGGCGCGATCGCCTGGGAGCGGGATCTCCAAACCGATCAGCTCTGGTTCACCATGACCGTTGCTCCCCAATGGCCTACCACAATGGCCTACAGTGAGGCCCTATCGCTGGTGCATCCTGAAGACCGGGAACCCTTGCAGCGGGCCAATGCAACGGCGATCGCCCAGAAAGGGGCATTCCAGTTTGAACATCGGATTCTGGCAGCGGGCCAAAATCCGGTATGGCGCTGGGTGCAGGTCAACGCCCGCGTACTGACCGATGCCGCTGGCAATCCCTCCCGCATGATTGGCATGTCCATTGACGTGACCGATCGCAAATACGCCGAAGCCCGTTTACGCGAAAGTGAAGAACGTCTGCGTCTGGTCATTGAAGCAACGAATGATGCCGTGTGGGACTGGGTACAGGCAACCAACCATGTCTGGTGGGGCAAAGGCTTTCAAACCGTATTTGGTTATGATGTCACCACAATTCCCCACACCCTGGAGTTCTGGCTCGATCAAATTCATCCCGAAGACTTACCTACATTTCTGACTGCCTACAATACAGCCGTCAAACGACGACAATCCGCCTGGAGCGTTGAGCATCGTTTCCGACGGGCCGACAAAACCTGGGCCTACGTTCTCAACCGGGGTTATATTTCCCTGGGCGATCGCGGTGAGGTTAACCGTTGTATCGGGGCCATGACCGATATTAGCGATCGCAAACGGGCTGCCGATCTCATTGAGCAGAGCGAAGCCGCCCTTGCCCAGGCCCAACGCATTGCCCATATTGGCAACTGGCAATATAACGTCATTTCCCAGGAAACCCGCTGGTCAGAGGAGATGTACCACATTTTTGGGCTGTCCCCCGACCAACCCGCCCCCACCTACGAAGCAATGCTGGATTACTTACATCCGGCTGATGCTGCACTGTGGCAACAGCAAATCGAACGGGCAATCAGCAATGGCACGGGCTATGAATTCGACTGTCGAATCATCCGCCCCGACGGGTCACTACGCTATCTGGAAGCTCGCGGTGAAGTCATGTGGAATTCCCAGCAGTGGATTACCTGTCTGTTTGGGACGGTATTGGATATTACCGATCGCAAACAGATGGAACTCACCCTCCAGGAACGGGAGTATTTACTGCGAACTCTGGGTAACAACATTCCCAATGGTGCCATCTATCAACTGGTGCAAGAACCCGATGGGCAAATATATTTTTCCTTCATCAGTGCGGGCATCGAAAAGCTGACGGGTATCCGACCGGCAGATATTCTGCAAGACCCTGGGGTTTTATACAACTTGATCGTGGCCGAAGACCGCCAATTGCATGACGAAATCATGGCAGAGTCAAGACAAACCCTGTCAATTTTTGAAATGCAGATGCGGAAACGGACGACCCAAGGAAGGATTCAATGGTCCTATTTGCGGTCGGCACCCCGGCAAATGCCCGATGGGCGGGTTGTCTGGGATGGCATTGAAATGGACATCACAGATTTGAAAGAAGCCGAATTAGAACTGCAACAGGCCAAAGAAGCCTCGGAGTCAGCTAATCGGGCAAAGAGTATTTTCCTCGCCAATATGAGTCATGAGCTACGCACACCGCTCAATATCATCCTCGGTTATGCCCAACTTATGAGCCATGACCCATCCCTCACAACAGAACAGCAGGAATATTTGCGCACCATCCACCGCAGCGGTGATCACCTGCTGAGTCTAATCAACGATGTGTTAAACCTGTCTAAAATCGAAGCTGGACGCATCACCCTGGAAGAAACAGGGGTTGATCTATCCAACCTCCTACAAACCCTGCGCGACATGTTCCAACAACGGGCCGCAGCCAAGGGTTTGCAATTTACCCTGGAACTTGATCCCGACTTGCAGCCATACATTGTCATCGATGGTAATAAACTCCGCCAGGTACTGATTAACCTGCTGAGCAATGCGGTCAAGTTCACCCAGAATGGTAGTGTTCTGTTGCGAGTCAATCAACTGCCAGCGTCCAGCCAACCACCACCCAGTCCCTCCCCCCAACCTGGGGAAGCTGGGGCAGACAGTCCTTCAGAGGCAAATTTGCCACTCGATGTCTATTACCTGCAATTTGATGTTAAAGATACGGGTGTGGGTATTGCCACAGATGAACTGGAAACCATTTTTGATGCCTTTGCCCAGGCCCAAGCGGGACGCAAAACCTCGGAAGGGACGGGTTTAGGATTAGCGATCAGCCAAAAGTTTGTCAGTTTAATGGGTGGAGCCTTAT
>CAZGDE010000095.1:4489-11603 GCA_964524315.1 uncultured bacterium
GAGCCTTATCCGTCACTAGCACTCTCAATCGGGGTAGCACATTTCGCGTGAAAATTCCGGTGCGACCCGCCGACGCCAATCAAGTGCCCACACTGGTAACAAATTTGCGCGTCATTGGGCTGGCTCCTGGACAACCAGACTATCGGATTTTGGTAGTGGATGATCATCCGGCAAACTGCCAACTGTTAATGACCCTCTTAAGCCGGGTGGGTTTTCAAGTGCAACAAACGGCTAACGGCGAAGATGCAATTCGGCTATGGCAGGAGTGGCAGCCCGATCTGATCTGGATGGATCTGCGCATACCGGGTATTGATGGTTACGAAACAACCCATCGAATTCGCCAGTTGGAGCAGCACCAGAGGGGTAATGGCACGGAAGCCCCACCCTTACACACCACGAAAATTATTGCCTTTACGGCGCAGGTGTTTGCCGACGATCGCGATCGCGCCGTTGCCATAGGCTTTGACGACTTCGTGACAAAGCCAGTACAGGAAGCTGTGCTATTCAACATTATGGCAACCCATTTGCAACTGCAGTATCTTTATGCAGAAACCAGCACGCCCACAGGTAGCAACCATCCCAGCAGGGCGATCGCGCCTCGTACCAGTGCAACCGGCCATCAGTCCACCGCTACCCCAATGAAACTGCAACCTGCCGACTTAAAAATTATGCCCGGTGAGTGGATTCAGGCGCTCCATCAAGCCGCATTGAACTGCTACGCCGACGAAGTTAATAACCTAATTCAACAAATTCCCGCCGATAAAATCAACCTGATTAACAGGTTGAAACAGTTGAATCATGATTACCAATTTGAAACCATCATGCAATTAAGTGAAGGATAAGATTGCTATAGCCGCCCTAGATTGTTAGTGAACAAAGAGAGTTGTGAAAGCCTTTCCCTGTCGGGAAAGCCCTTTCACAATCCAAATAGGATCGCTATAACGCCCTTACAAATAGCGACAAATTGCATTGAGTTTAAACTCCCAGCTAATTAATGGTGAAGATAACTTTTGGCAACATCTGGCCCAGATTCTCGTAATTCCACCAGTAACTCCGGTATTGCGTTAGTCCCTTTGCTGATGTGTAGCTGCAATTGAACTGGTATAACAATTAGCGGGAATACTAAATGGGCGAGATATGATTTTCTAATTAGTGCGACGAGTTCCTAATGGTAGATAAACCAGTCAGTCTCCTTGTTGTTGACGATCAGCCGGAAAACCTCCGGTCGCTATCTGGTATCCTCCAACAGCGTGGCTATCTTGTGAGGCAAGCAATTAATGGTAGAACTGCCCTTAAAACCGTCTCTTCCCAACCCCCCGATCTCATTCTGCTTGATATTCGCATGCCGCATATGGATGGCTATGCCGTATGCTCCGCATTAAAGCAAAATCCGCAAACATCGGCAATTCCCATCATCTTTCTCAGTGCCCTGGATGATCTGGCTGATAAAGTCAAAGCCTTTGAAATGGGTGGAGTTGACTACATTACCAAACCATTTCAGGTTCAGGAAGTACTGGCTCGAATTAACTACCAATTACAAATTCGCCAGCAACAACAACAGCTCACGGAGCTATATCAACAAGTCCAACATTTGAATGTCAGCCTGGAACAAGAAGTTCAAATGCGCACCCTGGAACTACGCCAAGCACTAGAGTTTGAAACAACCCTGAAACACATCACTGATCGAGTGCGGGACTCCCTCGACGAAACCCAAATTCTCCAGGCTGCTATCCAGGAATTAACCACAACCTTACAGGCTCAGGGTTGCGATATCGTGCTTTACCATACCAACCAAGCAACGACCATGAGCCATCGGTCGGCCCATCCCGACGCCCTCCCCGCCTACGGTATCAATCTTTCTGAAACCCAATCCCCCGAACTTTACGCCCAACTTGCCCAAAAAATTCCATTTGCGTTGTGTGACATCAACCCCGATGTGAGCAAGCAATATGCGGCTATGCTGATCTGTCCCATCTGGGATGAGCGATCGATTCTGGGAACACTCTGGTTATTTAAACCTTTAGCAGCCGGGTTTAGTGAACAAGAAATCAGCCTGGTACAGCAGGTCGCCAATCATTGTGCGATCGCCCTCCGTCAATCCCGCTTTTTTCAAGCAGCGCAAGCCCAAATTGACGAACTCCAGCGCCTCAACCAGTTAAAGGACGATTTTCTCAGCACGATTTCCCATGAGTTGAGAACACCCGTTGCCAATATCCAAATGGCTGTCCAGCTAATCAAGATCGCGACCAATGACGGTCAAACCTTACTGACCGAAACCGCCCCAACGGTCGCGCACAACAAAGTCATCCAATATTTCAAAATCCTGCAAGAGGAATGTGAACGGGAAATCCATCTCATTCAAGACTTGTTGGACTTACAACATCTGGAAGCCGGGACACGTCCGCTCGAATTAAGCACAATTCGCCTGAATGATTGGCTCGCCCACGTCTTAGAAGTATTTGAACTACGAGCGAACAGCCAGCATCAACAGCTACACATCCAAATTGAACCGGATTTACCACCCCTCACGACTGATCTCACCAGTCTCAGCCGCATTCTCACAGAACTATTGAACAATGCCTACAAATACACCCCACCAGATGGAACTATTACGATAAAAGCCCATCTGGCAGATCTGCACGACGACGATCCCAGAACGCTCAATATTAGCGTCATTAATTCTGGTATCACCATTCCGGCAACCGAACTACCTCGGGTTTTTGATAAGTTTTACCGCATTCCCACAACCGATCCCTGGAAACATGGCGGTACGGGTTTAGGATTGGCCTTGGTAAAAAAGTTGGTCGAGCATTTGCAAGGGGTGATCACCGTTACCAGTAACGACCATATCATCCGCTTTACCCTCCGCCTGCCACTTTGCCCGACATAATCATAGCGCCCAAGCAGGCAAGATCCCCAGCGGATAAAAACGCATCATTTCAAGCCTCACCCCTTGACCTGGGAGTTTAGACTAAGGGTAATTTCCGCTATATGTAAAGGCGTAAAGCCCTAATGGGTATACAGGAAAAGCGCAGCCATGCCGTCAGGCGATACGGCCGTTCGCCCCTCCTACAGGCAGCGTATTTTTTGAATAACCACTAGTTGGAGGTGATATCCCCGAACCATGCCTCAACCCGATCGCCCATTGCCTCCAGCGAATATTCTGCCGCCGCCTGGGCTCGACAGGTAGCACGATCAATCCGATCCAGTTGGGCGATCGCCGCTACCAGGCCATCCACCCGATCTGGCTCTACCAACCAACCCGTTTTACCATCCTGTACAATTTCTGCTGGCCCACCCCGACGGTAAGCAATCACGGGTACCCCGCAAGCAAGCGCTTCGATCGCCACATTCCCAAACGCTTCCACCCATCGGGGTGTCATTAGCAATGCCCGACATTTACCCAACTCCTGCTGCAACTCTGCCGTTGGCAGGAACCCGGCATACTCCACCGGAGCATCAGGATACTGGTCACAAATATCATGCCAGTAAGCAACATCCTGCAACACTCCCCAAATTTTGAGCGGGATGCCCGTTTTTTGAGCGGCTGCCACCGCATCTTCCAAACCTTTTTCCGGGGCAATACGCCCCACCCAACCCAGGTGGTCTTGCGGGGTGCCACAAAACTCATACAACGAGAGGTCAAACCCATTCCCCAGAATGCGACAGCGATCGCCAAAGGCAAACGTCTCTGCCTGCACCCGACTGTGTACGGCAATGGTACCGGGCAACCTGTCAGCAACCTGCCCGATGATGCGATCCATCACATCGGTTAATGATCCCATGCTGACCAGGTGGGCGATCGGCCGTTGGAAGAAGGGTGACAGGTAAAAGGGCAACCAATCGTAAGCAAAATTCAGCAGCACATCATACTGCCCCTGCACCTGATAGGCGTAATCCCCCATGGCGGCAATCACCGATTCTGGCGGCATCCACACAGGGGCATCCCGTCCCTCGGTCTGGGCAGTCGGTTGGAGTTCGCCAGGAATTTCCACAATCGGAAAATTCGCGCAGATCGAACCCACGGGAGCCGCGATCGTGATCGTATGGTGACGTTGGGTTAACGCTTGCGCAAGATTGTGCAATGTTAACTCAACCCCGCCGCCCAAACCCGAACCTAACGGGCCTACAGACGTTGACAGAAATAGGATCTTCAAAGTAAATACCGTTTGCCTAATTTACTCTTGTTCAGTCAACCGTACAGACACGTTAGCCAGGTCAACCAGCGGGGTTTCTGTTACTGGTAAGCAATTTGAATTTGCTTCAACCGTTGGCGCACCCTGACGCTGGAATTGCTGTGCTAGCCAATCTCGCTGATTAATTAAATAAATACTGACCAGGGTGAGCCCCACACCAAAAAATTGCAACGGAGTCAACATCTCGCTGAGAAATAGATTGCCAAATAAAAGGGCAAAAACCGGTGTGAGAAAGGTCAGCGAGCTAAGACTGGTCAGGCTTCCTGTCGAGGCGAAATAAAAGAACAGACCATAGGCGATCGCACTGCCAAACACCGTCGAGTAACCCATAGCCACCCAGTTTGGCAGATCGAGTTGGCTCAGTTGTCCCGTTTCATAGCCAGCGGACAGCGCAAACAGAGGCAACCCACCCAGAATCATATGCCAACCAGTAGCCGTTACCGGGTCAGCTTCACGGCTGACATAACGCATCAACACGGTACCCACTGCCATGGATAAGGCGGCTAACAGCATCAACCACTGACCATTCTGGAAGAGATCCACCAGGAGATGGCCCCCCCAGGATAGGCCAGCCGGTAAGGAGCCATTTTGCACCACTTCGGCAATCCAGGCGGATGGCAACCCCAACAAACTAATTCCCGTCACGCCCAAGGCCAACCCTAGCCAACCCCATAGCCCAATTCGTTCGCCAAATAACCAGAGCGCCAGTAAGGCTACGGCCAGTGGTTGCGAGTCAATCATGACTGAACCCAGGCCCGCCCCAGTTCGCACCAATCCTTCGGCCAGGAACCCCTGGAATAATGCCCCATCCACCAGGGCAAAGAGTGAAATCCAAGCCCAGGCCCGCCAACCTTGCGGTTGGGGCCGCCCCATGAGCATACCTGCGGCCAGAACCAGAAACCCGGCAGGAACCAGGCGAATACCTGCCATAAAGAGTGGGGTGGTGTTGGGGATGACCCCTTTCATGGCAACCATTGCCGTTCCCCAGAAGAAAAAGGGAGCAATCAGCAACAGGGGGGCAAAGGGTAATTTGGGCAATGGCAGCTTTGAGGTCATGGGTTATGTGAATGAGTGTCTGCAATATGAAGATAGAAAGACGGTTGGCGAGAACTGGGGTCTTGCGACGAGTGGCGATCGCTTTTTCAAATTGTACCTAATCTATACTTATGTTAAGTAGTTTGTATAACTGTCTCATAAAACAATTTAGACTTGTGCTGCTTTCATATTTATGCTGTAGGCGTCAACTCCGCCGTACAACCGCCGAGGGTTGAAATCTCTACACCAAGTGCCCGTTAATATAAGGCAAACTAGAAAATACTTTCATGGGGATCGCAGTGTGCTGCCCAGGAAACGTTCGCTCCCAGGTCAGGTTCTCCCAGAAGGCCAGGATCAGGGCTCGTTGTCCCCGACTTAACATCTTGCGCATTTTAGATCAACCTTTCACTTCCACCCTCCAACCACCATGCTCTGGTTCTTTAAACCTCGGTTTCGTAAGCAAATTGCTCGCATTGAAATTTCAGGTGTTATTGCTGGGGCAACCCGGAAGCGCGTCTTAGAAGCGCTTAAAACGGTAGAAGAACGTAAATTCCCAGCTCTACTCCTGCGGATTGATAGTCCTGGTGGTACAGTGGGTGATTCACAGGAAATTTATGAGGCACTCAAGAAACTGCAACAGAAAACGAAAATTGTTGCTAGCTTTGGCAATATCTCCGCATCGGGCGGGGTTTACATTGGCATGGGTGCGCCCCATATCGTAGCTAACCCCGGCACAATTACGGGTAGCATCGGTGTAATTTTGCGGGGCAACAACCTGGAACGCTTGCTGGAAAAAGTAGGTGTTTCCTTTAAGGTAATCAAATCTGGCCCCTATAAAGACATCCTGGCCTTTGACCGGGAACTGACTGAGCCAGAAAAAAATATTTTGCAAGAGTTGATTGATGTCAGCTATCAACAATTTGTGCAAACAATCGCCGACGCCCGCAAACTCGCTGTTGATACCGTCAGAACCTTTGCCGACGGACGCATTTTTACCGGGCAACAGGCTTTAGAACTGGGAATTGTTGACCGTTTGGGCACTGAAGATGATGCCCGTCGCTGGGCCATTGAACTGGCAGGGCTAGATCCAGATAAAACCCGGTGCTTCACCCTGGAAGAACGAAAACCCCTTCTGAATCGACTGTTCTCCAGAGACGAAGGGCGACTCAGACAGTTCAGCACCCTACCTGGTGTGACTAGTGGCCTGGAAGCATTGGCCTTTGACCTTGAAACCAGTGGGCTACCCCTCTGGCTGTACCGCCCTTAAAACGGGGCAAGCGTAGATAACTTAAAGCTTCGATATTGGGTAGGGGCAGGTTTTGCCGTTAAATCCATTGCCAAATGGAGATTGATCTCCTAAGCCCGCTCCTACAGTTTGCGGATTGATTCAATCCACCATCTTTACCTCACGGTTTCTTCAAAAAAACACCTTAATGGTTTCTCAATGGTGAACCAACACAAAATTTCGGTAAGATGTCTGGCGTTTCTGCTGACGTTCCGGTAAGTTTCAGCCATGATTAGAAGGAGGACTAATATTATTTAGGCTGCTTGAATAAAATTCATCTGGATGCGCTCCAGTGAGTTAAGTTGTTACAGTCCTAACGAGAGTCCTGGCTTCAGTTCATAAGAATTCAATTTATTACAGCGGAGGATCTGGCGTGGGTTGGCGAGTTCGTGCAATTCGGGGAGCAACAACTGCTTCAGAAAATTCTGTCGAAGCCATCCGGGAAGCAGTACACGAGTTGCTGGATGAACTGGAAGCTCACAATCGATTGGATCCAGAGGAAATCGTCAGCATTACCTTCTCCGTAACCCGTGACCTGGATGCAATTTTTCCGGCAACCATTGCCCGTGAACGGCCCCATTGGTCGGATGTACCCTTA
>CAZGDE010000095.1:11613-19509 GCA_964524315.1 uncultured bacterium
ATGTGCAGCAAATGCACGTTGAAGGTAGTCTGGAACGGTGCATTCGCTTTTTAATCCATTTCAATACACCTGACCCCAATGTGGTCATTTACCATCCCTATTTACGTCAGGCGCGTCGCCTGCGCCCGGATTGGACTTTAGCGCAGGCCGCGTTGACCAAACAATCCCATTAATGAAGCCCTATCTCACCCAGATTCTGCTGTTTCCAATTAAATCTTTAGATGGGATTGCGGTCAGTCAGGCAACCGTTTTGCCCAGTGGGGCACTGCAGGGCGATCGCGAGTTTGCCATCCTTGATGCAACCGGAAAGTTTGTCAACGCCAAACGCAACGCGAGGATACACCAGTTACGGGCCAGATTTGACCTGTCGCATCGAGGTGTGACATTGCACCGTCAGGATACGGGGGCAACCAGCGACTTCAACCTGGATGGCGATCGCGTGGCTTTGAATCACTGGTTGAGTGACTTTTTCGGATGCCCTGTTCAGGTCGTGCAGAATACGCAGGTTGGCTTTCCTGATGACACCGCTTCACCAGGGCCAACCCTCGTTAGTATGGCAACCCTCCAACGGGTAACGACATGGTTCCCCGATCTCAGCCTGGAAAGTATCCGGTTGCGCTTACGCACCAATCTGGAAATTGATGGGGTTGAACCATTCTGGGAGGATCGACTGTACGGCGAAGCAGACAGCGTGGTACCGTTTCAACTTGGGTCGGTTCCCATGCAGGGCATCAACCCCTGCCAGCGTTGTATTGTCCCCACCCGAGATGCCATTACCGGCGAACCGTACCCACAATTTCAATCAATCTTTGCCACAAACCGACAAACCGAATTACCCGAAGGGGTGACGCGATCACGGTTTAATCACTTCTATCGTGTAGCTGTCAACACCCGCATTCCAGCGGCTCAGGCAGGGATGGTTATCCGCATTGGGGATGAATTAAAGTTTTAATCTACCCAGACTGGGAAGCTGTTTATTGGGGATCGACAACTTCGTTACAAACATTGCTAACGATTTCCGAGCACAAGCACACACTGCTTCATCTAACGCAGCGGGGGATGGTACGAATACCCTCCTTTTAAGGGTGTAAAAAGGATTGCCAAGTATAAAAAATTACAGACACTGTCTTTTCAACCAACCTCTCAGCCCATTTCCTCCAAACAAACCAACATCCATAAAAATTAACTGTCCCACCTGATAGCATTCTTACCTATCAGTGATCTGATTTAAACACTCTAAAAACTCATCCATAAAGGGGATGCCAAGTGGTACGAAAGAGTGAGATCTAAAAATTCTGGAAGATTTTTAGCATTTTTTCGTTGAGCAGCTAATTTTATCAAAGGAACGCTTCTTTCCAGACAATCTATCCCAGTAGGATCATTAACTGCATCAGGCGAAAATGCCTCGTTTGTACTAAATCCTACCAATCGTCAACCTATAGACCCATGAAATAAAGTTCGTCAAAAGCCAGTTTGTCAAGGCTTTGAGCCCTCAGTTTGTGTCATAAACTGCAAAACAGTAGCGATATCTTCTATCTATTTGGACTGACTGTAACCAATCAAAAGCTAGCTTACTTTTGCCGGAGCCCTTAATAGAATGACAAGTCGAGCGATCGACAGAAACCTCAAAACATTGTGATCAATAACGTCTTAAAGGTTCCCAAAAATTGAGCCGCATGTTAGTGTTATAAAACAATTTTTCATTGCTGTAAGCTTAATTTGGCTCATTCTAATGTTTTAGGTACGCTGCAAGTGTGGGCGATCTATCAGTTTCCATACTGTTTCTTTCCAACATCAGCAGTTAATCCTAATCGCGCGCTCTTGATGGAGAGCCTGCTTCAGCATTGATGAATAGTGATCTACCCCACCAAAGTTGCACAGTCATTATGGACGGCTGGGACACTGTTAATCCTTTAGCTCAATTCACCATAAGCCTGGGCAAGTGAGGCTGCAATTAAGTGAGGAAACTTATGGAATCACTGGCATTTATTCACATGGCTGTTGGCTACGAAGACCCTAATCCGGAACCAGAGCTAACAGCGTTGGATGATCTGAAACTGCCTAATCCGGCATTGCTAGGGATGGCAGGTGCAGCAGTTGCGGCATCTGTGCTGGGTATTTCGCCTGGTCAGGCAACGGCAGCAACAGCACCGGTTGGCCCTGGTAGTTCAGGTGAACATGTCCAGGCAATTCAAAAGGCTCTCGGTGTAGAAGCCGATGGTCAGTATGGGGCGAAGACGGAAGCTGCAATTACGGACTTCCAAATTCGTCAAGGCTTGAAGGAAATTGATGGGGTTGTTGGCAAGGAAACTGCAACCGCTCTCGGTTTGGATGAGCAATATCGTCCCGTTGGCTATGTTGACACCCGCTACGATGTGGGCCTTAACATTCGCAGCTATCCTGGCCTGAGTGCTGCTGTTATCGGTGGTGCCGAGGAAGGTGCATATCTGTACCAGGAGTTTGAAGACGTTGCCTACGTTGACGGCTACTATTGGACACCGCTAGAAACAGGTGGTTGGGTTGCTGACTACGATGATGAGTTAGGTTACTCCCTCGTCTCCCATAACTACTACGAGGGTGATAACTATGACGACTATTACGAGGAAGACGTCTCCTACGATGAAGACGACTATTACGATGGTTACTACCGTCGTGTGTCCTACTCCCCCTACCCCGGCGTGTACTACTACCCCGTTTCCTATGGCGGTTGTAACTGTGGCTGCAACTAATCCATGCAACTTTAGTTGAACGGATCTTTTTTTAATTCGTTCGTACTAAAAGTTTAAGAATTTGGTACATCACTTAGTACATAGGGGATAGGCGGTGATATACTCCCGCTTATCCCATTTTTGTATTACTCACTATTTGGCTCCCGCAACAACGATAGTCGTTGGCAGATTTGTACCATTCAACACGTTTGTATGATTCAACGTTCAGGTCGTTTGGGGTAGTCATTTTTGCAACAGTTATTCACCACCCAATCGCAGTGCAGCTTGCGGGTGGAACTCCTTTATAGATGAAGCAACGGAGGTCATGATGGAATCGTTAGCATTAATTCACACGGCACTGGAGCATGAAAGCGAGACTCCCGAACTAACCGTCTTAGAGTCTGGGGTCGTTTCGGGCCCTGGCATGGTTGGCGTAGCCGGGGCGATCGCCGCTATATCGGTATTGGGTGGCGCACCCAACATGGCGCAGGCAGCAACTACTCCTGTCGGGCCTGGAAGTGCCGGTGCCGAGGTGGAAGCCATTCAACAAGCGCTGGGCATTGAGGTTGACGGGCAGTATGGCGACAAGACGACCACTGCAGTCACCGATTTTCAAATTCGGCAGGGCCTATCTGATATAGATGGCGTGGTTGGTCAAGATACTGCCGCCGCTCTCGGTTTAGACGAAGCCTATCGTCCGGTTGGCTATGTGGATACCTACTATGATGTAGGGCTAAACATTCGCCAGGGGCCAGGCACGGGTTACTACATCGTGGGCGGTGCGGACGAAGGGGCATACCTGTACCAGGACTATGAAGATGTCGTCTACAACAATGGCTACGTCTGGACTCCCCTATACACGGGCGGTTGGGTCGCTTCTGACTATACCCAGGAGTATTACCCGGTATCCTACGGTGGCTATGAAGACGTTAGCTACGACGACGGCTACAGCGATTGCTATGACAATAGCGGTTACTATCCCGTGTCCTATGGCGATAATGGCGGTTATGTTGAAACCAATTATGAGGTTGGTTTGAATGTTCGCAGTGGCCCCGGATTAGACTATCGCCGTGTTGGTGGTGCCAGTGAAGGAGCCTATGTGGGCACGGGCGGTGAAGTCATTTACCGGGATGGCTACGCCTGGCAACAAACCGATGGTGGTGGCTGGGTTGCAACTGATTATTTGTACTAATTGAATCGCGCCCTTTGGGACATGTCGTGCCATGCCCCGACCCAATCCAAGCTGACATTTGAAACCTGATTAACGGGCGATCGCAAATGATGCGATCGCCCGTTAACTAATTTTTGGTGGTACTGGATGGCAGTCTGAATTGGAACGACGTTGCAATCCAGGCTGCACTTAATGCATCTGCAGAATGAGCCACGCCCTAATTTTTAGGCGATGCGGCAGGACTGGGGGATTGCTTCGACGGTTCCTTAGTCGCTTTTGAATCAACCGCCTTTTGATCTGTTGCTTTCTTATCCGTTGCTTTACTATCTTTCTTCACCGCTTCCTGCTTGAACGGCTTGTAGAGATAGGTACGTGTCACTGTCATACTGGGGCAACAGTCTGGATCGTTGGGGCCAAACTTATCCATTTTGATATCAATCTTGCCCGCATTAGCCGCCAGAGTTTTGACCTTGACCCGTTCCCCTAAAAATTCGGCTGAAGTGTTTTTGGGATTGCCCCCTTCATTCAACACACCTACCAGATAGGTAAAGTCCCTACCACTGATCGTAATAATCAACGGTGCCACCGCATCCTTAATCCCATCCTTATTCAGGTCGCCATAGCTCACCACATCACCTAAGGTAAACGTGCGTTTCTTCGCATCCTGGTATTTGCCATTCTTCAGGGTGACTGGCCCTTCCGCCAATAAAAAGTACTCCGTATTTTTTAACTTTTGTACGGTCAGCGGTGGTTTAGTTTTAGGGGCAGGTTTAGCCGGGCTAGCTTTTGCCACTGGGGCAGTAGAACTGGCAGGCTGGGCAGATGTCGTTGGTGCCGGGGATGCCGTTGCTGCTGGCGAGGAAACTGGTGCTGGGGGTTGTTCGGTGCCGGGCAACATGGCGCAACTGCTCACCAGGCCCAAACCAAACCCCACACTGAGGGTGAATAGGGCAGTCTTGTGGTTGAATATCATCGTTTCTAAGAGAGTATTTGTTTAAACTTGACTCTGTTGCATCCTTAGTCCGTTGAGGAACGAGCGCTGGCTACTACCGCAAAGTTGAGTATTCTAGCCTCATTTTGTCCAACCAGGCTTGACGCTCCAGCTAAATTTACATCATTTTTCCCGGTATGAAACTTCGACCTTGGCTGCCAGGTATTGTCTACATTTTGTTGATGTTGCCCCTGCCCGGTTGCAAACCATCCATGCAAGTTTTAACGCAGTTGGGACAAGGAACTGGCAACGAACCAGTACCATCGCCAGTAGCACCCCAGGTACCTGCCCCAAAAACGGCGCAAGAGATAGCGGCTGACATTTTCCGGCAGGTAAACCCAGCAGTGGTCACGATTTACTGTGGTCGAGAAATTGGTTCAGGCAGTATTGTTACCCCCAAAGGCTTGATTCTGACCAATAAACATGTGGTCTGGAGTTCCAACCAGATCTCAGTCAAAATGGCGGATGGTAAAACCTACACCGCCTGGTTGAAAGCGATCGACCCCCGCTATGACCTGGCCCTGATCCAGATAGAGCCAACTGTAGCCCTACCAACCGTACCCATGGTTGATGGGGTCAAAACCAAACCGGGAGAGACGGTCTACGCGATCGGGAGCCCCAAGGGCAAAGCAGGCACCTTCACAACGGGTACCTTTACCAAAACTAACCAGCACGGTAGTCTACAGACCAGTAAAGGACTGTTGCAACCGGGCAATTCCGGGGGGCCATTACTCAACACCCAGGGAAAAATGATCGGGGTTAACAAAGGCTTACTACCGGATGGCAGTGGTCTGGCAACCAGCGTGAGTGCCGTCAAAACATTTCTGGAACGAAGCCAAAAACGGGGCATTGGTCAGTAGGAAGCCTGGGTTTCGCTCCTATTGTTTCCATGCCTGGGGTAGTTGAAAGTGATAAATATCCTGGATCACTTTGACCCAGCCATCTGCCAGAGAGGCCAGGATGCGATCGCCCTTCTCTTTGGTTGCCGTTGTTGGGTCGCCCAGGACACCACTCCGACTCAAATCGCGGGTCATCCAGGCAAAGGGAAGATTACCTTCCATGCTGAGCAGGCTGTTTTCTGGTAAACCCTGGGGGTAAGAGGGGGCCGCCCGTGACATTTTTACCTGATCTGGCAGGATCGATAATAACAAACTGGTTTCGGCATCACCGGCATGAATGCCAAACTCCAGTTCCTTCGGGCTCAGTAAGTCACTGGCAATGTTAGGGACACGCCAGACGAATAAGGGAAACACAGCTAAATCTGCATAGGTTTGGTGCAAATCCCGTGCCACCATTTCAATTACCTGGGGTTGGCCACCGTGGGAGTTGAGAAAAACCAGTTTGCGAAATCCAGCCCGGTAAAGACTGTCGCCCACTTCCATCAAGGTAGCACTCAGGGTGGCAACACTCAGGGTAATCGTACCTGGGAAATGCCAGTGTTCATTGGATTTGCCGTAGTACAAGGATGGCATGACATAGGCAGGAATTGTGGCAGGTAACTTCTCCATCGCCCGTCCTATCACTGCCAACCCGATCGCCGCATCAACCGCCAGGGGTAAATGGGGGCCATGCTGTTCGATCGCGCCTACAGGTTGGATAATGACGACATTCTCCTTATCGGGCATCGTCTCAATATCAGTCCAGGTGAGGTACGGGAAGAAACGCTCCGGGGGGATGAAATTGTGCATCATAGTTGGGCGTTAGGAGATCGGGATTACGGGATAGGGGATAGTGTATGACGCTGGAAGAAAAAATTGGGTACTTCTTTTTTGACAAACGGATTCTTAAACGGGCCCTGACCAGACAAGCTTATGCGTTAGAACAGGCTTTACCGGATACTGACCAGGATGCCTATCTCATGCTGGGACAGGCAGTGTTGCATACCGTACTGACCGAGTTACTGATTCGTGCCGGTCACCAGGGCGTGCAGGAAATTTGGGAAGCGGCGATCGCCCGCCAAACTGACGACCAACTAGCAGCAATTAGTCAGGAATTGGGGATCGGGTTTGTGGTCAAAATGAGTGCAGCCGAAAAACAAGAACAGGGCTACGACAGCCCGACCATACTGGCAGATACTCTCAAAGCCGTCATTGGTGGCATTTACTTTGATGGGGGTTTCAGCTCGGCCAGGGCAGTTGTCGTGCGGCTATTTCAGAACCAATTTCCGTCTGAGTAGGTTCCAGCCCAGGATCACGAGTCCTCACTGGTTCGGGAGAATTCAGCCGGCGATGCAGCACCAACGTATTGCGGAGCAAGTTTCCCGAATGTTTCTTGAGAAAGAGCAAGCTCAGGGCAACGTCTTTCCAATGCTTGAGGAGATGCGATCGCAATTACCGCATCATACGATTCGTCTGGCCAGTGAAGCCCCCTATGGCGATCCGGCAGATGACCCCCGTTATCGCTAATTGATTCTGTTAGTGACCTGTGCTGCTGCCCCTGGGCTCTGTGTGAGCGCAGGGGTTTTTACGATCGCTCGTTTGCCGCACTGGCTCAAGCACGAGTCCCAATATTGCCGCAACCTGTTCAGGAAGCCCTTGCAGATACTGTTTTGCCAAAGTCCCTGACGTTAGCCGACAGTTCGGTTGCTAAATCGGCCCTTACAAGTATTTTATTTTCTCAAAATCTCCTTACCTAACCGATTCATTTTGCAGTACAGTTGTTCCGATTTCGCCATTCTTGCGTATTCTGGTATGGAAGCAACTAAAGATCATTCGTTAAATACCAGCAAATACCAGCGTTAGTTTGCCTGACCAGAGAGGTGGTTAATCAATCATCATTGATCACATTCATGATGCCAGGAAACCCCCTACTGGAACTGGGAATAAAATGGCGATCGCCTGTATTGAGGAGAGAAAAACATGCGTCTGGGTAAGGTGGTTAAATCGAATTCCCATTGTGATTACATCGTGGAAGTAGATGATGAAAACAGTCGGATAGACTCGCCCAAACCTGACGATTTTGGCTTTGGTTCTTTCGTGAAGTTAGACAGTGAAGAACGACATTGGGCCGTTGGGCTAGTCTATAGC
>CAZGDE010000096.1:0-2579 GCA_964524315.1 uncultured bacterium
ATTCAGGTTCTAGTGGTAGCAATACCTTCCGGGTTCAAGTCCCGGGTTCCGCATATAAGCCAGTAATAGGATAATTAGTACTCTTCTAATGGAGAGTCTCTCGTTAGGTTTAACTAGCGAATAGTTAAATTTTCTTATCGTTTTGCTTCTACTTGTAACAAAATTTCAATCATGTCAGGAAGGTGTCAGTTAGTTTATGCTGACCAGTCTGCAAAATCCTCTGGTTAAGCAAATCCGAAAATTGCACCAGGCAAAGGAGCGTCAACAGCAGAATCAATTTTTGCTGGAAGGTACCCATTTAGTCGAAGCGGCCTGTCAGGCAAATCTACCGTTGCTAACCGTCTGTTACACAGAGGCATGGCAGGAGCGGTACCCGCAGCTTTGGCAACAGGTAAACGAGGCTGCTCAGCGAACTGAAATAGTCAGCCCGGAGGTACTACAGTCAATCGCTACGACCGTAGCACCCGATGGTGTGATTGCCACCGTCGCTCGTACTGCTGTGCCCCCTCCCCAGATGGGCACATTGGGATTAGTGCTGGAAACCATCCAAGATCCCGGTAATCTGGGAACCATGATTCGCACCGTTGCGGCTGTGGGTGCCGATGGATTACTCCTCAGCCGCGACAGTGTTGACCCTGCCCATCCCAAGGTACTGCGAGCCTCTGCCGGTCAGTGGTTTCAAGTACCAATCGCTGTCAGTTCTGATCTCATTGCAGAGGTCGGTCACTACCAGCAAGCGGGCATGCAAGTGCTTGCCACCCTACCAACGGCAAAATTGACTTACTGGGACGTAGATTTGCGTCGGCCGACCCTAATTGTACTGGGGAACGAAGGCGCAGGGTTATCTCCGGAGCTGGCAGCCCTGGCTGATTCAGCCGTTACCATTCCCCTCCAGTCGGGGGTAGAGTCGTTAAACGTAGCGATCGCTGCCGCCCTGATTTTATATGAAGCTAAACGCCAGCGTCACTATGGAGGAAACAGCTAATCTCCCACCACTCTGCCATTAACCCTGCTGTTTTTGCTGTTGCTCAATAAACTCTTCAATATCCGCCACAGCTTGCTCAAACGTGTCCAGATCAAATTGGCTGGATGAAGTTTTTCGGGGTTGCTCCGGGTTGACTGGAGCAACGATTGCTGGTGGTTCTGGTGATGATTGGAGCGTTTCTTGCAATTGATCCAGCGATTCCATAAAAGCTTCCGCTGCAGCTTGTCGCAGTTCTCGCTGACTCTGGTCCATCATATGCTCGGCTCCAAAAACTGAAAGGATCAAAAAACCAGATTGCCGATGTGAGGCATTGTTACATGTCTGGACATAAAGTAGCAGTCTGGTTCAGATATTTTTTTATGTTCAGGTTTTAACGTTTGACTTAAACGTCTAAGTTGCAGCTATGGCGGCTTTTTTTTAGAGTGCCCAATCCCGCAGTTGTCCAATCACCCCCTTGCGACCGAGAATAGGTAAAGATAAATGGGAGTGTAACTGTGAGTCAGTCATTTGATTACGATTTGGTGATTATTGGTGCCGGGGTCGGTGGTCACGGCGCGGCTCTACATGCGGTCAGTAGTGGTTTAAAAACAGCCATCGTTGAAGCAGCTGACATGGGCGGAACCTGCGTTAATCGGGGTTGCATTCCTTCCAAGGCTCTATTAGCAGCATCCGGTAAGGTTCGAGAACTACGTGATGCGGCACACTTACAGGCATTGGGTGTGCAGGTGGGAGACGTAACATTTGACCGGCAGGCGATCGCCAACCATGCTACCAATATTGTCACCAAGCAGCGCGAAGGCTTGATTGGCAGCCTGAAACGACTAGGTGTAGACACTATTCATGGTTGGGCAAAAGTAGCTGGCCCCCAGAAGGTCAGCATCACAACGTCGGCTGGTGAAAAAACTATCACCGCCAGAGATATTATTCTCGCCCCTGGTTCCATTCCCTTCGTACCCCCTGGAGCCGAGGTTGACCATCAAACCGTATTCACCAGTGATGATGCGGTGCGGCTAGAGTCATTACCACCCTGGATTGCGATCGTGGGGAGTGGTTACATTGGGCTGGAATTTGCCGACGTTTATTCCGCCCTGGGTTGCGAAATTACCCTCATTGAAGCCCTCGATCAACTCATGCCAGGGTTTGATCCCGACATTGCCAAACTGGCCCAACGCGTATTAATCACCCCCCGTGATATCGAAACCCGCGTTGGCCTCCTGGCAAAAACAGTGAAGCCGGGATCGCCTGTGGTCATCGAACTGGCAGATGCTAAAACCAAAGAAGTGGTCGAAGTGCTAGAAGTCGATGCCTGCCTAATTGCCACGGGACGGGTACCCTATACCAAGGATCTGGGTCTGGAGTCGGTCGGGGTCGAACTGGATCGGCGCGGCTTTATTCCCGTGAACGACCACCTGGCCGTACTAACAGGGGGCGAACCAGTCCCCCACCTATGGGCGATTGGCGATGCTACGGGTAAGATGATGCTGGCTCATGCTGCTTCCGCTCAGGGGATTGCAGCCGTAGAAAATATCTGCGGTCGATCGCAAACGGTTGACTATCACAGCATTCCCGCCGCCGCCTTTACCCATCCCGAAGT
>CAZGDE010000096.1:2589-4850 GCA_964524315.1 uncultured bacterium
GCTTTGAAGTCGCATCGGTACGCACTTACTTTAAGGGCAATGCCAAGGCGATCGCTGAAGGTGAAACGGAAGGTATTGCCAAAGTCATCTATCGGAAGGACACGGGTGAGGTAATGGGGGTTCACATCTTTGGCCTCCATGCCTCGGATTTGATTGCTGAAGCTGCCAGCGCGATCGCCCAGCGTCAAACGGTACAGTCGCTAGCATTCCTCGTCCACACCCATCCCACCCTGTCTGAAGTGTTGGATGAGGCATACAAACGGGCAGTAGGAGCGCATTAATTCTCTGAGTACGTTACGCTATCAAATAGCACAGAGTGACGGTAGATCATTCATCTACCGTCACTCGTGCAGTTAATTTAACCCTACGTCCTCATCGGTCATTGCATGGAGATCCGTCGTCGTCCCCCCCATCCAGTTATTTCTGTCGAAGATGCGCGTTATCAGGTGAAGGTACCTGGTAATGCCCCCCAGCACATTCTGGAAGAAATTGTCTGGCATAAAGAAGCTGAAGTTGAACAGATGCGTAGCTTGCAACCCCTGGTCGAACTTCAGAAAAAGATCAAAGATCTACCGCCAACGCATAACTTTCTCCAGGCATTGAGACAGGGTAGAAGTCAGCCTGCGGTGATTGCAGAAGTCAAAAAAGCCTCTCCCAGTAAAGGGGTGATTCGGGCTGATTTTGATCCCATCGCGATCGCCCAAGCCTATGACCAGGGAGGGGCCACGTGTCTATCCGTATTGACCGATCAACGGTTTTTCCAGGGCAGCTTCGACTACCTCTCCAAAATTCGTACCGTCACCGACCTGCCGCTTCTATGTAAGGACTTTATTCTTTACCCTTACCAGATGTATCTGGCACGGGTTAACGGAGCCGATGCGGTTCTGTTGATCGCCGCAATTTTGTCCGATAAGGACTTGCAATACTTTTTGAAAATTGCAACGACCCTGGGTCTGACAGCTCTGATTGAGGTTCACACCCTGGAAGAGTTAGACCGGGTATTAACACTGGATGGTCTTGAACTAGTGGGGATCAATAACCGCAACTTACACAACTTTGTGGTCGATTTACAGACTACCTGCGATTTGCTAGCTAACCGTCGTGAACACTTGCAAAGTCGCAACATTCTGGTGGTGAGTGAATCTGGGCTCTTTACTGCCGCTGACTTAGAGCAGGTTTCCCAGGCGGGTGCAGATGCTGTCTCTTATACACATCTGACGGTGCAGATGCTGTTCTGCTTGGCGAATCCCTGATGCGGCAACCCGATCCCGCGATCGCTTTAGCACAGTTAATTAATCACTAGCCAAAAGACGAATTGAACGTGTCAGCCAACAGGCTTTTACCGGTTTTCTCGCCATCCTTTCTGTCAGGTTAGCTGCATGGAACCCATTCCCCTCCCATCCTATATTCATTACGAATTGTTACTGCAACTCTTGGAACGTCAGACGATCTTTGCGGCTACGGGGAAACCAGCTGTGCAGGAGCAAGTGCATCAGCTCATTATTACTCTCCGCAAAGCCCTTGCCCAACAAAAGCAGCTGGAGGAGAGTTGTAAGCGTTACCAACTGCCCGTTGAATATCGGTGGTCCCTGAATCGTCTCAATCCGGAGTCTGACTCACCCGAAGCAGCCAGTGTTCCTGAGGTGTAAGCCTTGGTTGGCCAGCGGTATCATGTGTGTTTTCTAAAAGAAACCTGATCACTCCCCAGATTTAGCAGCGGTGTCCGGTAGAGTGAGAGTCCGGGATGATTTAATCCTATGAACAAATATTTTATGCTTTGCTGCTTGACAAGCTATAGCGAGGTTTATGCCAGAGTTGGTTTAAAATAACGTCTATTTCGTGCAAGTCTGGTTAGAGTATCACCAACCTGGTTAGACTAAAGTCTAATCTGGCAGCTTTACGGGGTATTGAGTTCCGTATTGAATGGCAACGCCAGCCATTTCGGGAGGTCCTGAGTGTCTGAGCCGAAAGCAGTTCACGATTCCTGGGCGGTGGGAGAGAGTAGTTACTCTGACCGGAGTGATGCGGCGGCGATCGCCCCACCCGTGGTCGAGCAGCTAGGTTTGTGGTTGGATCCTGACCCAGTCTCCCAGGGAGAAGTTAGTGGCACAGGCGTTTCATCCAGTCCTGACGTATCAACGATTTCCGCTGAAGCAAACGATCCCCAACAGACTACAGATCAAGACCGCCAATGCCACCTGTGGGAACAGGAGCATGCCACTCTCATCGCCGAGTTAATGCAGGCACAGTCCCTCTTGCAT
>CAZGDE010000096.1:4860-16973 GCA_964524315.1 uncultured bacterium
CAATTCTCCTTAAATGAGTTGCGGCATCAAATGATTGATCAACAATTTCTGGAGAACCAGCTAGCCGCTACTGAAGAGATTTCTAATATTCAACAACAGGCTATTATTCGGCTGAAATTGCAACTAGCGGAACAGCAACAAACCCTTGACCGCCAGCAAACAGTCAGCCAGGATCGCGATTCGCACCTGAATGACCTGTTAAATACGATGGAAACGATCGCCCAGGCACAACAGGTTGAACTGACTCACCTGCGTCATAAAATTAGCCGTGATCGCACCGAAGGTCGCACCTATCAAAACTCCCTGGAACGCCAACTGGAAGACCTGCAAACACTATTGGCACACCAGCAACATCAATTAGGAGAATTTGAATCGCAATCAGTTGCCAACCGGATTCGTGCGGGTGAATTGGAAGTTTTACTGGCACAAACCCAAGGCCGTTTAGATGAAGTATCGCAAACTGCGAACGATCACCAAACTGAAATCGAGCGGTTAGAAGCCGAACTCAAGCAGGCGCGTCAGACAATCGAACAGCAACCAACACTCCTGCTGGATAAGCCCACTGGTCGCAACTCCCGCACCACCAAGGGGGACACGGCACTCCAAAAAGAATTGGCGATCGCCCAGGCAAAAGTAGAAGAGTTAGAAACGGAAATTGCCCGTCAACTCACGGCCCAGGCAATGCTGCAACACGCCTGCCAAGAGCTAGAAGACGAGCGGGATCGCTACCAGGCCAGAATTGTTGAGTTGGAGCAGCAATTTACGGATATGCAGGAGCAAATCCTGCGGCAGGCACAGCAGGCCAGTGAGTATGAAACGGCGGTGCAGCATTGGAAAGACCGTTACTTCGGCACCCAGAGTCACGCCCTGAAGCTCAAACAATTGCTTGAGCAATTGATGCCAGAACCTCCGGCACAACTGGCCGTAGTACTGGCTGAACTGATTGCAGCCACGAGCGCCACTGAACTTTCCAGTCCCGCACTTTTGGGAACGGCCTCAGCCATTACACCAACGAAAGTTGACCTGCCTGATTTTCTAATGCGTCGTCGCAACTACAAAACCCGGCGATCGTAACCTGGCAATCCCAAAAGATCAGTTGTTCACAGTATGCAGGCTAACCTACTCTGCTTCTAATCGCGTAATGTCATCTTCGCCCAGGTATTCCCCATTCTGCACCTCAATCATAACCAGGGGAATCACACCAGGATTTTCAACCCGATGCGGTGTGTAGGTCGGCACGTAGGTAGATTGTTTCTGTACGAGTACCGTCTCTTTGCCCGCACAAACAACCTTTGCCGTACCGGAAACAACGATCCAATGCTCACTCCGGTGATAGTGCATTTGCGTGCTGATATGCTGCCCAGGCTTTAACTCAATTCGATTAATGCGATAATGATGCCCCTCTTCTAAAAGCGTTACAGTTCCCCAGGAACGGATCCTAATCATGTCGGAATCGGGCGAGGGCAAGTGGGGAAGGTTACGCTCATCAGTGAGTTCGCTCATAGTTCTACCAGCTGAGACTATTTGTTACTGATTGTTAACTGAGACCATTGATTACTGAAACCTGCGGTTCGAAACACATTTGTCCGGGGGATCAGACAAATTCAGGCGCGGTGCAGCATTGGATCAGACCCGCGCTTATAGAAGAATAGTGAGACTAATTCGACTAAGACGATCTGGCTAAACCGCTTTGACTAGGGAAGGTAGATTGGATCAATTCGCAAACTGTAGGAATGGGTTTAGCAAGCCCATCGGCACCCAGTAACAGCCTGCCGGCAGAACCAGCCCCTAACCAATATCGAACTTAATTTAATTCCCATTCCTAAGCCAATTTGACTCAAACTAATAGTTTCGTTATAGCAGTCTTGCCCAGTTTAACGATAGAGGATGGACGAGGAAAGAGCGAGTTAACCTATTTCTCCAATGGTTCGCGATCGCCCATTGTGGCTGAACGTGGCGATCGGCTGAACGTCGCAATCAACAAACAAGCAATACCTACATTAATAAAAACATCCGCCAGGTTGAAAACCGGAAACTGAATCAACCGAAAATCCAGAAAATCGACTACCTTACCTAAAACAAACCGGTCAATACCATTACCCAGTGCCCCTGCCAGGATAAACCCGTAGCCAACCTGTTCCCACCGACTGAGAACGGGGCCAAACCAGGCAAGCAGCATTAACCCAATACTGACCCCCAAGGACAACCAGCGTAACCAACCAACTCCCTGGCTAAATAGGCTAAACGCAGCTCCAGTGTTGACCACATAGGTAAGGTGAAACACACCTGGAACGATCGGCACCGTATGGGGTGGGATCGTCAGCGGAAAGGTGTATACGATGAGGAATTTGGTCAACCGATCCAAGATCAAACCCACAAAGGCAGCAATCCAGAAAAAGCGATTCTTAAACATTCACCTGACAAATCAACGTCTAATAAAACATAATGTGTCGCAGGGCAAAGGCAATCACAGTCACAGCACAAATAACGGCAAATTGCCCTGGTAATGGATAAACGGAATACTTGAGTAAGGCTTGGTTCAGCGACAGACCCATTTTGTTGACCCACCCTATCGTATAGGACAGAATCAGATACATAATCCCTACAGTATGAATACTCAAGAGACCGCAGAAGCAGCTAAATGCCAAAGCTTCTAGCCGGGGCAATGCCTTAAATGCCAAATAACCACAGATCCAGGCTCCCGGAATGAAGCCCAAGATGTAGCCAAAACTGGGTTCCCGTAAGTAACCAATCCCGCCCCCATTGGCAAACACAGGAAACCAGGTTAAGCCTAACAAGATATAAGCAACTTGCGACAGGACAGCGGCATTTCTGCCACCCAGACATCCCACCAGTAAAACTGCCCCAATTTGATAGGTGACACCTAACGAATGCGTTGCCACGCTCTCCTGTCCCCATTGCCATGTAGGCATTGCCACAGAAGCTTCGAGAAAGGTACCCCCGATTGTCAGCAGTAAGCCGATGAGTGCCCACAACAATTCAGTGGAAATTACCATTGTTAGAGGAATCCGGTGAAAAGTAAAACAGGGGCAAAACAATTCTGCATCAAACAACACGGTAAAATCCCATCGCACTTCTAAAAATGTAAAGGACAATACGTTCATCGTTTGTTCGTCATCAGGTTTTAGCCTCTGGAGCGTATTAATGACCTCTATTTCTGTTCAACCCGTTGACCTGAATGCCGCGATCGCCGATCTGGCAGGGTTAGAGATGATTTCAGACCCCGCCCAGGTCGCCAAACTATCGCAGGACTATTACACCTACAGCCCAATTCTGCAAGAAATCCTGGGAAATAAGCGCGGTGATCTGGTCGTGCGCCCAACAACAGAAGCAGAAGTTTTGCGAGTCGCGCAGGTTTGCGTCCGGCATAAAGTCCCCCTGACAGTCCGGGGGGCCGGCACCGGCAACTATGGGCAGTGTGTGCCCTTAGCGGGTGGCATCATCCTGGATCTGTCCAATATGCAGCAGATTAAATGGATTAAACCCGGCATAGCCTGTGTAGAACCCGGCGTGAAACTAGCAGCCCTCGACAAACAGGCACGGGAAAGCGGTTGGGAAATTCGCATGGCTCCATCGACCTATCGGAAAGCAACCATTGGTGGCTTTATTGGTGGCGGCAGTGGTGGTATTGGCTCTGTCACCTATGGGCAACTGCGCGATCGCGGCAATCTGTTGGCCCTACGGGTAGTCACCATGGAAGATGAACCACGCGTTGTCACATTGCGCGGTGATGATGTGTACCAGGTTGCCCATGCCTGGGGAACCAATGGCATTATTACCGAGTTGGAAATTCCGTTAGGACCAGCCTATGCCTGGGCTGAGGCGATCGTAACCTTTCCCGACTTTATGACGACGGCTCACTTTGGGCAACGCCTGAGCGACAGCGACGGTCTGATCAAAAAGCTGGTTTGCATTTGTGCCGCACCAATTCCGGGATACTTTGCCGCCTTAAAACAATACTTACCAGAGGGTAGCCATTGCGCCCTTATTCTGGTAGCAGAATGCTGTCTGGAACCCTTTGCAGAGCTGGTACAGGAGTACGGCGGCACTGTCACCTACCAAAAAACGGCGGCAGAAGCCAGTAAGGGGCTAACCCTGGTGGAATATTCCTGGAACCACACGACGCTCCATGCCCGTGCCGTCGATCCCAGCCTCACGTACCTGCAAACGTTGTTTCTAGCAGATAAGCAGCTCAAATTGGTAGAGCAAATGTATCGCCATTTTGGTGATGAAGTGATGCTGCATCTAGAATTTCTGCGCGTCAATGGTGTCGCCATTCCAGCCGCACTGCAGATTGTGCGCTACACCACTCCAGAACGACTCAATGAGATTATTCGGTACCACGAAGAAAACGGTGCTTTTATTGCCAACCCACACACCTGCATTTTGGAGGATGGTGGCCGCAAAACAGTAGACATAGCCCAATTGAAGTTCAAGGAAATGGTTGATCCCTACGGGTTGTTGAATCCAGGGAAGATGCGGGCGTGGATGGAGCGAGGCAAGTTATGATAAAGGTGAGGTTAAGTTGTGTAAAGAACATTGACTGCAACATTTAAACCCGCTGATAAACCCGCCGATCAATTTCCGACCGATCAACTGATCGATAGTCATCCTGGCTGTCCGGCTCTGGCAAATACCTGGCACGCTCTAACGCCACTTTGGCAGGGTGATGAGAAGGTTGTGCAGCAGGGTTTGCCCCATAGCCAATTATCCCCTGCGTGGCAGATTCTCCTGCTGGGAGATGGTTCACCGACACGGCATTTACAACTACTGACTGGCGAACCAACAGAGGTCGATGTCATTGACATGTCTCCCATTGGTATGGAGCCTGACAACGCGCCTGACCTCATTCGGGTTGTACCTGGCCCCCGCTTGCGACGGCAGGTATGGTTACGCACCGCATCAGGTCAACGCCTCGCCTATGCAACCTCCTGGTGGGAAGCCAGTCACGTAGATGACTATTTGCAGAATCGCTCTTTACCCATCTGGGCCAGTCTGGCGCGGCTTCGCACCGAACTTTATCGTGATGTTCAGGGACTTTATTATGGTCACTCGGAAACACTGGAACAGGCTTTTGACCAACCAGGGCCTTTTTGGGGACGACATTATCTGTTCTGGCATCACAACCAACCCCTGACATTAATCTACGAAGTATTCTCTCCTTACCTGACCCGCTATCTAGGAGCCACACAATCCAATTAACTGGTGCTTCATCAAGAAAATTTTGCGGGGTCGAGGACCTGAGAATTTCATCGCAATCAACGAATCTCAATCAACGATCTAACTTTTGGCTACCCGTCAATCATTGATTGACTGACAACTCGTTGTCATTGTAGAAAGCCCCTAATCCCGTACCTGCAACAAATTTGGGCATCAGGAATTAACTGCGCTATCCTGTGCTTAGTGTGGATAATGCTCCACTGGTTCATCCGCATCGCATCGGCAACACATTGATTTGGAGAATGCAGCATGGCTTGGCGCGGGTCTACATCGGTTCCGGATCGAATCCTATCTTGTCTCCCTTACGCATTTCCGATGGTTGAGGCGTCCGTGTATGGGATTGCTCTCATCAGTATGTTTCCCTTTTTAGGAGTGGTTCTGTTGCCGCTGATCCCCTTCGCTTCGGTCTATGGGTTGGTCAATAACCTTCTGGGTGGTTGGGGTGGTTTTGCCATTTTCTTTGCGCTTTACCTGTTAGTGGTCAGAAATACAAACGTCAATCACTTCATTCGTTATCACACCATGCAGGCTTTAATGATCGGGATTGCCGTTTCGCTAATTAGTGCCATCCTTCAGCTTTTAGGCATGTTTCAAACATTGGGTGCGCCACTACCCCTACCACTCGTCTTTCTGTTTAGTCTGATTTTTTTGGCGGTTATGGCGTCGTCACTGTATGCGATCGTCAATGCAATCATCGGCAAGTATGGGGAAATCCCGGTTCTGTCCGAGGCAGCCTATGCCCAAACCCGTTATTAATCGGCAGTTGATCAGCTAGCTATCATTAGACGGCTGCCCAATTTCAGGGTGACGGGCAGCAACCCAGTTGTCTAAATAGCCAATTCCTTCAATTTCCACACGCACACGATCGCCCACCTGCATTGGGCCAATTCCTTCCGGGGTACCTGTTAACACCACATCACCGGGTAACAGGGTCATCACCTGGCTGATATAGGCAACCAGAACATCCGGTGGAAACACCATTTGATCAGTCAGGGCTGACTGAACTGGTTTAGATTGATCATTCAAAAAAGTTTGTAACCGTGCGGCAGGGCTAATTTCGCGTACAATCCAGGGCCCCATCGGGCAAAACGTGTCAAACCCCTTAGCCCGCGTCCATTGACCGTCTTTTTTTTGCAGATCACGGGCAGTAACGTCGTTGGCAATGGTATAACCCCAGATTTTGCTCCGCGCCTGTTCGGGCGTGCAGTCACTGCAGCGATCGCCAATGACCAAAGCTAACTCCCCTTCATAGTCCACCCGTTCCGATTGGAATGGGTAGAGGATTTCAGTGTCTGCTGGCACAATGGCAGTGGTAGGTTTGAGAAACAGCAAGGGTTCCTGGGGTACAGGCGTTCCCATTTCAGCAGCATGGTTAGCATAATTTTTGCCGACAGCCACAATTTTAGAGGGGGCACAAGGTGCCAGAAGTTGATAACTATCGGGTGCCAGTTCCAGATCGATTGGCTGCCCCTGAAGCCAGGGTGGTGCATCTAACACCCGTACCTCACGGTTGAGTTGGAGTAAGCCATAATAAATGTGCCCGTCCGTTGCCTGAACCCGGACATATCGCTGTGCCATAGGTGAATCAATACTCTCGGTTGCACAATAAATATGCTCTATATAGGGAAACTTATACAGAGAACTTAGATTAGCGTTGCACTGTCCTCAGTTTTAGGCAACCTATTCTGATACAACGCAAATTGTTTTAGAATTATAGATCCTTGCTTTTTTGTGTAGTAGCAGTCAACGTAGGGTTGGCATTTAGCACTTCCACAGAAAAGCCTTTTGTCCACAAGGAGAACTTTGGCATGGCTAATCTTTACGAAACAATGTACATTTTGCGCCCCGACCTGAACGACGAAGCCGTTGATCAGGCTGTTGAAAAATACCAGAGCATCCTCCGCGATAACGGCGCACAGATTTTAGAAACCCAACACCGTGGTAAGCGTCGGTTGGCGTATGAAATTGATCGGCAACGGGAAGGGATCTACATCCAAATGAACTATGAAGGGGATGGAACCCAAATTGCTGTGGTAGAACGGGCCATGCGCCTGAGTGAGGAAGTAATTCGTTACCTGACGATTCGCCAGACACCCCCCAAAGCTGAAACGCCTGCTTCAGCATAAAGTGCTGAATTATCAAGTGCTGAATTATCAAGTGCTGAACTGGGGCTGTTTTCCCAATTAAGCAGCCTAGTGCATATTCAGCAGAACTTTTCTGCCAGCAATCATTTAACTTTCATCCCCAACCCTTCGCCTATGGGAGAAGGGAACGACTTCCAAGTCCCTCGTTTATGGGAGAGGGATTGAGGGTGAAGACAAGGCAGACTGAGGCATAACCAGTTTCCTGAAACTGCACTAGCTAAGCAAAGTCAGGCTTCGACATCAAACAGCTTTGGCATCAAAAAGCTTTAAAGTGGGTACTGCGAAATGCATTGCCCACTTTTTACTTGATATGGTGGGAGAAGAAACCTGGCATCTTCTGAGAGCAAATCTATGAAGCTTGGCAAAAAGAACCTCGACCAACGGCTAGACCATGTTTATGATGCGATCGTTGTGGGTGGAGGGGCAGGCGGGTTATCCGCCGGCATCTACCTCCAACGGTATCGGTTGTCATCTCTAGTAGTAGAAAAAGGTCGAGGTCGCTCCTTCTGGATGCAAGACCTGCGTAATTACCTGGGCTTACCACCAGCGACGCCGGGACGTACTCTATTACAGCAAGGACAACAACATTACCTGTCTTTGGATGGCGACTATTTGATGGGGTACGTTGAGGAAGTCATCGACGAGGGGGACACCTTTGCCGTCAAGATCAAAGTGGGCAAGCAAGACAGCACGTATCCCGTATTTCGGTGTCGCTATTTAATTGCCGCCAGTGGCATTATTGATCGCCTGCCCCAACTGGAAAACATGCAGAATGTTTTTGACTATGCCGGGTATAACCTGCACGTTTGCATGATTTGTGACGGGTATGAAATGGCCGATCGCAAATGTGGGTTATTTGTAAACACGGAAGCTGCCATCAACACCGCCTTTGTCCTGAACTGGTTTACTCCCTATATCACTGTCTTTACCCAGGGAATGTGTGAGGTTGGGGCAGAAATGCGCCAGAAACTACAGGATCATGGCTACCCTCTCGTGGAAACACCAATTAAACAATTTTTAGGTCACGATCATGAGATGACTGGGGTAGAATTAACCGACGGTTCTACCGTAGAGCTAGAAACGGGTCTGGTGGCTATGGGTTCTCACTATTTCAACGAATACCTGCGCGGTCTCAATTTGGAATGGAAAGGGGGCAATCTGGTCACTGATTCGATGTGCCGCACCTCCCATCCCCGCATTTTTGCCCTGGGTGATTTAAAGGATGGCATTAATCAGGTATCAATTGCGGTGGCAGATGGTACATTAGCGGCAACTGCAATTTGGCGGGAGATTCGACGGGCTGCCCCCGCACGTAAGTGGGAAGAACAGCGCCAACTCAGTCTCAATCGATAAATTAATCAACTAAATCGATTAAATGGAGTAATAAAGACGTGACCTACTCTACAAGTCAAACGCTGCCTGAACTACAAACTGAAGTTGCACGTCTGCGTGAAGAATTGCAGATGCGTGATGGATTAGTTCAGCAACTATCTCAGGAATTATTTCGTCTGGTTAAGGGAAATACTAACTTTATGCCGACTCCCGACATATCGGAACGGCATATGGCAGAAATGCGGGCGCTGCGTGAGCAATTGCAAGGGGTAGAGCAACAAGTAACGTTCTACCAGGGGCAAATTAGCGATCGCGATACTGAAATCTACCAACTGCGGCAAACGGTGCAGGAACTCACCGATCGCTCCCGGATGCTAGAGCAGGTTGTGCAGGAGTTACCCAAAATTTATCGGCAGAAGTTTGCTGAGCGCATGGCTCCAATTCGCGAGAAAGTTGTCCAGATTCAGCGTGAGAATCGCCAACTCCATGCCGAACTCCAGAGCGTCAGCTATCGGCTTGCCGTCCGCACCCGTCGCCAGTCCCATCTGGATCTGCCCAGTTTTGGCCGCTTTGGCCCCGGTGTAAGCATGCCCACTTTCGGTAATGCCTGATGTTTGGCTAATTGTGGAAAGATCGCCAGTTGCCAACTCAGCTCAGTTGGTGCGAGCGATGCAACAGGCGATCTTGAAAAGGGTTACTGACTCGTCGAACGCATCTAGTCCCAGGTTCAATGTGCGGGTTATAAGCGTCGCCGAACTACCCCCAGATTGGCAAATCCCCACAACAGACTGGCTCTGTCCACTCACTCTGGATTTGCCAGCTCGTTTAAATTTTCCTGGGCAAGAAATATTCCGATCATGTAAAGACATTGCCATCCTGCGGCGAAAACTATCCCAGCAGGGTAACGGTAGTCACTGGTTGCCTGTTGTTTTAACCAGCAAAGGGCCGATTTATGCCGAGGTAATTGGTCTCAAAGCGACTGGCCCGTTACCGCTGGAAATAGACAGGGAAGAACAATTCGTTCAGCCCATTTATTTTGCTGACCATCATCGACAACCGATATATCAGATGGGTCAACATCTGCTAAGCATGTTAGCAGCACCTCCATCCGTTTATTTATTAAAATTTGGCTGGGAGGATGAGACACCCTATTTTGATCGACTCATTCCCTTTCCAGCAAAGCCTGCGATTGCCAGTGTTAACAATCAAATTCCTGATCTATTTACCTGTCACTGGTACTGTTTGACAGGTCTACCAATTACCGATCTGGCAATTGGTAGTTGATGAAATCAACTGATGAAAGACATTGCACCCTGCTTTGAGGTCACCGCTTTACAGGAAACACCCAAACTAACCTTTACCACCTTCCTGTAAAGCTACAACTGGGCATCTCAGCCCCTCGTTACACACAATTTTGCCTAAAACCTGGATACATGGAAGTGAACACAAGGCATTATGCAACTTGCAAGGATGACTCAGTTGCGGAAGCCAGGGCGTTGATATCCAGAGGTGTGTCAATAATCTCAAAAATTTGATCAAGCTGACTAATTTCAAAGGTGAGCTTTACTGCTTCCCGTGGGTTGCAAAGCACAAAGCGACGTTGCTGCCGTTGAGCCAATTTCAACCCATGCACCAAAGCCAGCAATCCAGCGCTGTCAATAAAGTTGACATTCATCAGATCAACTAACCAGAGTTGATGGGAATCAGCGGGGATAGCAGCAAACTGTTGCTTCAGGCGGTTACCACCCTGAGCATCTAAATGACCTTGGGGTTGAAGTAGAACAAAAGCACTGTCAGAGATAGAAGTCATATTTTTACAGCCCAGTAGATAGATTGATCAGCAACGTAGCCTTTCTTGATTTAAGAGAATCAGCAATCAACAGCGTGGAAAAGCCACTATTAGTAGTCAGCAACAAGCCCGATCAAAGATCAAGGAGAAACTGATAGGAACAATGGCATTTTGGAATTTGCCACCATCATCCTGCTCACTTGATGACTTGTTTTAGAGCCACAGCAGTGTCTAAAGTGTTCGATCTAGCAGGGAACGTAAAGGAATCCAACGAATTGGTAATACTCCGTAGAATCACGGTACTTTCCACAAATCATAGAGAGTGATTCATCGAAACCTTGGTGCTTTTCGGCAGCTTTACCTAATCTTCATCATTTATAACGTAACCATAACCCTTTTTCTTTTTTTCAAGAAATCTGGCTGATTCGCCACTAGATCGTAGTGTTTGAGACATTTGTCTCTGTCACTTATCAATAGTTAGAGTTTCTCACGCCACAGTTAATCAGTCTGATACCTGGATCACAACGCGTACAGTTTGTTGATCACTTTACGCTAATTGCCTCAGCCTCAGTGAATTCACCGACATCAGCTAACCCTAAGTTGAAGCACCGTTTTAGAAGCTGCAACCTGAAGCATCTGGGGTAGGGTTTGGATGCAACGTCACGTCATCCGACCCTGGATATTTGACAGATTTCCCGTAATCGCGCCAAGATCAAAGCAAAGCGTGACGTTTTGTAAAAAGTTGCCGCATGTCCGATCTGATTTCCCTGGAAACCATTGAAGCGATCGCCCGCCAGTATGGCTACTGGGCTGTCTTCTTTGGGATTTTGTTAGAAAACCTGGGACTCCCCATCCCCGGTGAAACCGTCACTCTTGCGGGCGGCTTTTTGGCGGGTAGTGACCAACTCAATTACTGGATCGTATTGGGCGACGCCGCCCTAGGAGCGACCCTCGGTGGAAATTTTGGCTACTGGGTTGGGCGATATGGGGGTTGGCCACTCCTGACCGGTTTAGGCAAGATATTTCGCGTCGAGGAGGGTCAACTCATCGCTTTGCGAGAGCAGTTTAGTGAAAATGCCACTAAAGCAGTGTTTCTGGGACGATTTGTGGCATTGCTACGGATTTTTGCCAGTCCCCTCGCCGGTATCGCCCAGATGCCCTATCCCAAATTCATGCTCTACAACACGTTGGGGGCAGTTGCCTGGGCAACAATCATGGTTACCCTGTCCTATGTGGCTGGGCAAATTGTCCCACTAGAGAAGCTGGTAGCCTGGGCCAGTCGGTTTGCTGCCGTTACGCTGGTGATCGTTGTTGCATGGATTGTGGTGCCATTCTGGTTAGAGTCGCGGAAGGCAAAGGCAGTCGCGCCAGAGTCTCCACCGGTTGTAGAAGCGGAACAGATGGGAGAGTAAGCGATCGGATAGTGCTAACTTAACTAGTGCTAATTTAACATCAGCCTCTATCTGCCGTTTATTCTACCGTCTCCCGCATGGCTTGCTCTGTAACCCTGGCTCAGTTGATTGATATTTTAGGTGCCGAGCCAGTTCGTTTATCTCCTACCGCTTTCGCCTCTCCGACTACCGGGATCACCACGGACAGTCGCAATC
>CAZGDE010000096.1:16983-19225 GCA_964524315.1 uncultured bacterium
GACCAGGAGAAGTATTTCTCGCATTGCGGGGAGAGAATTTCGACGGGCACGAATTTATCTTGAACGCCTTCGCGCAGGGGGCGATCGCAGCCATTGTTAATGCTGACTCTCAGTTAGACACGGCTACCGGGCCACTTTTGAAGGTGCCGAATACATTGGCAGCCTATCAGGCGATCGCCCACTGGTGGCGGCAGCAATTTACGATACCGATCATTGCGGTCACTGGTTCCGTGGGCAAAACCACGACCAAAGAATTGATTGCCGCCGTCCTGTCCCAGGCAGCACGATACCCAGACGGCATCTTGAAAAGTCAGGCAAACTTTAACAACGAAATTGGTTTACCCAAAACCTTACTGGAACTTGGGGCTAACCATAAGTTTGCCGTCGTTGAAATGGGTATGCGCGGTAGGGGTGAAATCGCCCTGCTCACCCAAATTGCCGAGCCAGATGTTGCGGTCATTACCAACGTTGGCACTGCCCATATTGGGCGGTTAGGGTCAGAGGAGGCGATCGCCCAGGCCAAGTGTGAGTTGCTGGCAGACATGCCCGCCACCGGTACCGCCATTCTGAATCATGATAATCCCCTGTTATTGCAAACCGCTGCTACTGTCTGGGGGGGACGATGTGTTACCTACGGGTTAGAAGGGGGTGATATTCATGGCCAGTTCATTTCCCCCGACAGCATGATCGTGGATGGGTGGAAATTTTCCCTGCCCCTACCTGGTCGGCACAATGCCCTCAATTTTCTGGCAGCGTTGGCAGTAGCTAAGGTCGTTGGCATCGATTGGGCCGAGTTAACCGATGTCAGCGTTCATTTACCGGGTGGTCGGGCCCGTCGCTATGAGTTACCCGGTGATGTAGTCATCCTGGATGAAACGTACAATGCCGGTTTGGAATCCATGCTGGCAGCCCTCGATTTGTTAGCCCAAACACCTGCCCAACGGCGGATTGCGGTTCTTGGCACGATGAAAGAGTTGGGTGAGCGATCGCCCGAATTTCATCAACGGGTTGGAGCCGCCGTGCGGACGCTCAACCTGGATCACCTGTTAATCCTGGCGGATGCCGCCGAAGCGCACGCATTAGCCGAGGGTGCCGCGCCCCTAATCACTGAGCAATTCAACAATCATGTGGCAGTTGTTGAACGGTTAAAAACCCTTGTCCAACCGGGCGATTGCCTACTATTCAAAGCATCACGCGCAGTTGGGTTAGAGCAGGTAGTTGAACAATTCCGGGCTGCTTACACCCCAAAGTAGCCACGTCATTTTCTGGCATTGCTGATTCCAGGGATGAACTACGCGTTGGATGAATTGAAATGGCGTTCCCATTCATCCTGCGATTCAGCATCACCCATTTCCCTGTACCTGAACTAAACTGGTCTGAACTAAACTATTCTGCTAGTTTTCTGGTATCCTTTCAGTTCTGTAGGCCGAATGTTGAGTTCAGGCTGCGCAATGAATAGAAATGGGAGATGGCGGCAATGCTGATCAGCATGATGCATGATGCACCCACCTGGGTAGTCGGTATGACCCACTGGACCGATGCATTACAAACAATTCATTGGCACTTACCGCTAGATCTGGCGGCACTGGGCGACAAGAAGTTAGAGGTTGATCTGGGCGGTGACGTTCAGAGAGCATTCAATAACTTTGTTAAAACCGGGCAGATCTGGGCGTTTTTGATCGGTATTATTCTCGGTTATTTATTTAGAACGTTCACCAGTTACGGCTAATGCAGCATTAAAGGGGTTTCCTTGGCTACCAATTCCTCGCAACCATCCACATGGAGTCAACGGTTTGAAACGGCTCTACATCCGGCGATCGCCCGTTTTAATGCCAGTATTGGATTTGATATCCAGTTAATTGAATACGATATTACGGGTTCACAGGCGCACGCCCGGATGTTAGCCTACACGGGCATTATTTCTGCGGCAGAAGGCGAACAGTTGGTCAACGGCCTGGAGCAGGTACGACAAGAATATCGGGCTGGTACATTTACTCCCGGTATTGATGCCGAAGATGTGCATTTTGCGGTAGAGCGACGGTTGACCGAGTTAATCGGTGATGTTGGTAAAAAGCTGCACACGGCGCGATCGCGCAATGACCAGGTTGGCACCGACACCCGGTTATACCTGCGCGACCAGATCCAAAAGCTGCGCGACCAGTTGCGCGATTTCCAGTCTGTGCTACTCAGTCTGGCTGAGCAACATTTGGAAACCTTGATTCCCGGCTATACCCATCTACAA
>CAZGDE010000097.1:0-19174 GCA_964524315.1 uncultured bacterium
GCTTTCAGCAGGGGAGTTTCGTAGCCATAATCATCAGCCGTGTGAATCAGGGCTGAAACATCTTTCGGGAAGCAGGAACCGCCCCAACCAATGCCAGCCTGGAGAAACTTGCTACCAATCCGCGAATCTAACCCAATGCCTTTGGCAACTTCGGTCACATCAGCACCAACCCGATCGCAGATATTGGCAACCTCGTTAATGAAACTAATCTTGGTTGCCAGAAAGGCATTGGCGGCATACTTGATCATTTCCGCCGAACTCAGGTCAGTCACCACAACGGGCACCGCTGGCAGGGATTGATCCTCAGCAAACTGCCGCTCCACAATCGGCGCATAGAGTTCCTGCATGAGGGCGATCGCCTTCGGGTTATTACTACCTAACACAATGCGATCCGGGTTAAAGGTGTCATAGACTGCCGACCCTTCCCGCAGAAATTCTGGATTGCTGACCACATCAAATTCTGGCTCCTTAAAAAGAGCCGATGGGGTGTCGGGAATCCCCCCCCCAGCCATTACTGGGGTCGCGACTGCCGCTTTCTTTTCAGCATAACCATCCAGAACAATCATTCTCACCCAGTCACCGGAACCAATCGGCACCGTAGACTTATTCACAATGACCTTATATTCACCATTTAGATAGGCACCGATACCTCTGGCAACGGCTTCTACATAGCGTGTATCACTTTCACCGGTGGGTAATGGCGGTGTGCCAACCGCGATGAACAGAATTTGCCCATGGGCAACTCCTGCGGCCAGATCTGTCGTGAATTCAATGCGACCTGCCTCAATTGCCGACTGAATAATTTCTGACAGTCCTGGTTCATAAATCGGCGAACACCCAGAGCGCATGAGCTTGACTTTCTCTTCATTGTTATCCACACAAATCACATGATGACCTGTGTGAGCCAGACATGCTCCAGTCACCAAACCAACATATCCGGTACCAATTACACAAACACGCATGGGACAACCTCAAGATGAATAACTAAGAGATATGGGCAAAAGCTCGCTCCAGGATCGTTCGCTTCAGAACCTTGCTCGATGCACACAACACCTACACAAAAAACACAATCTAGCCAGACATACTAGATTCGGTCACTGTGTGTGCAATTCAGTCGACCTACCTTGCAGGAACAAGAGCTAACCTAACGGGAGGGTGTACGCTCACCCTGGGTCATCAGTTCGCTACTTATGCGATCGCGGAAATCGGCGATCGTTTGTTCCAAACCTTCTTGTAGGGGTACGGTGGGGTGCCATCCCAACCATTCCCGTGCCCTTGTATTGTCAGGACGGCGACGACGTGGATCATCCTGGGGCAATGGTTTGAACTGAATTTGGCCCGTTGGATTCACCATCGTCTGAATCGTCTCCGCCAGTTGGAGAATCGTGTATTCCTCAGGATTACCTAAATTTACCGGCCCCTGATGGTCACCATTCATCAACCGAATTAAACCATCGACCAGGTCAGACACGTAACAAAAGCTGCGTGTTTGGGAACCATCACCATACACAGTTAACGGTTGGGCGCGGAGTGCCTGCACAATAAAGTTACTGACCACACGACCATCGTTCTCTAACATCCGAGGGCCATAGGTATTGAAGATGCGTGCCACGCGAATTTGCACGTCATTCTGGCGATGATAGTCAAAGGCGAGGGTTTCTGCTACCCGTTTGCCTTCGTCATAGCAGCTACGAATCCCAATGGGGTTCACATTACCCCGGTAATCTTCAGTCTGCGGATGAATTTCAGGATCACCATAGACTTCTGATGTCGATGCCAGCAGGAATCTGGCTTTGACTCGCTTCGCCAGACCCAGCATGTTTAGAGTACCCATGACGTTGGTTTTAATCGTCTTCACTGGGTTGTACTGATAGTGAACGGGCGACGCGGGGCAAGCTAAGTGGTAAATTTGATCCACCTCTAACCGAATCGGTTCGGTGATATCGTGTCGAATTAACTCGAAGTAAGGATGATTCATCCACTTCAAAATATTGCGCTTATGACCGGTGTAAAAGTTATCCAGGCAGATCACATCGTGCCCTTCCAACATCAACCGATCAATTAAATGTGAACCAATAAAACCAGCACCACCAGTGACTAAAATTCTCATAGTGTCAGGGAGTTAGTAGGAAATCAGGTATAGAGCAGAACCACAAACTGTTGTTGACATCCCTGGTTAGCTAGAAGAATACCCCTATGAAAGCAAAGATGAAAATATAACCAAAGATGTGCATTTCCCAGTTTGGATCGCAAGATGAACAGGATTTAGAACAATGGTGATGCGCCCCAACTATGTTTGTGAGAGTGCCCAATATCACCCAGTGTTGAACACAGATAGGATAAACAGACATAATGGTTAACAGATAACTAGCCCATATCTGGTTGTCGAGAATCTCTCAACCCTTTGTTAAGAACGCTAACAAACGATCAAGTTTTAAAAAATCTTCCCTTGAAGATTTAATTAAATCTTCAAGGGAAGAGATTTACAAGTCCAAGATTTTACGGAAAGTTATTGTTCTAACCGGAGTACAGCCATAAACGCTTCCTGCGGCACATCAACGGTACCAATCGATTTCATCCGTTTCTTACCTTTTGCCTGTTTCTGCAACAGCTTTTTCTTTCGGGAGATGTCACCACCGTAACATTTCGCCAACACATCTTTACGCAGCGCTGGGATATGTTCACTGGCAATGACCTTACTACCGATTGTTGCCTGAATCGGGATCTTGAACTGATGCCGGGGAATCAGTTCCTTCAGCTTTTCGGTAAGGGCACGTCCAACTCCGTAGGCTTTGTCGCGATGGACGATCGTAGCCAACGGATCCACCGGGTCACCGTTAATCATGATATCGAGCTTAACCAGAGGGTTCTCCCGATAGCCAATGAGTTGATACTCCATACTGGCATAGCCCCGCGATCGCGACTTCATCTGGTCAAAAAAGTCGGTTGCCACCTCTGCCAACGGTAATTCATAGATCAGAGTCGTCCGGCCCGGAGTGAGATACTTCATGTCTTTGAACACCCCCCGACGGGTCTGGCTCAAATCCATCAAGGTTCCCACATATTCTTCGGGCGTAATAATATCGACCTGAACGTAAGGCTCCTCCATCTTTTCCCGATATTGGGGATCGGGCAATTTGCTGGGGTTGTCGATGTGTAGCACTTCGCCCTTAATCGTTGTCACCCGATAAACGACCGATGGCGCAGTCGTAATCAGATCCAGGTCATATTCCCGTTCCAGGCGTTCCTGCACGATTTCCATGTGCAACAAACCCAGGAAGCCGCAACGAAAACCAAAACCCATTGCACTCGACGTTTCAGGCTCATAGTTGAGAGCCGCATCATTCAGCTTCAATTTTTCCAGTGCTTCGCGCAGGTCTTCAAACTGGTCAGCATCGGTGGGAAATAGTCCACAGAACACCATCGGCTTGGCTTCCACATAACCGGGTAAGGGTTCTGCGGCAGGACTGCTAGCCAGGGTAATGGTGTCACCCACGCGGGCATCTTCGACAGCTTTAATCGCAGCGGCTAGATAACCCACTTCACCTGCATGGAGTTCATTCACCTGAATCTGGTTAGGTGATAGGACGCCCAGTTCGTCAATGGCGTATTCCTTACCAGAAGCCATGAGGCGAACGCGATCGCCCGTTTTGACCTTGCCATCCATCACCCGGAAATAAACAATTACCCCCCGGTACGGATCGTAGTAACTATCAAAAATCAATGCCCGCAAGGGTTGATCGACCGTATCTGGTGGCGGCGGCACCAAATGAACGATCGCCTCTAAAATTTCATTAATGCCAACCCCTTCCTTAGCAGAGGCCCGGATGGCACCACTACAATCCAACCCGATGACCTCTTCAATTTCCTGTTTAACCCGTTCCGGTTCTGCCCCTGGCAGGTCAATTTTATTCAAGACTGGAATAATTTCCAGGTCATGTTCCAGGGCCAGGTAAACATTTGCCAGGGTTTGGGCCTCGACCCCCTGGGAGGCATCAACGACTAGCAAGGCTCCTTCACAGGCAGCCAGCGATCGCGACACTTCGTAGGAAAAATCTACGTGCCCAGGGGTATCAATCAGGTTCAAGACGTACTGTTCACCATCCTGGGCCGTGTAATTCATCCGGGCAGCCTGCAGCTTAATCGTGATCCCACGCTCCCGCTCCAGTTCCATGTTGTCAAGAAACTGCTCTTTCATCTCACGGGCATCGACCGCTCCTGTTGTCTGTAATAGCCGATCAGCCAGGGTCGATTTGCCGTGATCAATGTGGGCAATGATAGAAAAATTGCGAATACGGGAGACGGGTGCGTCAGTCATACGTAGGCACTGGTGAAAATATTGTTACTGATAACGGAGCGGTGGACTGTCACACTGGCGGTTCTGTCACACTGGCTGGTTCTGTCACATTGGCTGTTCTTTCAAACCGCCTTTTCAAACTACCGTTTTTTCAAACTGTTTTTTCAAACCGTTTTGTCAAACCCAGTACGTCAAGAGCGTGCCAGAAGCGTTAGCCTTTAGAGATTGCATTTTGAGAGATTACAAGTTGAGTATCCCCGCTTAACGTATTGTAATGCTCTAACGATACCCATCAGTGCAAGTCAAAACAGAGCCATTTCAGCGATCGCAATGGGCTACCTGTAGTAGTTATGTAAACTTTATAGTCTTTATGTCAGGTTTTATGCCATAGATCGATACTAGTCGAACTAGCCGACCCATCGGTCAGTTCTCAACCTTAGCAGGTTTTATATTCGTCTCTGAGTTGCGTAACGATTCATGTAGTTGGCTGCAACCACTAATATAAATTAGGACTCTAGCAAGTTTTTCGGCGCTGTGAGTTCCACTGCTTCATGAAGCTCCTGTTAGCGGGTTTCACCCAAACGTTCTACCCTTGCTACGGCTCTGTTTTTTACCGGATAATTCTTTTACTTTGCTTCTATGAGTGAGTCTATTGCCCATTCCCGCTTCGCGTCTGAATTGCCGTCTGAAAAAGTCGAAATCGCCATTCATCTCGATCCCGATTTATTAGATCAAATTCAACACCTGACCAATGACCCGAGCAAGGTGATTGAGGTGGCAATTCGTCAGTGGTTGAGAAATGAATCAAACCGTGACGATGATCTGACTCGCAATCTTCAACGGAATCCTCCGGTACCACCCCGAGGTGAATGGAATGATTGAGAGGATGATAGCGATTTAGGGTTGCTTATGTGGGCACCTTTAAAGGGAGAGTGCCTGACTATAGTGATTCAATAGTTAATGACATCTTCTACAGAATCAGATCGGGATTTTATTTTTCTACCGTCAGGGCATTTAATATTAGTTCTCGTCTCTTTCTGGCTTTCATTCAACTCCTGCTCCTGATTTCTAATGATGCCTCCCACCGATTACCAACGCTCACGCTCAGAAGATATCGAAGTTCCTTCAGAAGAAGACTGTGTACAAGGGACTGCCGATGAGTTGGTGTTTATTCAGGACGCAGCAGGAAATTATTTATCATTTCGTTGGCAACGGGCTGGCCACTATGGCATTACCCCTGACCAGGTTTTGAACGGCAGCCTGGAAAGTCGGTTTGTCCCAGTTGAAGTAACTGCCTATCGGGAAAGGGTCAACCGGGTACTAACGTGTCTTGCGCCGGAGCGGTTTCGGTGCTGCTTTCATTGCGGTGACCAGATCCTCTTGTTTGATCTGGTCATGAGTCCAATTCTGTTGCCCGATCGCGCCCCCGCTTTCATAGCAGTTGCAGGGCGGTTAGCACCGACGTTGCCAGTTGGTTCTGTCGTATCAGGGCTAGACGCGGCGATCGCCTATCCTGCTTTTTCACTCAGTTCTGACCGTTACCAGAAATTACTGACCCAAATTGCCTGGAACATACGCCGGACGCTCGATCTACCAACCATCTGGCACCAGACAGTCAAGGGATTAGGCAAAGCTTTGAGTGTGACCCGGTGCGCGATCTGTCCCTATGACCCCCTCAGCCCGAAGGTCAAGGTAGTCGCTGAGTACTGCCAGGAAGCCTTTCCATCCCTCGTCGATCAGGAGATGTGGGTGACAGAAGACCCCCACCTGGGTGAGGCGATCGCAACGTTAAAACCCGTTGTTGCGAACAGCCCTACCCCCCCTCCAGGGACAAACGGTAAATGTCTGTGGCATTCGATGTTAGTCATTGCCACGTCCTATCAGGATCAACCCAATGGGTTAATCGTCCTCCATCAATGCGATCGCTCCCGCCTGTGGAGTGAAGCGGAGCTGGAGTTAATGCAAGATCTGGCCGATCAGGTAGGGACGGCGATCGCCCATGCAACCCTTCTGGAAAAAAGTCAGGCCCAGGCGACAGAACTCCAATTGGCAAACAGCAGCCTGCGCCAGAACCAGCGCGAGCTCGAAGAAGCAAGACACCAGGCAGAGGAAGCGTCTCGCTTGAAGAGTGAGTTTCTGGCCAATACCTCCCACGAGTTGAGAACCCCCTTAAATGGCATGATTGGCTTCCTCAAGCTGATTGTGGATGGGATGACCGATAACCCGGAGGAAGAAGCTGAGTTTATCGAGGAAGCTTACAAATCGGCCCTCCATCTCAATGACATTCTGACGGATGTTCTGGATCTGGCCAAGATTGAGGCTGGCAGGTTGCAAATTGACTCGACACCCGTCAAGCTAGATGACCTCCTGGAAGTTGTGGAACACTTTGCCCAACCGCAGGTACGGCAAAAGAATCTCTACTTTGAAATTCAAAAGCCGCCCACTAAAGACGAAATTATTTTGTATGGTGACTATCAACGGCTGAAACAGGTGATGTTCAACCTGGTCGGTAACGCCATTAAGTTCACCCACGAAGGGGGTATTACTGTCAGCGTGGAAGTGATCAAAAAGAAAGTAACCTTCCAGAACCAGGAATGTCCCGGCACGTTGAAATTCCGGGTTGCCGATACGGGCATTGGGGTGTCGCTGGATATGCAGGATCGACTGTTTCAATCCTTCAGCCAGGTAGATGGTTCCCGTACCCGTCAGTATGGTGGAACGGGGTTAGGGCTGGCAATTTCCCAAAAGCTAGTGGAAGCGATGGGTGGAGTGGTCAACTTCTACAGCATGGGCGAAGGATTGGGTTCAACCGTCACCTTTACCGTCCTGCTGTATCAAGATCCCCTGATGATTACGGCTTAACCAGGTTTCTAGAAAACCGTACCATCACTGTCAATTTGCAGGGGTGGTATTCCACCCGATCGGCAACTGGCCGCGATTTGTCGTCCGGCTGTCCAGGTACCACCCTGAAGTACTTTGACCAGTGGCAGATCGATCGCGGTTAGCTGTAACCGTTGGCGCATTACCTCTGCAATCCGATCCAACAGGATTACCGTCAGGGCACGCCATTCCACAATTGGCACAGCACCCGGCAAGTGGGACTGCTGGAAAATGATCGGATCTTTGACCTGTAACAAGCCCAGATCCAGACACAACCCACCATTGCGGTACTCTGGCAGGCCGGTCAAAGCATCCAGGTCGGTAATGGTAATACCCCAATCCTGTAAGGGTTCCAACAGCGAATAGGTGAGCCACTGGGAGAGTTTGTGAAAGGGGACGAGACTGGCAGGGTGGGGCGATCGCCCATCTCCATCCGTTGGCATCAGCGCGGGATGAATCCACACATCTCCCAGATTCACTCCTGCCAGGCAAATCCGGCCACTCCAGATATCACCCAGGCCCGCCAAAACAGCTTTTAAGACCCTGCTGGCGGCAAGCTGGTTCTGCTCTGTTTGCGTCAACAAATAGTTCACCAGGTAACCCGGACGGGGATTTTTCTCCCCAAACAGATGAGGTGCCTGGTGGAGAACCTGCCCGAGTCGCTGTAATAGCTCTAACCGTCCCGCCAGACCTACAAGTGGATTGGTGTCACTCACCTGAAAACTAGCCCCCAGCGTTGCAACCGTGAGTTGTTGTAACCCAACGGCATCAACCTGATAGGGTTGATGCGGATTACTGGAAAAAACACCATTACAAAACTGGTGGAAGGTTGCCACCGCTAACCCCTCTGATCGCGACCAAACCTGTTCCGTAGCGGCCTCTCGATACTGCCAACTGACACCGGCACCGGCATCCAACAACACACTGATGATCGCCAGATCAAATTTCGCCTGGGCCACTTCCAACGGCGACAGCCCCGCCAGCTTTGCCTCCAACTGGGCCACCCGTGATATTCCACCAACGTCAAAATGTCGCCAACGGCTATGGAACGGAATATTCAAATCGGGATAATTGGCACGAGTTACCTGAATCACATAGTCAGCAACAGTCTCTAACTGGCCCAAGTCACAGCGAAAGTAGTGGAGTTGATCCGTCATTGCCAGGTCAAATAACTGCTGACAACGATCGCGAATCGCCTGGGGCGATCGCAGATAGGCAATAGTCGCCTGATCATCCAAGTGATAGAACATGACGAATTGACAATAGTTTGCTTAACCCGTTGTTTCAACCCAATAGGGGCATGACACTGCCATCCCCCTACCGCCGCTAACTGCATCTTGCAACAGAACCGGATTTACTCCACCAGGCTGCGCCCTTTCACACTGGCCAGGGTCTCTTCGCCAGGCACGTCACCCTCCGTGTAATAACCCGCTGCTTTTTTCGCTTCAATTTCAACCTTGGCATCCGCTGGGATCAGTTCCTCCGGAATGGGAACCCGTTCTAACACCTCAATGCCAGATTGGGTGATCGCGTTGTACTTCATGTTGCTCATGGAAATGAGACGGTCAATGCGCGTAATGCCCAGCCAGTGCAACACATCGGGCATTAATTCCTGAAAGCGCATGTCCTGAACACCTGCGACACATTCAGTGCGGGTAAAGTAAGCATCAGCGCGATCGCCCCCCGTCTGCCGCTTCCGGGCGTTATACACCAGGAACTTAGTCACTTCGCCGAGGGCACGCCCCTCCTTCCGCAGGTAAACAATTACCCCGGCTCCACCCTCCTGGGCAGTTTGGACACAGGCTTCGATACCATGCACCAGATACGGGCGACAGGTACAAATATCGGAACCAAACACATCCGAGCCATTACATTCGTCATGCACGCGCACCGCGAGGGGGCGATTGGGGTCAGTAATAGCAGCAATGTCACCCACAATATAGACCGTCATTCCTCCAATCGGTGGGAGGAAAACGTGTAAATCCGACCGGGTAACCAATTCCGGGAACATGCCTCCCGTCTGCTCAAAAAGAGCACGGCGCAAATTGGCCTCCGTCACCCCTAATCGTTGCGCAATGCCAGGCAGGTACCAGACGGGTTCAATCGCCGCCTTCGTCACGACCAGGTCACCACCAGCCTTGAGAATGGTGCCATCCACCTGCATTCGCCCCTGGAGAACACCCGTCTGAAATTCGGGCATGTTGATATGGGCCTTGGTGATAGCAATGGTGGGGCGGATATCGTACCCCTCCTGATACAGGGCGGCATACGCCTCGCCCACCAAGGCACCAAATGGATCCAAAGACACGATTTTGCTAGGATCGGCCCAGGCAGGATGGGGCCCAATATGTTCGGCGGGGGCTGTATTCGTCAGGTCTGCCCGGTGATCGGACTGGAGTTGGCCGCTGGCGATCGCCAATGCCCGGTAAATCCCATAGGAGCCCGAATGGGAACCAATCACATTTCGATGTGATGGATTGGTTAATGTGCCAATTACGGCCCCCCGTTCGAGTGGATCAGCCTCGCCCCAATGGATGGGTAAGGGCTTACGCCCAAACGATGCGGGATGGGATGTTAAAACAATATGCTTAGGATGGTTCGAGCGAGAACCATTACCATCACTTATTTTTTTTTCGCTTACCATAGATGCCCCGTTAAGAATACGAATGACGTTGGTAGGAAATGCAGCGGTAACAACTTTACTCAGTCTTGAAGACTTGATTCTACCAACTTGGTTCTGGCGAACGGGGTGATCTGGGCAGCAGAATTGATCCCCAATTAGGTCTAGGCGATCAAACCAGACCTCGGAGGTCTGGTTGAGACCTCCGAGGTCTTCCGGCTTCTAAGCATCGACACGAGCACGAAGATACTCTTCGATCGCTTGAATAATTTGGATATTTGCTTTTGGGAAAGGGTAGGCATGCAGGTCGGTCGGGCTCACCCAGCGAACTTCCTCACATTCCAGAGGTTGGGGTGTGCCGCTGAGGTAACGACAATGATGCACGTTGAGCGTTACCCGGAAGTGACTGTAGGCATGGTCAACCACAATCAGGCGATCGCCCACGGCAATCTTGATGCCTAGTTCCTCCTGGATTTCACGCTCAATACAGCCCTGGATGGTTTCGTCTGGCTCGACTTTACCACCAGGAAATTCCCACAATCCGCCCAGTAAACCTTCCTGCCGACGGCGATCGATCAAAATTTCGCCGTCATCATTCCAGATAACAGCAACACCAATAATTTTATGGGGTATGGGAGGATGGGTTTCAGACATGGGCAGTTCCGTTTGCAGGTTCAATTCGTAAGCTCGACAGTCCTGTTGCCAGGGACAGACAGGGCAATTGGGCTGGCTGGGTGTGCAGACCGTTGCCCCCAGATCCATCATCGCCTGGTTAAACGGGCGCGGATGGTACCGATCCAGCAGGGATTCGGACAGTTTCCAGAGACGGGCGATCGCCCGTTTGGGAGGAACACGTAATGCCACCAGCCGGGCCAGTACCCGTTTTACATTACCATCCAAAATTGCCAGTGGTTGGTCAAATGCCGCACTCAAAATGCCACCCGCTGTCGTGCGCCCAATCCCCGGCAAGGAAAGCACAACCACCGGGTCAGATGGAAATTCACCACCGTACTTTTCCATCACTTCCTGAGCCGCCCGGTGCAAGTTACGGGCACGGGCATAGTAACCCAACCCCTCCCAGGCTTTGAGAACCTGTTGCTGGTCTGCTGCCGCCAATGTCGCCAACGTCGGGAACTGCTGCAACCATCGCTGATAGTAGGGAATAACCGTTTTTACCTGGGTTTGTTGGAGCATAATTTCCGACACCCAGATGGCATAAGGGTCACGGGTATGCCGCCAGGGTAAGTCCCGCCCCTGCTGCCCGTACCAGTTAAGCAGGTTCGTCCGCAATCGCGACATAGCAGAACTCGACAGGAGGTCATACTCACCTGCCGAGTCTTTGAGAATATGAGACGGCGATCGCTGCGAAGAACGGGTCACAATCGGCGCTTAATGACTGAACTGCATTCTGGACTGACTCACGGCACTGGGTTAGCTTTCGGTTTGCTGATCAGCCATGACCAGAGACTTCTCTAATGCCATCCGGTGTTCCGCATTACGCAGGAAGTAGCCGCTCATCATCGCGGAAGCCAATAATCGGCCTAAATCTTCACGGCTGGTTGTGACCGTAATATTAAAATGTTCCGCCGGTAGACCACCCAGCAAGCCGATGATGTTACGTTCCATAACCTGGAAGACTTCCGGCGAGGCAGGGCGGGATAATTGGGCGATCGCTTCTGGGCTCAGGGTTTGGACGTATTGCCAGAACTGATTACCCGACTCAGCAATGCCTTCAAAAAATTCTGGGGAACGGTCAGTGTTGTTCACGGGAGAAACCTCGTCCAACGACAGTAATGTTTCTATACGTTTAATGTACTCACTCACTGTTGAACTGCGAAGTGGGCAGAACCGAACCGACCTGGTGTAATACCTGGAAAAACGATCGCCAGACTAACTCGCCAGGTACTCGCCAATCGCCGCTTTCCGTTTCCGCAGTTTGCTGAGTGCCTCCCGTTCAATCTGACGAACACGCTCACGGCTAATGTTTAAGAGATCGCCAATCTTGGCAAGGGTCAATGCCTGCCCATCCTCTAACCCAAACCGTAATGCTAGTACTTCCCGCTGTTGTGGCGTCAAATCGGACATCAGGCGATCAAGATCAGCCCGCAGAGACGACTGGGTAGCAAACTCTTCGGGGGAAGCACCGGTGTCTTCCAGCAATTCTCCCAATTCCGTGTCCTGATTGTCTCCAACCCGCAAATCGAGTGACAACGGTTGGCGTGCCCGTTCCAGATACTCCCGCACCTGACGTGTGGTCATTTCTAACTCTTGGGCCAGTTCGGCGGCGGTAGCGGCCCGCCCCAATTTCTGGGCCAGTTGGCGCTGCGCTTTTTTCAGCTTGTTCAGCTTTTCGGTGATGTGGATGGGCAAGCGAATTGTGCGGCCTTTTTCAGCAATGGCACGGGTAATTGCCTGCCGAATCCACCAATAGGCATAGGTTGAAAAGCGGTAGCCCTTCGTTGGGTCAAATTTTTCGACCCCCCGCTGCATCCCAATGGTGCCTTCCTGGATCAAGTCCAGAAGATCAACATTTCGCTTTGTATACTTCTTCGCGACGGAAACAACCAGACGCAGGTTTGCCTCTACCATCTTGCGTTTGGCATATTCACCCTCTGAAATTGCCTGCTCTAACGCCGCTTCCGAAAGACCAACGGCCTCAGCCCAAACCGCCAGCGTGGGCTCTTGCCCCACCTCTTCCGTCAACCGATCGCGCTTACTATACAACGTCGACAAACGCTGCACCTGCTTACCAAAGAGAATTTCCTGTTCATGGGACAAAAGGGGAACACGACCAATTTCGCGCAAATAAGCACGAACTAAATCAGTTGAGGTTTGAGCAGTCTTCATGGCACTGTCTGAAATAAACGATGATGAGCGAAATACTCCAGTAGTCAGCAATTGGGCGCTAAACGAATGACCTAGCACAAAAATTCATGGATGAATTTTGTAACTGCAGTCAAACAATTCAGGCAAATTACTGGTTCCCGGATGGACAGGTCAGGTGAGTTGAACGTTATTTAAAGGGATTTTTTCAGAAAGGTTACCCCTGTAGTGAAGTCGAGTCTTCCCTCCTATGTCTAAATAGGGATCTATATATAGAGATCTATCTATGCAAACATACAGGAGCGAAGAATTTGAGATGAACCAATGAGTTGGTTCTTTATTTACGGGGAAATCCTTGACAGTAACTAATACGGTGCTATGGATTTATGAATAAAAAGGCTCTCGACAGAAGAGAAACGTGAAACTAGCCATAACCTCCTTGGACAGTTGAACGATGATACTGTAGAGCGGAATATACCAATCCAGATAAGAGCAACAAGCAAAATCAATAGAGTACGCAACAATCAGCAGTGAATAAGCTGTGTTAATAAATGGGGCGGCTAATGTATAACGGGCTAAACCAAACTAGCGAACTGAACCGAACTAGCGAACTAAATCAAACAAAATGACTGAACTACCAGAAATAATGGGAAGCAACCAGTCTACCGAAATAAAAGCTTGAAGCCAGAAATCTTAACAACCTGATCAGGAATCCTGTTAAGAAGTGTAACATTTCTGAGAAAAAAGGAAATACCCTGATGCAGCTTTATTTCAGATCTCGCCACAAAATACAGCGATCGCCTCCGGAGCAAGGAATTGGGCGAACGATAGAAGCCAGGAAGCGGCCCCAATTAGCGTTAAATCCCAGACTCAGCCGTTATTCGACTGAATGAGTACAATGAATCAATTATGTGTAGTTGTTACGTGTAGTTGTGCAGCGGCTCAAGCTCGTTAATTAGAGAGTACCCAGAATTAGAATTTCTGAATGCATCCTGCACAACAAAACGCAACAAACTGAAAACCACCGGGAACCGTCCACTCCCCGCTTCCTCGCAGCTGTTCCCATTGGGGAACCTAACAGAAAAAGTTGCGTCTAAACAGGAAGAGTGTTTGAGAGCAAGTTCCATTCATGACACAGTCTCTTCCTGTATTCTGGACAACGGTTGAGGCAAATTCTGCCAAAGTGCCAGTGCAAGCTGAAAAACTCTCTAACTACGATTTGGTACTGCGATGTCAAGCTGGGCACCGCCCAGAAAAGGCTGCATTTGCCGAACTATTACGTCGCCACCAAGCGCATGTGGAGAAAGTGCTGTACCATCTGGCTCCCGATTGGTCTGACCGGGCTGATCTGGTGCAGGAGGTATGGATCCGTGTTTATCGCAACATTAAACGACTGAACGAACCAGAAAAATTTCGTGGTTGGCTCAGCCGCATCGCGACCAATCTGTTCTATGACGAACTGCGCAAACGTAAGCGGAATACTCCGCCCCTGTCTCTGGATGCCCGCTTAAATGTGGACGACGGTGAAATGGACTGGGAAATTGCTGCGGATGCTCCCGGCCCTGCCGATGACCTGGCAACCCGCGAATTTTATGACCAGTTACGGGAGGCGATCGCCGATTTACCCGAGGTCTTCCGCACAACAATTGTGATGCGCGAGATTCAAGGCTTGTCCTATGAAGAGATTGCCGAAATTACTGGGGTTTCTTTGGGTACGGTTAAATCCCGCATTGCCAGGGCACGCCTGCGACTCCAGTCACAACTGCAACCGTATCTCGACGGTGGTGCTTAATCGATTCCCGATCAGGCGACTAAAACCGATTTAACGAAAAAGATCCTTACAAATAGACGTGCATTTGACATTTTTGCCCCGAAAGTTGCTACATAATTTGTAGTTGGCTCAGATCAGGTTTGTACTTTTGTATATTACTTTTGTACAACTGAGTGCATATCCCATCATTGAGTCTTCGGGTGCATTCCCTCTACGTGAAGTGATGCTGCAATGACCCATAATTTTGATCCTCACAACGATAACCTTCAGCCTGCCCCGACAGACCCACAAAACCTGGCCTCAGGCGCACTGAACACGATGCAGCGAGATCGCTTTGAGCTACTCAGTGCCTATCTGGATGGCGAAGTGACCGCCGCAGAACGTAAGCAGGTAGAAGAATGGTTGGCAAATGATGTCACCGTTCAGCGCCTCCATACCCGACTAATTAGCCTGCGGCAGGCACTCCAAACGATGCCTGTGCCCAGTTCTAACCGTTCAGTTGAGGACACGGTCGATCGTGTCTTTGCGCAGGCCGAGCGACGGCCCAAGTTATCTCTCATCTGGGGAGGCGCAGCGATCGCGGCAGTATTCATGGGTGCGGTGGGTACCCTGTTCTTTAACGAGGGTGGCTTGGTTCCCCAAATTGCCAGACAAACTCCTACTCAAACTGAGTCTGTGCCGCCCCAAACAGCTACGAACGAACCACTCCTGGTCGCACTAGACCGTCCCTTAGTCAACATTCCCAAAGCGCCCGTAGCCGAACCGGCAGGTGGCGGGGACTCAATTCGTTAAGGGGAACTGGTTAGTTAGCTTGCTGCCAGCGACCATCTGGCAGCAAAACACCCCCCAGTCGTTGTACCTGACTGACTGACATCAGGTACGCCCAGGCAGAGCCAATGGGTGAATGTTCGTTGTCCAACAGTTCAATCTGGCGGCGGCTGTACTGGTTCTGGTCAATCACTTGCGTAGGGGCATAGTGGTGAAATGTGGTTGAATCGTGCTGTTCGTACAGATCCAGCACACTCAGAATATGGGATTGCCGAAAAGATAGGAGAAAGCCATACACCGGACGGGTACCCGGTGTCATCGCGGGATACCCAAAGGGTAGGGCATAGAGTTCACCCAGGGCGATCGCCGGACGGGCCGCAATGACTTCTCCGGCACAGAGGTGGTACCCCCTCTCGCCCGGTTTCAGCGTACCGTAGACAAACACCCGTACAGCAACAGTCATCCCATCTCACCAGGGCAATTCATCATCTAAGCCACCGTCCGGTAAGTCACCGGCCTGATCGATCGCTGCATCATGGTCAGAGTCCCCCCAGTCTGGTAGCCTTTCCGCTGCTTGCAGTCGGGGTTCGGCAACGGGATGGTAGGGCGAGGGGGGTGAAACCAGTTCTAACTGGCGCGATTGCGGTTTTGCTGGGACAGGACGCAGATGCCGTCGCCGGGAAACATTTTCCTCACTCGTTGCCTCCGCCACCACTTCATAAAGGGTTGCCTGTTTACCCGGTTCCTTACCCTTACGCAAAACGCGCCCCAAACGTTGAATATATTCACGGGTCGAACCAGTGCCCGACAGGACGATCGCCACCGTTGCATCCGGAACATCCACCCCTTCATTCAAAACCCGCGAGGCCACCAGAGTGCGATATTCTCCCTGCCGAAAGCGGGTGAGTATCTCATGACGCTCCTTCACCCCTGTTTGGTGGGTAATGGCTGGAATCAGAAATTCTTGGGATATCCGGTAAACGGTCGCATTATCGTCAGTAAAAATGAGCGTTTTTTCCGGGAAGTGATTCGCTAACAGATCGGCCAGAATGCGCAGTTTACCTTCTGTGCCAAAGGCGATCGCCCGCGCCTCCCGATGTGCCAGCATTGCTCTCCGGCCTGCTTTCGAACAGGCACTTGCCTGCACAAAACGTCGCCAACCCTCCACGGAGCCAAGGAAGATATTAGCCTCCTGTAAGAATTGATTGCGAATGCGAGTCAGTTCATCGTAACGTTCTCGTTCTTTGGGAGACAGATGCACCTTAATTTGCACCGCCTTATGCTTTGCGAGAGCCGTTCCCGCGAGTTCCTCAGCCGTTTTACGATACACTTCCGGGCCAATGAGAACCGCCAAATCGGCATGTTTACCATCACTGCGTTCGGGGGTAGCCGTTAAACCCAGGCGGTAGGGCGCGATCGCATATTCGGCAATCACCCGGTTAAAGTCACTCGGCAAATGGTGACATTCATCAAAGATCAACAGTGCATACTGGTTACCCAATGTCTCAGCATTGATCGCGGCACTGTCATAGGTAGATACCAGAATTGGCGTCTTGTCCCTGGAACCACCACCCAGCAATCCGATTTCAGCATCGGGAAACGCTGCCACCAGATGGGCATACCACTGGTGCATCAAATCCAGCGTGGGCACCATGATTAATGTGCTACGCCCGGTTACCTGCATGGCCAGTTGGGCCAGGTACGTTTTACCCGCAGCGGTTGGTAGAACAACCACCCCCAACCGTTGGGCCTGTTGCCACGCCACCAGTGCTTCCTGCTGATGGGGGTAGGGTGTCATTTCCAGGCTGGGTAACAGTTCCAGTTCCCGAAATCCTCTGGCCTTGTCTTCCAGTGGGGTTCCCATCGAACGCAGACACAGCACCAGGTTACGATACTGATGCGCTGGAATCCGAAATCGTTCAATGCGATCGTCCCAGGTGGCATAGTCCATCCAGTCCTTGCCTCGCGGTGGAGGATGGAGAATCAGAGTACCGCGATCGTAGGATAACGTCGGAGTTCGAGCCATGCGCCCTTGGTTAGTGCATCGGTATTCATCATGCCTGATTTATGAGCCTGTTGCTATGATCAGGGCAACGAATACCGCTTCCAAGCCATCAGGACTTGATCAATGATCCACCAGGGCATTAAGGCTGTGTTTAAAACCCTTCGATCCTCCCTCACCCTCCTTGAAAAGGAGGGAACCGAACCGTTTAAAGTCCCCTTTAAGACTTTGGGGGATCATTCCAGTACCAGTTAACCAACTAGAAGGTTTTAAACCATGCCCTAGCAAGTTTCCAGCTAAATCTGACAGAATTAACCGCTCAAATTGGTACAGGTATAGCCCCGTATGTCACCAGAAAAAGCGAAGTTTACGGAGCGCGCTGTTAATAAATTCATTGAGTTAGTCCTGCGCCAGTTAGTTGACGCTAACAGTTTGCAAGTACGCATTCGGGCCAGGCTGAAGGAACTGATGCAGGGGAGAATTGACGGACTGACCATTCAGATGTCTGGGTTTCTCCTCCAACCCCATTTGCGCGTGGCCACGTTTGAGTTTGATATTGGGGCAGCGGCAATTAACCTTAAGCGAATCAAACAACGGCAGATTGAACTGGTCGAACCAGCGACGGGAAGGCTCCAGATTGGCATCACCGATCGCCAACTGACCGATGGCCTGAATTCTCTGTTAACTAATACCGGGAGTGAGCCCGAATCATCCAACCGGATGGAGTGTGCATTTCAGGCAGACGGGGCGATCGCCCTCCGCTGGCAAAGGAACGGTAGTGAGGCGCAGACCTGTACTGTCCGGCCGATCATTACTGGTGATGGTAGTAGTGTCACCCTTGCGCCGCAGGAAAGTAGTGAGAAGCTCATCGACCCGCAAGTAGAGCAGGCGATCGCTCGTATCAGCACCATTTTCAGTCTGACGGATCTGGCCAATCAGGGCACCATCTTTCGCATCCAAACCATTGAGATTGTTGCAGGTCAGGCAACTGTGCAAGCTGGGGCAGAAATTCAGCAATTCCCATCCACTCAACCGGCACCTGAAGCCTGAACTGTCCGCAGCGGCATTGCTGATTCGAACAATGAATCGGAATTGAAACTTTGGCCCACTTCATCCTGCGATGCACAATTTCAGCAATGCCAGCATTCGGGGTGGATAGGGACGCTATTTCTAGGGACGCTATTTCATCGTCTCCAAGTGAGGATAGCCTAACGGCAATAGCCTGCCAGGGCCTCGTTAACGCCCCTACAAAAAATCTCTATAAATAGATTGGGTGTTGCCCAGGTCGGATGACATACCAGCCGAATCAGTTTAATTGCCACTTAAGGGATTGATGTTATCGACTGTATTTTCCACATCATGGAGAAAATCTTTTGTACTCTGGGGGATAGGCTCATCCAGGTTTAGCTTTTCCCGAATATTGTCGGCTGCCCGTTCGAGCTTATTGGGCTGGTCACCACCGATGTTTTTTGACCGTTGTTGCGCCGGAATTTCTTCACCCGCCAACTTCTTCAGGTTGTTGCGGGAAGTTTCTTGTCGTTGACGCTGAACCATTTCGCTAGTCGTTGGTTGATTCACTTCATAGCCGGAGATTTCGGGCGTCAAGGATCGGGCAAATGTCGCTGTGGCGTTGGTCAGCAACAGTCCGCCAAATAACACAATTGCCAGCAGAACACTGAACAACTGCCGTAAACGCATACGGATCATAAAACAAGACTCCTTCTCTAGGATTTGGTGAGCGATTTACTGCGGTTCTCAACCACTAATTAGTTGATAGAGCAAACTTTCTTGCCCTCCTCCTAAACCTAATGCCTGAGTTATCTCGCTCCTTCTATCAAGAGATGGACTTCCTTTCACTGGTTGAGGCTAGTAGTTCTATCGCCCATAGGTACTTGTGGGTTGGGTGTGTTCAGATGTTTTACCAACTAATTGCGTGATGGGCTGAAGCGAATTAGTTTGGGATTTCCAAACTGACCAGGCGACGGTACCGCTTAACGTGACGGTCGCCCCTAT
>CAZGDE010000098.1:0-19126 GCA_964524315.1 uncultured bacterium
GTCTTACGGGTGACTCGTTAGGGTCATTGCGCTGTGATTGCCGGATGCAACTACAGGCGGCTCTGAAAATGATTGAACAGGCCGGGCAGGGGGTGGTAGTTTACCTGCGCCAGGAAGGACGGGGCATTGGGCTGGTTAATAAGCTGAAGGCTTATTCCCTGCAGGATATCGGGCTGGATACGGTTGAGGCCAATGAGCGGTTAGGTTTTGCGGCTGACCTGCGCGATTATGGTGTCGGTGCCCAAATTTTGAATGATCTGGGCGTAAAAAAAATTCGCTTGGTAACAAATAACCCCCGTAAGATTGCCGGCTTGAAGGGTTACGGGATTGAAATGGTCGATCGCGTCCCCCTGATCATTGAGGCGACCTCCTATAACTCTGTCTATCTCACAACTAAAGCAGAGAAACTGGGACACTGGATGTTACGGACATATCTGGTCACGATCGCCCTTCACTGGCAGGATGATGACCAATCTGTGACCGAACGGTACAACTGGTTGGAGAAACTGCGGTATCTGACCAAATCGCACCACCAGCTGTTATTGCAGGAAGAAACCCGTCCGGTGGCAGCCGCCCTGTTTAGTGGTGCTGGTTTGATTGTCCATCTAGGGTATGAGCAGGCTGTACCAGAAAACCCCAATTGGTACCACCAGCCCGATCACCCAGACCTGCAGGCGATCACCCAGTTACTTGATTCGCTGGCTGACCTACCTAACCTGCAACAGTTAGAATTCATGGTGTCTTCCGGGTCTGACCCGCTAACTGGGCTGCAAATTCAGATTCATCGGCAAGTCTTCGACCTGAGCCAAACGCCATCGTCAATTGCTGACCATCTACAGATGCAGACAATTTATAGTTTTAAGCGACCGTAGATATGTTGGTGACGGCGATCGCCCCACTCTCTCAATCGCCCCACGTTCTCAAAATAGTTCCCCGCTTGTTCCGATTATCCTTTTAACTGTTGTAATGCTGTCACTACTTCCTTTACGTCTCGATAGCGGTCTTCCGGGTGGGGATTAGTAAGGCGGCGGATGACATCGGCAACATCGGGGGACAAACCGGGAACATATTCCGGGTAAAGGCGAAATCCCTGTTCCCGTTGGGTGTAAAACTCGTTAGGCGGGATGCCAGTCAAAAGATAAATGAGCATTGGCCCCAGTGCAAACAGGTCAGAGACTGGCGTTGCAAACCCCTGTTGCAATTCGGGGGCCATATATCCGGCTGAAACCAGTGTTTTTCCGGCGGCCAAAGTATTGAGAGAGGCAAACCCAACCAGTGTGACACTCAGCGATGTCGAGTGAGAAAACCGCTGAATCAAAGTTTCTGGCCGCACATCTTCATGGACAACCGGGGGAGTGTGCTGGTGCAGATAGTCGAGAATCTCGCAAACTTCCAGGAGGGTGGCGATCGCGTCTGCGAAGGGTAACGCTCCCCGATTAACTACCTGCTGGCGTAGATCCTGACCATGTACCCACTCAAATATCAGGTAGGGCCGCCCAGCGGTGGTAAAGAAATCTAAAAATTTGGGAATGCCTGGATGCCGCAATTGCACCAGTATCTTGGCCTGTTGCTCAAAGGCGGCGATCGCCTCTGGATGGTTCAGCCATTCTGTATTCAGAGTTCTGAGTAACAAACTTTGGCCATCCCGCCAAACAACTTGGGTAACGCCAATGGCATCCTGTTGCAGGACTTTAACCGCCTTATATCCTCCCACGGACTGCAAAATTTGGAGGGGTTTGCCGCTTTGCTGGCAAAATAACCCTTTCTCCGTTGCCGTTTGGAAGGAAGACTGGGCCATCCCTGTTCCCGTTGATTCCTGTGAGGGCATTGCTGTTGGTGACTCAACATCCATCGCGGTGGTAGGCACCGGTGGCGCAGTAGGAGGCATCAGGGCCTGGGGCGGTAGATCTGCCTCATCATCAGGTTCGGGTTGGATGGTGACTGGCAGGGACGGGGGCACAACGGGGATGTCTGGTTGACCGTCACCAGAACCGTGGGATCCGGTGGAAGGTTCGCCAGATTTCGTCCGGCCTCGCTGCGCCAGGGTTTTCTCGCCTGCCATACTGCGGGACAGATCGGCAGCAGCGGTGCCAATATGAATCTGAATATTGGGCCCTGATCGCGCTAGACGGATGATCACACCGTCTTCGACTGGCACTTGGGTCACGCGCTTTCCATCCAGGTAGGTGCCGTTTGCCCCGATATTGACGATTTCCCAGTGCGAATCAATCCGGCGTAATTCTACATGGTGACGAGAAACAACGGCACTGTAGAGGATTACGTGATTGTCAGTCGATCGCCCGATCCGAATGACAGACTCCTGGTCAAACGTCCAACTTTGAACCGGAGTTAATTGAATTGGGTGCAGAAGAGTTAGTGTAATCACACTGGCAGTGTAGAGTCTGAAAGTAGACTGCAATGGCGACTACTGTTATGCGGCAGCCTGATTCTATCCTACGTTGCTTTTGTTAAAGTAGCGTTGAAAAAAAGTAGAGCTGAAAACAGTAGAGGTGAAAATTTCATTAAGCAAGTAATCAAGCGGGTTTTACGACAATTGAAACAGAAACGTTACTTTATCGCCTTTACCTAAGGCAATGCGATCGCCCGGACGCAACCGATGGCGATTTCCCAGGGGTAATGGAGCGTTATTAATATAAGTCCCGTTTGAACTACCAACGTCTTCAATGTAAAACGCATCTCCTTCTAACCGAATATCGGCGTGGATGCGGGACACAATTTCCGAGTCTGGAAACCCCGATACGTCAACATCTGGTGGAATGCGATCGTTCGGTTTGCCGATATGGATTACGGCTAGATTTTGTGGTAATTCAATTGGGGTACTGGTCTGTACGTGCAGTAAACGAGCGGTATGCTGCTGCAGCTGGGTTTTTGGCCCTGGTACAGCAACGGGTACAGCGGATGTTGACCGTTCGGCAGGCACAGGTTGGTTGGTCACCGGTACGGGTGGCGGTGGTACGGGCACTGGTGGTGGTGGTTCTCCCAGGGGCGGCAATGGATTCGCTACTGCCATTAGTGGGTCAGTTGATACAAGGGGATCAAGCGCCACTGGCTGCGGTATCGGTAGTGGTACTGTACCAATTGGTGGTGGTGGTTCTGTTCCACTAGCAACAGGCCCGCCTGCCCCCCGAAGGTTAAACCCACACTGACCGCAGAAACTGGCATCCGTTTGAACGCTTGTACCACAGTTGGGGCAGTTCATTGTTGCTGGCAGGGGGGTATAGCACGCCTCACACTGCACGGCTCCATCCGGGTTTTGATGACTGCAATTTGGGCAAACAATCATGAACTTTTCCCTTTCCTGTTGACCAATGGATGATTTAGGTAACGACTAGTAACGTTATGCAACTATCTGCAACTCGCTGACGCAGTTCCCCAGGGTAGCCAGAGCGCCTACGGACGAAAAGCGGCTACCTGAAACAACTTATACCCACAATTCCAGATAGTTTTTACCATTATGGCTGTAGATCCTGCCCTGCGGCTGCATCTAGCAGCCACCAAAGTTCCCCTTGGGGCTGGATTAGGCGAGCAGGGTACAGACTGTCATCACCAGTTGGGGCAAAAATCTGGGCCAGCGCGGGACGTTTACCTGCCCCAGCTGCCAAAAAAATCACTGTTTGGGCGTGGTTGATTAATGGAGCGGTAAATGTAATCCGGGGCTGTCCATCTTTGTTGCCGACGGTAACCAGGCGATCGCGCACTGCCAATGCTTCCGTATGGGGAAACAGAGATGCGGTGTGCCCATCGTCACCGATGCCTAAAAGGATAATGTCGAATTGCGGAAATTCTCCGGGCAACAATTGGAAAAATTCTTGTAGTTCTGCTTCGTGCTGATTGGCTGCCATTACCGGGTCAGCGGCGGTTGTCGCGATCGGATGAATATTGATGGGAGGTACGGGTACCCGGTCTAACCAGGCCCGGCGTGCCATGCCCTGATTACTATCAGGGTGGTCTGCTGGCACATAACGTTCATCCCCCCAAAACACATGAATATAGCGCCAGGGTAAAGCTTGAGCAGCGATCTGTTCATACAGAGGTTTGGGGGTGCTACCACCTGCCAGGGCGATTGTACATTGTCCACGTTCGGCGATCGCCGCCTGCATTTTACCCAGAACAATGTCCAACGCCCGTTGGATTAACGTTGCTGTATCGGGCAACACTTCCACAAGTTTATTCATTGGCGTTTCAGTGTAGGGGGAGAAATTAACCGTAGGTAATTCTGGGGCATTTTAACCCAATATTTCCGGTTCTCTTAACTTAGGCATGGAATTAAATAGGCATGGAATTAAAGATAACTTTGGTTGGTGGCGCAGGTTTCGCCAAAATTAACTGTCCCATTCGTCAAGCTAGCTGCCAAACTTGCCTGTACAGATACTTTGTTTCCTCGAAATTTTCTTAAGTCAAATTTTTTGTGATGCCAGCGGATTCAACCCGGTAGTTTACTATAGGTGATTGGCAATACCATTTATTGCCCTGACCAATCACCCGTTGTTCAATTACAACTACTATGAAAGCCCTTCCTTTCTCTCCTCTGACCTCTGCCATCCTGAAGCTAGTTGGAATTGTCCTGGTTCTTTATTATTTAATTGACCTGGTCGTGTATTTGACCGCAGCCAACTTTCAGAACAGTCAATGGGTCTTAACTCTGACAACCCAATTAGTGGATCGTGGTTTTTTGCCACTTCTGGGGATAGCCCTGCTGTTTACCGGGTTTTGGATAGAAAGTGTGTCTGCTGTAGAGGGCTCTGGCAAAAGTAGTTCAGTCGGCCTTAAACTATCAGCTCTGTGGCTATCGAGTGTTCTGGGATTGGCCTTTTTGCTACTGGTACCGGTGCATGTCAATGCAACCCGTGTGGCCGCCGATGACCAGATTAAACAAATTGAACAAGAAGCGACTAAGACTGAAGGCCAGTTAAATACTCAAGTGCAGCAACTGAAAGGGCAGGTTGATGCACAGTTAAATTTGATCGATCAGGCAATTAAGGCCGGACAACTCCAGGGTGACCAGTTGGAACAGGCGAAGAAACAACAGGAAGAATTACAAAAACTGAAGGCTGATCCGAAGGCTCTGGATGCCAGAGTTGCTCCTGATCGTGAACGAGCCTTGAAACAAATTCAAGATCGCAAAAAGGAACTGGAAGACCAAACCCGGCGTACTGCCATGCAAACCGGCATGCGAATTGGTCTGAATAGCTTGCTGTTAGCAATTGGCTATGCGATCGTTGGCTGGACAGGGCTTCGTCAGATGTTCGCAGCTAAGGATTAGGTTGGGAGAAGAGGGGCGTGCCTGGGTGGCAACGGGTGGAGCCAATTGGCCGCCCAACGTTCCCCAATTCTTAACAGAATGTCAACTATGATACGGTTCACCATAGGATATTTTGGTGAATAGTTCGTTTGGGTGAATTATCCCGATCACAAGGAAGCACCGTCAATCTTCTGTTGAAGTTATTGGCGTGTCTCAGTCGGATTGCTTTTGCATGGAGAAAGCGCCTTGATATTTAAGATATCGGGTATGAAAGGTTAAATCATCTCTCACTGTTGCAATAAACCTTTACATATATGGTTATGGGTCTTAAAAATTAGAGTAGCTATGCAAAGTGTTACGACTCTGCAATATTTCTCTATGATGGGATCAGGTGGTTAACACTGGTAGATCTGTCCTATGTCGGGGTAAAACACCTGCTTGGTGCTGATCCCGTCTACGTAGGAAGATGAACTTGCCACCTTTAGCCTTTCGGTATCGTTGTTGTAGCCAACTTTAAGGAGATTGGGAGCCGTGCTCCAACGCTTTAAGCAAGACCTTAAAAATGACCTGATTGCAGGTCTGCTGGTGGTGATCCCGCTGGCTACTACAATCTGGCTGACTTATACGATCGCCACTTGGGTGATTAACTTTTTAACGCGCATTCCTAAGCAACTTAACCCATTTGATGATCTCAACCCATTTCTGCGGAATAGCTTAAACCTGCTAGTCGGCCTGGCAGTACCTCTCCTTTGTATTTTGGTCATTGGTCTAATGGCCCGTAACATCGCGGGACGCTGGTTGTTGGATCTGGGTGAACGGACTTTGCAAGCCATTCCCCTGGCGGGTTCCGTTTACAAAACGTTGAAGCAATTGCTGGAAACCCTACTGCGTGACTCAAATGACAAATTCCGACGTGTCGTTCTAGTCGAATATCCGCGTCAGGGAGTGTGGTCATTGGGTTTTGTAACTGGTGTTTTGAGTGGTGAGTTTCAATCCCATTTTTCTGGCCCTATGTTGGGTGTGTTCATTCCGACGACGCCCAATCCAACTACTGGTTGGTATGCCGTAGTGCCCGAAGATGCGGTCATAAATCTTTCGATGCCGATTGAAGATGCCTTTAAAGTAATTATCTCGGGTGGTATTGTTAGCCCTGATGCCGCCAGCGTGATATCGTTGCCAACAACGAGTAAACGACCGTTTGAACCGTTTCTTGAACAACCCTTGCAGGCGATCGCCCTGGAAGAAGATATTTAACAGCCGCTATGCAAGCCCGCCGAATTTCTCGTGAACTGGCACTATTAAGTGTCGGCCAATTGTCTGGAAAAGCTGAAACCCTGGAAAACCAGGACTTACAAAATGTGATTGTGGCCGCAGTCCGCACGCTCACTAGTGAAGCTCAGGATGCCCTGGAAAACGCTGCTGCCGAGCTGCAACAAAGTAGCGCCCGCTTGCTGAAGAGTGAAACTCGGGCGGCGGACGTTGAGACTGCCCGCACGATGGTAACGGAGGCAATCGATCTCACCCAGACAGCGATTAATCGACTGGGGGTCGCTCTGGAGGTGCCCGAATTTATTCAACTAGCCAACCAGAAAGAGGTTCGTGCCTACACGTTGGAAATCATTCGGGCTGTGAAAACAAACCGCGACAAAATTGATGAATTACTATCGCAGGCATTGGTCGACTGGCAATTGTCACGACTTGCCTGGATTGATCGCGACATTTTGCGAATTGCCGTTGCCGAAATTATGTACCTGGGTATTCCCGATCGGGTCGCGATCAATGAAGCGGTGGAACTGGCAAAACGCTACAGCGGCGAAGACGGCCATCGCTTTATTAATGGTGTGTTGCGTCGGGTGAGCGACCAACTCAAAGCACAAGGTTAATGGGCTTTTTCGACAATTTTCTTTACAGTTAATGAAGAGGGTTTCTTTGGGGTATAGCAATGGCGTTTGATTGGTTTCGTCGTCGGTTTACACAACAAGATGAGGCAGCGCAGGCGGCAGAAACTGAGCAAACTCCAGCTCCACCAGCGGTGCCAGAAACGCCAGAGGCAGATGCAGAGGCACAATCAGAGGCCGTGACGGTTCCCTCTGAAGACTATTTGAATTGGGCAAAAGCTGCCTACCAAAATATTCAAAAGCGGCAGCAGAGTGAGGTGGTTGCTCAACCAGGCGATGCTCCGGCCTCATCTGCGTCAGCACCGACCCCTGTCGAGCCAGTAGAAACACCTGCCGTAGCTGGAGATTCCATCGATGAATCAGTAGTCGATGAACCAGCAGTCGATGAACCAGCAGTCGATCAATCAGCAGTCGATCAATCAGCAGTCGATGAACCAGTAGTCGATGAGCCAGTAAGTGAAACTGGGACGATCACCGTTGAGCAAGCTATTGCTACGACTGAACCAGTTACAGTTGTTACTGAACCTGTTCCTACAGAAGCAGTGGCCGCTGAAGCTGTTGGAGTGGATAGCCCTGTAACGATCGCACCTGCCAACGAAACGGATACGATTGCTGTCGAGCAAGCAATTGAGACAATTGAACCAGCAGTCCTTGAGGCTACTTCAGCACCAGTGACCGCTGAACCAACTCGTTCCCCAGTAGAAACACCAGTAGCAGAAACACCCGCACCCGCATCTGTGCCCTTCTGGGCGGAGTCGGAGGCTGATCGTCAGGCACGCCTGGAACGGTTAAAGGAAACGGCCATTGTTGAACCGGAAACGCGGCAACCAGAATCTGCGCCGATCACGACACCTGCGGTAGCGGAGACTGAGACAGCCGCACCAACCGCACCAGAAAATCCCGATCTGATTCTGGATGAAGGCTTTGTCTGGTCAGCAGAAATTTTGGCAGCCCAGGGCCGTCGTCCTGAGGATGTATCGCTGGAAGAAATTACCTGGTTAAAACGCTTACGTCAGGGGTTAGATAAAACCCGGCGGGGATTGGTTAACCAACTGCGGGCGATCGTCGGTCAGGGCCCCCTCACCCAGGATGCGGTGGTGGAAATAGAAGCCGCTCTCCTGCAAGCTGATGTGGGTGTAGAGGCAACCGATGCCATTATTGAGGCGCTGCAAACAAAGCTACGAAGTGAAACCTTACCCCCCGATGCGGCGATTACTTACCTGAAGCAGATTTTGCGTGACATGCTGGATGCGCCGCTGCAGGATGGTGGCCAGTTTTTTGCGCCGACGAAGGATAATCTGAATATCTGGTTAATTACCGGAGTCAACGGGGCCGGTAAAACAACCACGATTGGTAAATTGGCCCACATTGCCCAGAAGTCGGGCTATAACTGCCTGATTGCAGCGGCTGATACCTTCCGGGCGGCTGCGGTAGAACAGGTGAAGGTGTGGGGTAGTCGCAGTGGGGTGGAAGTGATTGCTAATCCCGGCAAAAATACTGACCCAGCAGCGGTAGTCTTCGATGCGATCGCCGCCGCTAAGTCACGAAATACGGAACTGTTGCTGGTGGATACGGCGGGACGGTTACAAAACAAGAAGAACTTGATGGACGAACTGAATAAGGTTCGGCGCATTATTGATAAAAAGGCAGAGGGGGCGATCGTTGAATCGCTACTGGTTTTAGATGCCACATTGGGGCAGAACGGTTTACGACAGGCAGAGGTCTTTTCTGCCGCTGCCCAGTTGAGTGGTGTAGTATTAACCAAACTGGATGGTACTGCTAAGGGAGGGATCGCGCTAGCCGTGGTACAACAGCTTGGCTTACCGATTCGGTTTATTGGTGCGGGTGAAGGGATCGAAGATTTGCGCCCCTTCTCAAGCTATGAATTTGTCGAAGCCTTATTAGACGGTTAAACGGGGAATGGCTAGAAAACGCTAGCTAGTTTACCTGGCTGGCTATGTTTGCTATATCATTGACTCCGCTTACGGATATTTGTCACAAACCTTATTTAAAATTGCTGGCAAGAAACACACTTCTCTTGCTGCCATCGGGTAGAATCTGTTGCAAAAATTGTCAAGTTCTGGCAGAAGTGAGTTACATTTATTTGACTCCACTTGTTAGAAGTGATTGTTAATAGCTGCCCGGTTATCTTTACCGAGTGTTATATGCTACTTATTCTGTAAATCAACGGTTCGCTCACCCTGACTACATGACTGCTGCGCCCCTTCCTAGACAGCCTTCTCAACCATCGGATCGCACTGTAACCAGTGGCGCTTCTCCTGATATCACGCCGGTATTTGCTCTCAAGGAGCTAGTGGCACGGCTGAACCGGGAGCAGCATAAGATCCAGGATTTGCTGAGTTCATTGGGTTTTGCCCTGCGAAGCTTCAATAATCTTAATCAATTTTTGGAGCTAATTCCATTGATGGCAAGCCGAGTGACAGACTCGGATGGTGGGGCTCTGTTTTTGTTTAAGCCGAATGGTCAGTTGCGGTTAGAGCGGCTGCACTGCCAGGATAGCCGTTGGAGTCAGGATATCCGTAAGGCAATGGAAGCCGCCACTCGTCAGGTGATGGCATCTCTACCGCCAGCAACGCCCGGTGAGTTGGCTTTGCCGCCTGGTGCGATCGCCACGTTGGATCACCAGGTGAGTAGCCATTTGGGGGCAGATGTTCACCTGTTTGGTACGGCAATTCTCATCAAGAATACGGAACGGGGACGGTTGTATGTCTTTAGTCGTGACCCGCAATACACCTGGACGGAAACCCGGCAAAAATTAGTTCGCCTGGTGGCAGACCAGACGGCTGTGGCGATTGAGAACGATGAACTGACGGTCGAATTGCGTAAAAAAGAACGACTGGATCGGGAATTGGAGATCGGCGCAGAAATCCAACTGCGGTTGCTACCCCGTCAATGCCCCCTGATTGAAGGGGTTGAACTGGCAGCACGTTGTAAAACGGCGAATCGGGTTGGTGGTGACTATTACGACTTCATTCCTGCCAGTTATGACCAGATGCGTACACGCCGGGATGGTGCTAGTGAAACGGGTCGCTGGAGTGTGGCGATCGGAGATGTCATGGGTAAGGGAGTGCCTGCTGGTCTAATTATGACCATGACCCGTGGTATGTTACGGGCCGAAGTCCTTAACGCCCACTCACCCGCGCGGATTTTGCAACATTTGAACCGGGTTATGTACGCTGATTTGGAAAATTCCAATCGCTTTGTGACTCTGTTCTATTCCGAGTACGACCCTAAGACACGTATTCTTGCTTATAGTAATGCTGCCCATAACCCACCCCTGCTGTGGCAGGCGGCTACCAACACCATCAAGCGGTTGGATACCTTAGGTATGTTAATTGGGCTGGATGCTGATACCCATTATCAGGATGCCCAGGTACAACTTCATGCCGGTGATACGCTGATTTACTACACCGATGGTTTTACCGATGCGGCCAACCAGAGTGGTGAACGATTTGATGAAGAGAATTTGACCCAGGTCTTTCAGTGGGCCTGTCAGCATTGTCAAGGCCCTCAGGAAATTCTGGAATATTTATTTGATCAGGTACAGTCGTTTACTGGCAATGCCGATCGCAATGCTGATGACATGACCCTAATTGTTATGCAAATTAAGTCGGATGTACCAACTGTACCTACACCGTTGTCTTAAGTGGTAGCGAGATTGTAAAGCGAGAGCCCTGTCCCAGGGTTGATTCTAGATGGATGGTGCCGTCATGAAGCTCGGCGAGTTTGCGGGTAATGACTAACCCCAAACCTGTGCCCTGATGTTTACGGGAGAGGGAACTGTCAATTTGGCAGAAGGGGGCAAATAGTAATTGTTGGTCAGCTTTATCAATGCCAATGCCCGTATCCCAAACGGTGAAATGAATCATATCAGTTGTGGCAATACTGACTGTAGACAAACTAGCTGATGGCTGGGCCTGGTTGCTGCTTGAGTGGGGTGATAGGAGATTGACACTAGCGGCAGCCTGACGGTACACAATCAGGCCGATACTACCCTCCTGGGTAAATTTGACTGCGTTAGTCAGTAAGTTGAGCAACATCTGCTTGAGGCGACGCGGGTCGATCACCATCCAATCAACGATAGGATCAAGGTCAATTTCCAGGGTCAAACCCTGACTCATGGCGCGTTCTTGGATAAGGCTAATCACGCCTTCGCAAATGTCGGGGACAAAGACCATTTGTAGATCCAATTCCAGGCGATCCGCTTCCAGGCGGGAAAGGTCGAGGATATCGTTGATCAGATCAAGCAGGTGTTGTCCGCTACTATGAATTCGTTCTAAGTAGTCCTTTTGCTTGGTATTGAGTTCGCCAAAGAATTCTTGTAAGAGGACATTGGAGAAGCCCAGGATGGCAGTTAATGGGGTGCGAAGTTCATGACTGGTGGTAGCGACGAATTCTTCTTTTAAGCGGGTTGTTTCGGCAAGCTGGTGGTTACGTGTCTCTAACAGTTGCCATTGTTGTTTGAGTTCCGTAATGTCGCGACAGATGCCAATAACTCGCTTGACTACTCCTGCTGGATTGGTAATGGGCGCATAGATAATTTCAAATACTCTGGCCCCGTCGGGCAGGGCAAATTCATGATCAACAAAAACCTTTTCACCTGTAGCAAAGGCGTGGCGGATTAATTCATCAATTGTTGCAGCCGCTGTGCCCAAAATTTCCTGATTCGTTTTGCCCATAATGTCATTGGCTGATAACCCTAACAGTTGACAGCCCGCCGGATTGATGGAGATGTAGCGCAGGTCTGAGTCATACTCGACGAAAATATCGTTAGACTTTTCTAAAAACAGCCGAAAATAATCGGCACTGAGGCGCTGTTCATGCTCTTGATGGTAAAGGGTAGCCCGTCGTAGGGCGATCACACACTGACTGGCAACCTGCTCCACTAGATTGATTTCTTCGGTCGCAAATGGTGCGGCTTGAATCTGGAAAATGGTGATCAACCCCATTAGTCCCTGCTCATCCCCAATGGGGCAGGTAAGCCGATGCGCCATGACCGTTGGTTGGGAACTGGCTGCTGTGTCGTCATGAAACAAAATATGTTTCAAATCAAGCGGTTGTAGCGCTGTCTGGGGTAGGGCTAGACTGCTGATACACGTTTTATTAAACACGAACGTTTGGCAGCAGGTGGTATGCCACCAGGTCAGGTCAATGGCTTGCCCAACCAGAGATTGCTGTGGCGAAATCGTATCTTGAAAGAATTCATAACGGATATTTAACGTCTGATTCTGGTGGTCGAACAAACTAGCAATACAGCCATCTACCTCCAGCGTTTTGACCAAACCCTGTACCGCTTCTTGGAGCGTCTGGTCTTCATCTAAGTCGCGTCTGAGCGTTTCGGTTAATGTCCGAATGAGTTGTTCAAATTTCAGCGATCGCTCCAGCGATCGCGTCCGTTGGCTGACCCGGTTTTCTAACTCGTGGGTGTAGATCTGCAACTGGTGCAGCAAGCGGGTTTGTTCCAGCGCTGTAACAATCTGGTCGGCGACTGCCCGTACCAGTTGTTCCTCGTTGGTAGTCCAGTGTCGTGCGCCCCGACAATGATGGATAACTAGCAAGCCCCAGAGTGTACGGTTTTGTGGCTCCAATGCCTCATCCATGCTGACAAGCGACGTGGAAATGGTTGCGCGGACATGGAACTGATCCAGCATGGCCCGGTGACATTCGGCCATGTTAATAGTTTGAATGTCGGCGGTGCTGTGTAGTCGCCCCCGCCGGTAAGCATCGATATAGGCAAAAGGAATGCATTCTGGCGGAAAGCGTTGCCCCAGCATCGGTGGATGGAGGAGGGAAACTGACTCCGCTAAACACACGCCACTATAGTCAGGAAAAAACTGGTAAGCCAGCACCCGGTCAGTATCAAGGGCCTGGCGTAATCGTTCGACAGCAACTTGCAAAATACTCTGCAGGTCAAACGATGCGCGGATTTGGGCCCCAATGTCATTGAGCAGCACTTCTCGGGCACGGCTTTGTTGAATTTCCTGCTCTGCCAGTTTGCGTTCGCTCAAATCCGTCACAAATGCCAGAATGGTCACCTCGTCAGTTGAGCTATCTCCCAGCAATGCCAGTTTGATCTCGGTCCAAACGAATGAGCCATCGTAACAACGGTAACGTTTGCGGAAAACATGATGCTGTTCATTCACCAGCAATTGCTGAACAATGCTGACTTCTGTGGAAAAATCCTCTGGGTGGGAAATGGCGCGATTGTCTAAATGGCGTAGCTGAGCTTCGGTATAACCCGTTAATTGACAGAAGGCGGGATTTGCGCGGGTGATACCACCATCCAGGCCCATCTCCATGATGCCAATGGGGGATTGCTGAACCACGACGTCTTGCATAGGAGACGATGGCAGGTGCGATAAGGGAACTGTAGTTGATGGTGTGGCGGGGTGGTTTTCTGTGGGTAGGGAAGTCAGTTTACTCAAATTCCGCCAGAATGCTTGGAGAGCAGCTTTCTGCTGCTGCCAATCAATGCTCAATGGAAATTCTGCTGGTAGCAATGCGGCGATCCCTGGCAAACCGAGTAATGCGGTAATTTCTTCCGGTTCCAGGGTGAGGCAAACTCGCCAGTGATCGACTGATAGTGGTTGGTCTAACCGATGGGAGTGGGCTGCTGGCGCTATTTGGGAGACAGCAATTCCTACCTGTAGCGAAGCATTCAGTACCAAAAAGTTTGCCCATACCCCTGACAAATGATGATCCCAACGGGTGCCAGGTTCAACTTCATAGAAGTTTGACAAATAGCTACCCTGTGGATCGGGTAAGTGTAGTTCTGTTAAGTAGGGGGGGGCCTGGGTTGGGATGGTTGTTGCAGTGGGCTGATTGCTCACACAGTGGGCCAGGCGATCGTGGGTTGCCAGATCCATACTGCCAGAGGTTACAACCGCCTGTTTAATCACATAATCTGGTGCTAGTTGCTGCCAGAAATACTGTAAATCCTGACAGAGAGAGCCATCATCTCCCCAAACTATCACCATCTTGGGATTGCCACCCGGATGATCAGCTCGTAATAGAGCCGAAAACAAGAGCGGAAAATCTGACCAAGCCAAACGCAAAGTAACCTGACTTGGTGTGGCGAAATGATTCATTAACGGCGAAAGGTTCTAGCATCGATCCCAAACTGCAGAACAGAATAGGGGAAACTGTATTACCCCTATTCGATACATTCCTGGCAATTTCAGATTTCTCTAGTGTGCCCTTAGCTGTTACCGAATCGAATAAATACTATATAAAGCTTTATTTCTTTGATCCCTAATATATTCTTTCAACTAAACAATACTTACGTCTTTTACCGGAGGAGAAATTTGTCTCTTAAAGCATACTTACGTCTCTTACCGGAGGAGGACTTTTTCTTTGGTAAAAGGATCACAGGAAAATACGGAATAGAATTGTAGAAACAGATCAAGAATACGAGTATTACAGATTTTTGGTCTGTAGGGAGTTTATTCAATGACGCATCTGATACGAACCAACTGGCTGACGACTGGGGTGTGTAATTGATCAGGATTCAGATCTATCGAAGGTTGACAAATCCTGCCTGGGTCAGCAACTCCTGCCCCTGATCCGTTAACAGAAAGTTAGCATAGGCATCGCCAGCCTGTTCTTCCACGCGACCGTTTTGTTTCACCACTACATAAATGTTGCGCGTAATTGGATATGCGCCACTTCGAAAGGCCGCAGTATTGAGCTGGTTTCGCCGCGCTGGACATTGGTTGGCCGTGACCAGAGGTTCCTGGTACGGTGGGACAAATTCACGCGAATTAATGCCCAGTGGGAGGGGTCTAACTACACATTGGGGAACTACTTCCGGGGCAGAAGCAAAATAGATGGCCCCGGGTGTCTTGCTGATCCGTCGTAGGGCCTCCGTTGTCGTGGAAACGATGCGGACATTAGGCGCAAATGGTTTCCTTTGCAGCACCTCTTCGACAAATAGTTCAATCGTTCCCCCTGCGGTCACTGGCCGGGTCAATGGTTGAATGGTGAGATTTGGCCCACCTACCTGTTGCCAGTTTTTGATGCTGCCGCGATAGATTCCCTGTAATTGGTTCAGGGTGATGCCAGCAACGTTCAACTTGGGATTGACCGCGATTGCCAACCCATCGATCGCCACGGGAATTTGTTTCAACTGCATTCCCCGTTGGCGGGCTTGTTGAATTTCCTGATTCGTCAGGGGCCGGGATGATTGCACAAACGCCACCTGGTCACGAATTAACATCCGGATGCCAGTTCCAGTTCCCGCTGCCGACCCTACTGGATTGACATAGCGTAATTGAAATTCCGGACGGGCTGCCTGGATGGCACTATCAAGCTGGAGACGAATGGGTGCCCACGATGTACTGCCACCGTAGTTAAATCGACCTGAAGGGACGTTTTGGACTGCCGCAAAACTTGCAGCACCGGACTGTGTTGCCTGACTATCCTGACTACCGGAGCGGGTAGTAGAACCATTCTTGCCAGACAGGAGCCGGTTCAAGTTCAGGTTTGAGCGTTGGGTGAACCACCAAAATCCACCACCCAGCAGGATGGCAGTAATTAAAAATGTCCCAATTAGAATCGGGGTGTCATTCTTTTGTGCCATAGGGGTCAGAAATTGGGTTAGAGAGTGGAAAAAGGCGGTAAGTATCTAGATTGAACTTTGTCTACACTGTGTCTACATCGCCGCTGCTGCTCATTCGTTAATTTAGACAATTAGACAATGCTAGACAAAAGGTGATACACCAACCGGAACAGGGTAAATGCTGCGATCGCCAACAATCCACTGCCAATTGCGACAAACACTACTGCCAGGAAAGGATTGCCTACATTGGCAAGGGCAACAATGCGCCGTAAGGGTGAGAACAATAGCACCGCTCCCAATGTCACTGTGGCAATAATGACCAGGTCGATTCGTTCAATCACCCGGCGCGATTGACTAATCACCAAACCTGCCAGCAACAGTACCCAAAAAAATGTACTGATCAAGGATGTCCCCAGGGTACTGAGCAGGGCGATCGCCAGTAAACCCGCTTCAAAGCCAGTAAACGCCGCTGCCCCAATCAGTTCCAGCGTGGAAAAAGAAGTGCTGGTTATGCCCGATGGACGAAATTGAACTGGCGTGACGGCGCTGGGTTGTGGTGGTGGCGTTGGGTGTGTTGGTAACGTTGTGGGTGGTACCTGCAAGGGACGCGTTCCAGAGTGGGTGCCAGCGGCACCTTGACGAGTAGAGGGAGACGGCACACTACCAACACTGCTAATAGATGGCGGCCGCTCCAGGGCCGCCAAAACCTCAGTGGCGGTTTGGAACCGATGATTGGAGGCCGGTAATAGCAGGCGATCAAGCACCTCTCCTAACGGATTACCTACCTGGGGGGCGAGATCATGCCATTTCCAGCTATTGCTGGAACCATCAAAGAGTTCATGCGGCAGTTTACCTGTCAGCAACATGATTGCTGTGACGGCGAGGGCGTACAGGTCGGATGCCGGGTAAACCTCGTTGCCTGCTACCTGTTCCGGTGGGGCGAACCCCAGGGAATAGATACCTGTCGAGTGAGACGATGGTACTCCTCCTTTCGTGGCTTGTTTGACGGCACCAAAATCGAGCAAATAAAACAGCCCATTACGATGGCGCATGATATTGGAGGGCTTTATATCCCGATGGATGAGCCCCTTTTCATGGACAAATGCCAACACAGGCAGGACGGCTTGCAGCATTTCCGTGACTTCAGCCGCAGCAAACACGCCTTTTTGCTCCAGTTCTGCCTCCATCGTTTGCCCGTCGATAAATTCCTGCACCAGGTAGAAAAATTTGTCTATGCGACCTGCTGGGGAACCGGGTACACTCAGTTCAAAAAAGGCAAACAGGTCAGGAATTTGGGGATGGACATTGCCGATGTTTTCCAGGACTTCTGCTTCCCGTTCAAATAACTCCTGGGCAACCTGTAACTGAGCTGGGTTCAGCTTGCCCGACGGCAAAAACTGTTTGACGACGCACTGACGCATTTTGGGGGTGTAGCGATCGCGGGCCAGAAATGCCGCCCCAAAACCGCCCTGCCCTAGTAGTTGCTGTGGCAGATAGCGCCCCAGCAAAATTAACTGCATGCCACAGGTTGTACAGTACTTCTGGGTAACCGTCTTCAATACAGCCGGATCATCCAGGTCAGGAAACCCATTAACAGGCCTGGAGCAACCTGGACGAGTGCAATACAATTCCATACATAGTTTCGGCGGGCTGTTGGTTAGGGGTTATCGGTCATTGGTCATTGGTTACGGGTCATTAATCATTGGTTTAATGAGTATCGATTGGTTATGGGTTGGAAAGTAACAAATGACAGACGACCAATGACTAATCGAGTTCTGGGGCAATCAGACGGCTATTGGTAACACTTGGTAAAACAGGTTTAGGCGCATCGGCATGTCCCCGTTCATACCGTTGTAAGTCCATATTAAATGAGGAGAATTTGGGCAAAATTTCCCGACAGAAAGCCTCGGCAGCTTTGGAACGGTAACGATTGGGGTTGATGATGACGGACAGCATTCGTTTTACCACTACATCGTCAATCTGCGCTCGGTGTAGCATCCCCATTTGTAATTCTTTTTCAATGGCAGTTGTTGATACGAATGCGGCACCCAGGCCGGACTGCACGGCATTTTTAATTGCCTCGATTGAATTCAACTCCATTTCAATACGGAGCCGACGCGTCTCAATTCCACAGCGTCCCAATACCTGATCAATCACTTTCCGAATTGTTGATTGCGAATCTAGGGCAATAAATTGGAGTTTGTATAAATCATCCTTTTGAATGGTTTCTACCTTTGCTAGAGCATGATAAACCGGCAAAATCAGTGCTAGTTCGTCTTCCGCATAGGGAATAATTTCTAAAGAGTCCTGAAGTTCAGGGGAGATTTCCCCACCAATGATCGCCAGGTCAATTTGGCCGTTTGCTACACTCCAGGAGGTACGGCGGGTTGAATGTACATGTAACTGCACAGCTACATCCGGGTACTGTTGCCGAAATAAACCAATCATGCGAGGTAGCAGGTAGGTTCCGGTAGTTTGGCTGGCTCCAATGATCAGGGTGCCACCCTGGAGATTTTGCAAATCTTCGATCGCCCGACAGGTTTCTTGACAGAGTGTCAAAATCTTTTCGCCGTAGCTCAATAACAAATGCCCCGCTTCTGTTAACTGTGCCCGTCTACCACCCCGGTCGAACAGGGGCACATCTAACTGACGCTCTAAGTTTTGTACCTGAAGACTAACAGCAGGCTGCGAAACATATAAACTATCGGCAGCCCGTTTGAAGCTCCCCTCGGCGGCGATCGCCTTGAGAATACGTAGCTGATCAAGGGTAAAAGGAAGGTCAGACATAACTGCTAAACCTGAAAATGAAAGGAGCCAGAGCGTAATAAGCGGCTAAATGCGTCTAGACTTGAAGACTGAAGTTAGAGATCGAGTTAGGGGCTTCTAAAAGAAAGAACGTAACATATCAATCTGCTAAGTCTCCAAGATACTTTGTTGCAAGTTCTGTATGGAAATGTAAATAAAGAACTATGAAGCGGGAGGTTATTCAGGACTTTCTGAATTTACCAGGAATTGCGGGTGTTGCCCTAATGGATGGGCGCTCACGACCCTATTTTTGTGGTGTCGATCAGACCCTCAACTTCCAGCAGAAGGAAGCCCTGGCACAGGGGATTTTACGCGTCGTAGAAACCATCCCGGAGGGTTTCGAGACGTTTGAGTTTCAATTTACGGGGCATCAAGTTCATATTTATAAATTGGAACACGGCATTATCCTGCTAGTTTTGACCCGTAGCGACCTGGTCTACACAGACTACCTAAAAACTATTAAAGACCTAAAGGCTGTTCTTAAAGAAGACATTACGAATGCGATCGCTACATTTCGTTTGATTGCAGGTAATATCACCCTGTCGGGGATGAATTATCGTAAGCCCGCCGTCGATAGCGCCC
>CAZGDE010000099.1:0-18772 GCA_964524315.1 uncultured bacterium
GACCACTATAGGGCAAAGTGATAACCTGAGCATTAGGCAAACTTTGGGCCAAATGTTTTGCTTCTACTAATGAAGGAAATAATTGATCATAGGTACTCGCAAGAATTAAAACGGACTGTTGGATTTGCTGTAATTCTGCCAGGGTAATTTTGAATTGGCTCAGCAATGACAAGCGCCAGATGGAAGTTTCTTGCGGTACAGATTGTACTGCGTCATAAAATGTTTGGCGATCGCGGGGCGTAATGCGACTTAAATCAGCCAGAAATGGGATAAGTAGTGCTGACGATAACCGATAGAGAGGGTCGGGTAACCAGCGGGTAATTTGCGACCCCCAACCAATCAAAGGACGACGATGAAAGGAGGATGCCGGATTGACTAGAATCATCCGGTCGAATAAATGGGGCGCATACGTCGCGACCTTCATCGCCAGGCAGCCACCAAACGATTCACCACAGAGGTAAACGGGGCGATCGCCCGATTGGTGTAATTCGGTTTCAATGAGGGCAACCACCCGTTTGGTCAAACCATCCCAGTCGGTCAGATCATCCGGGGGAATGGCTAAACAGCGAATATCAAAAGCTGCTTCTAAACCAACCGTTTGCACTTGCAACAATTGACCTGTACCATCCATACCGGGTAGGAACACGAACAGAGGATACTCTGGCTGTAGCGATCGCGGTGTTAGAAAAATGGGATGGCTCTGAACATTGCGCATGGTAACAGCTAGTAATACCCCTCACGTAACAGTTGATTAATTTCATCGTGACATCGCTGGGTTAGATCGACAACCAGACTCTTCGCCTGCTTACCCTGATAGTCCTTTTGGTGGGAGGGGCAAATCCATTGCGGCCGACCAATTAACATATTCACCCGGCGGTAAATGACCATTGGGTGACAGCCTGATTGATCAAATAATGGCTCCGACGGGTCAACCAGATTCAGCAACTTTAATGGAATCCCTGAGTTAACGTGTTCTTCGTGGGACGCAATCGCCACTGGCAAAACGGCCAACCCGGCAACGGGCACGCGTAACGCTAAATGGGCAAACCCACGATGAAATTCCTGCAAATCACTGGGTTCAGTCAATGTCACCATTGGCTGTGCCCCTTCAGGAAACACACCCACGACCTGGCGCGATCGTAATAAACGGCTTGCTTGATAGAAAAAGCTTTGTTGAACTTGATCGGGCTGTCCCAACGGGAAACAACCTAATCGGGTCACCACCTCACGCAGAATTGGTACCTGACCCATATAGTGATGACAGGCAAATCGAATCGGTCGCTGCAACGCTGACATTAGCAACGGCGCATCCATGAAGCTACGGTGGTTACTGACGACAATCAAGGCACTATCTCTAGGTATCCGATCCGGGTAGAAGGTGTAAGAGCGGGTACCTAATGCAGATAGAAGCAACTGGGAAATGGGCAGTGAGGTATCTACAGACATGAAGTTCAATAATAGTCTGTCACTAAATAAGGAACGAAAATTAAATAACTCCGATACTTGCTTGTACGATCAAGCGATCGCTTGCCCCTCCAGATGATTAAATGTTTGATCTTATTTAATCCGCAATTCTAAGAGAAATTCTGTAGTGTTGCTGAATAGCAGTACCTGCCACTAACAAGGAAGTTTTTGCAGATATGCAAACAGAGGAATAACGTAATTCTGAGACATCTGGGAAACAAACTACCTGTCAGGGCAGGTTTAGTCACAGAATAACTGGTTGAGGCGAAGGGCTTGTGCCAAACCTGCCCCTACGCCAGATACATTTTTCTAGAAACCGCTTAAGTAGGGGTGTGCATGTCCAACAAGTTATAGCAAGTTATAGCACCGAATTAAGCCGAAATCCGTCTCTAGAGTAGCGCTTTCTGGAAGAACAAACGACCTTCGTTTTTAGCTGAAGTAATAGATTTCTGTAGGGGCAAACAGCCGTTTGCCCTTATCTAAAGCAGCGGAAATCATGATACTTTACCAATCGGATTCGGTATGATTGCTGCTCCTAGTGCGTTTGATAATTTGGATCGAGCCAACAACGGGGAAGGTTTTCATCAGAAGGGAAGGCTAAAACGGCCTTAGCAAATTCTTCTGGATCTTGTTCTTCTTGGCCATCTTGAATCCGTCCCGTAATTGCGGGTTTCAATGGATCCATTAAGGCATCAGGATTCAAAATCTCAACCAAAGCTCCAGTTTGTTTATCTTTCAAAAACATAATTTTGATGAATTAGCTATACACCATTTCCTTTTAGAGTAATAGCTTTACTAACCTTTACCTTCCACCCCCGGTAGTAACCTCAAATTACTGGGCTAGAACAGGTTGCATACGTCGGAGGATACGGGTTGTTAACTCGGTCTGGGTACTAAATTTGCTAATGTAATCATCGGCACCTGCCGCAAAAGCCCGATTAATCATTGTTTCTTCGGTGTGTGCTGACAAAAAGAGGATCGGCAAATTACGCCAGTGGGGGTCATTGCGTACTGCCTGACATAACTCCACGCCGTTGAAACCCGGCATTTCTAGATCAAGCAGTAACAAATCTGGGTGTGTTTCAGTCAAAACTCGCCAAAAGTCACCGGGCTGCTTGAGTACAGTAACATCAAGGTTTTGGGATTTGAGCAACTCAGCAATATGATTGAGTGACATCGCATCATCATCCACAATCATGATGCGATGGCGTTGTCCTTGATCGCCCAGATTTAAAGCATCGGTCAGAGTTTTGAGAATTTGATGCGGTGACAATGGCTTTTGCAAAAATGCATAACCACCTAAACTGGCAACCTTGACCCGGTCAGACAGACTACTGCGTGAGGTAAAGACAACGGTTGGCAGGGTTGGTTGCTGTTGGGCGAGTTCTGTCAGTAACGCGAACCCATCTTCCTGACAACCAGGAAAATTGAGATCAAGCAGAAGCGCTTGGGGCGGAGTTTGCGCCATGATCTTACGGGCAAGGGCTGGAGTGCTGGCAACTTCGACCCGTAAATTCCAGGCGATCGCCTCAAGCCGGATCCGTTCCGCCAGCATCACGTCATCATCAACAATCAACATGAGGGGCGCATTGTGTAGGGCGGTAGGTGGGGGCGTAACAACAGGAGCGGGGGGCCTTTCCTGCTGCACAACCTGTTTCAAAGCCTCCAGCAAGGCACTGATCTGTTGTAAGTTGTCGTGAGACAGTACTTCTGTTAATTGCAGGATGCGTTCAATTTCTCGGGCAGTGTGGGAGGCATCCATAAAGCCAAAAATACCCAGTGAACCGGCTAGCTTATGGGACAAGTGTTTTGCTTGTTGGAAAGCCTCAACTGTCTGTCGTCCGCTCGCAAGCTCCGTAATGGCCTGCTCTAGTAAGGTAATTTGTTCGGCAAATTTGTCTTTGAATTTCTCCCAAACCCGTTTGGTGACTGCCTCTGCCTGCTGTGGTTGTTGGGGAGGGGGGGACGCAGGTATAGCTGGTGGCGGGCAACCTTCAGATGTCTCTGAGGGAGTCTCTGCTTTTAACCGATATCCCAAACCATGCACAGTCTCAATGGGATCGGACGCACCTGCGGCCTTGAGCTTTTGGCGCAAACATTTAATGTGGGTACTGACGGTTTCTTCACCGGGCGCATTGGCAAAGTCCCACAACCGATCCAGAATGGCTCTGCGGTTAAAGATGCGTTTAGGATTTAGTAAAAATAATTCTAATAGACAATATTCTTTGGAGGTCAGGTGAATCAGGTGACTGCTACACGTAACTTCGCACGTAATGTAGTCCAGTCGGATATTTTCCCAGGTAATCACTGAGTTAGAACTGGCTTTTGCCCGCCGTAGCAGGGCGCGCACCCGCGCCATGAATTCTGCCAGATCAAATGGTTTAACCATATAATCGTCGGCACCCGCATCCAACCCAATTACTCGATCAGTGCTACTGTCCTTGGCTGTTAGTAACATAATCGGTGTTTGAGAACCGGCTTCCCGGATTTTTTGGCAAAGACTGATGCCATCCAGCTTGGGCACTACAATATCCAACACGATCAGGTCATACTCACAGTTTTCTGTCAGAGCTAACCCGGTTTCGCCGTTGGTGGCTAAATTAACCGTGAAATGGTGACTTGTTAATGTTTCGGCTAGCAAATAACCCGTTTGCTGGTCATCTTCAACGACTAAAATTTTCAAACAAAACACCTCCTCGGTAGCAAACGTCTCAGTTTGCGTTTATGGCTTTAGGACAGGGTTAAGAGGCAATCCGAAGTGGCAGAAAAAGGTTGCCTGATGCGATCGCGATTTTTCTCTCACGTCCACCATGCTCTAAGTGCAGCCTAACGTGAAAACGTGAGGAACTTATGAAGAACCTGAATCGCTAAACAGCTTCATCTGCCACTATGTGAATCAAAGGGCAGAGTGGATTTACGAGAGGAATTGGGGATGGAGCGAATTGAATTTCGTGACAGTTAATCTGGTTTCGGAGTGCTTACTTGCCATTGGTAAAGGGCGTACCCCAGTATTCCCAATTTTCTTTGTTGAATGGCGATCGCCATTTATGGATTAACGCCGATTCTAATTTTTGGCGATCGCGGGTTTGAACAGGTGCGTCCGCCCAAAATCCAATGTTAACGGTTACGGGCAAATTGTGGGGGCGATGGGCGGCAACATAATTCAAAATATATCGCTTACAGTCGTGTTCGCCCTTCCAGCGTTTGTTGGAATGTACGGTTTCACCCACATACAGCAGGATTGGCAATTCCGCATCCACCACAAAATAAAGGGCTGCCACGCCCGCATCACTCACTTTCCAGCGCCAGAAGTCCGTGTTTTGGGGGGGGAGGGCAAAGGGATCGATGCGATCGGCAAGTTCGTCCACTGTCGGCAAACTATCAAACAAGGTGCCTTGCTGGGGCTCAGTCTGCGCCTTTGGTTGTTGCTGATATTGAAAAACTCGCTGTTTCCATGCCAGTAAGGTTTCTTGGCTCAGGGTGAGTTCTGTCCGGGGGGTGGGACAGTAACAGCCTTTTAGCTCAGCCGCCGAAAACAGTGAGGGTTGCTCAATACCAGGTTTCACCGTGACAAACTCCGGTCAACGTATAGCATTCCTAAATCACTTGTGAGATTAAGGGGCTTTGTGAGTAAGGATTCCTGCGGTATCCTTGCTCACAATCCAAATAGGAGCGCTATGTAAACCGGATCAGGATAACATGCCTTTCCCCCGGTGCTTCGGTTAAGCTTAGTAACCTTTGCGGAACAAATAATTTCCCCCCTGAATCTGATTCAATTATCTGATTCAAGCAAACGTGTTATAAGCCCCAAAATCTATGCTGCTCCTGGCTCAAGACGGTATTCCGGCAATTCCCGACCTTACCCATCCCACGGAACTACTCCAGTTTGGGCAACAACTGCTGCAACTCAGCCAGTGGTTATTACTGTTATTGGCTGGTTTTGGTTTGATTTTTGCCGCAATCAATTTCTCCTATCGCACGACCCGTCCCCTCTGGTTAGACCGGCAATTAGACCGTTATGGGCATCTGTTCGCCGGAGTGCAGCATGGATTACTGGTAGTTGTCATTCTGGTCACGGGCTTTTTTCTCTGTGCCACCCTAGCCAATCGTTACCATCACTGGGAGCAGGACAAAATTACCCAGGTTGCCAGTAGTGTTGCCGGCGAACGCATTGAGCAACCCGCGCCTCAGGTTCGTTACAGCATTGAAGAACCATTTACCACCGTCACCTATATCGATGGCAAACCAACCGAGGTCGAAAAACGCCGCAAGGTCGATCGCTTCCTGTCTCCCAGTGCGTCCCAGGCAGAGGTTAAACTAGCTCAGGCGATCGATCCGGCAACGCAACGGTTTATCTACCAATCTGACTTTGCTGCCACCTACGACGTGACCAATACCCTGGATGTGACACAGGATTTCACCTTTGAAACACCTCCACCCTTTGGCTACAGTCTGTTACAGGATTACCGGGTGCAACGGGACGGGCAACCCCTCGAACCCAAAAATCAGGGAGAATATGCCTTTCCCCTCCGTCTGGCACCGGGCGAAACGGCAAAATTCCGGGTCACTTACAAAGCGCAGGGTGCGCCCCGTTGGGTTTACAGTGCCAATGGGCGATCTCTCTCAAAGTTTAAGCTTACTGTCCTGGCAGATTTTCCCAACGCGGATTTTGCCAGTGGTATTGTCCCCACGGAGATGCAGGTCGTCGGACGGGGTACCCGCTTTACCTGGGCGTTTGCCGACAATGTATCGGTGCAGAATCCCTTTGGGGTGTTTACTGCCACGCCCCGCTTCCGGAACACAGGCATCTTGCCCCGCCTGTTGCTATTAGCGCCGGGAATCTTGCTCTGGTGGTTGTTACTGCTGTATCTAACCGTTCCCCTGCGGTTACAGGATGCCGCGATCGCCGCTGCCATCTTTTTCGCCAGTTTACTGGCACTGACCTATGCCAGCCGTGTGATGGATGCCAGACTTGCCTGGGGACTACTGTTATGGGTGCCACTGGTGTTTGGCTGGGGCTTAGGCACGTACCATCGGCCCCGTTGGGGCACCATCATTGTGACCGTGAGTGGGGTTGTCTTACCCGTTCTGGGCTTTCTGGTACCCTACACTGGCTTGACGTTGGGTATTGCCGGATTAATTTCCGCTGGATGCCTGATTTTGCGGTACTTTGAGGGGCGATCGCAACCCTCCGTAACCGATTAACCCGCTGTCACGGTTACCTGTCTGGCATCGATCAGTTTGGCTCCGTCCACCTTACGGGCAATTTGAGTAATCTGGGTCAGGGTCGCGTGGTCAGGAATGGTTCCTTTGAAAATCACGGTGCCACCATCCTGGTCAATTTCGATGGTGTCAAGGTCTTCCAGCGTTGCTTCCCGATCCAGTGCCAGTGCGACTCGTTTTGCCAGACCGTGTTCGTCGTACTCGCCTTCCAGTCCCATAAACTCAGGGGGGGGTGGTGGAATGTGCATACTGGCTTTTTCGCGCAGTTCCCAGTCGTAGTCACCCCCTAAACCAGGACGCATCTGATGCTCTGCGGATCTGTTCTGGTTTTTCTCCTGGTCGTTCTGAAGATACTGGTTGCTACATTCTTTGCCAAACTGTCGTTCTAGCCAACCCATAACTCCCTCCTGAATCGGCTTGTATGCTTCATTACAGCCTGGTTATAACCCGGTTACATCTTCCGCAGGATAGTGTCATTGGTCATTCGTTATTTGGCATTGGTCATTTGGCATTGGCGTTCGTACAGGCCAAATGATGAATGACCAGTAAACGTATTGGATACTTCTGTTCTCTTATTTAGACAAATTCCCAGAACCAATGTACCTGGCGTAGGGGCAGGTTTTGCCAAAGTCCTGAGCATCAGCCCGTTGTTCTGTAGCTAAACCTGCCCTTACAGGTAGTTTGGTTTCTAGAAATCTCCTTAGTCCAATGAAATATCATCTCCAGGAAATAGCATGTTATCTTCTGGGCATTGCTCAATCGGTTCCTTTGTTTGGTCAAGATGACTCGTCTACCCCATCCCATTCAATATCAAGGTAGCAAAAGAAATCTTGCGTCAAGTGTTCTCAAATATTTACCAGATAGAGTAGAACGCATTGTCGAACCATTTACTGGCACTGCGGCAATTAGTATTGCGGCGGCGGCGAAAGGTATTGCTCAAAATTTCTGGTTGAACGACCTGAACAAACCACTGATTGAACTGTTAGAACTCATCATCGAAGCACCGGATGAGATCGCGATCGCCTACACAGAAATCTGGAATCAACAACATCACGATTCTGTTAATCACTACTTTACGGTGAGGGACGTATTCAATCAAACGCATGATCCAAAACTATTTTTATATTTATTAGCCCGGTGTGTAAAAGGGGCTGTTCGGTATAACTCAGAAGGCTTTTTTAATCAAAGTCCGGATAAAAGACGGAAAGGTGCGCAACCGGAACGGATGCGAAAAAATATCGAAGGGGTTTCAACACTGTTAAAGCATCGGTGTAAATTTACCTGCTTGGATTACAAAGACGTTTTAGCCGCAGTTAAAACTACCGATTTCGTCTATATGGATCCTCCCTATCAAGGCGTTTGTGGAGAGAGAGATGCACGCTATTTTGCTGGCATCAATTTTGATAATTTTGTGCTTACGCTTGAACAGCTAAATCGCCAAGAAATCGCTTTTGCTATTAGTTACGACGGTAAGCGTGGTAGTAAGACTTTTGGTAAGACATTGCCGGAAGAATTGGGGCTGAAGCGGATGGAAATAAAAGTGGGGCGATCATCACAGGCCACACTTTTAGGTCGAGAGGAAATTACAGTAGAATCCCTATACCTCTCGCCAGCTATAGCGATCCGATTTAATTTGTGAAAAAGCTGGAGAGAGTTGTCACTGGTCATCGGTCATTCGAGAAAACCAATGACTAATGACGTAACAGGAGCAAATTTCCTAATTGATTTAGGACTGCTATTTTAGGGCTGTTATATATAACAGTTTGCATATGAAAGAAAACGATTTTGTGCGAGATTTCGTTGACCGCAGATAGGACTGTTTAGGCTCACTTGAGTCTGATTTACTCAATCTAAACGCTGATCCTGCTGCTGTCATTCCCCAGTTATTATGAACGACAGTTTCTATGCGGACAGAGGCTCAAATGCTGGGGCTGACACAGATTGAAGATTGCCTACTACTTATCAAAATATTTGAAGGCAATTCGTGATCATGCCCTTCAACCCGACACTTAATGGTAAACCGATCGCGGGAAAAACTAACCTTATCGGCCACCTATGTAGAGAAACAGGTGGTTGTCTCTTTTGCCGATGATGGTGCAGGGATTGATGTAACGCGAGTCAAAGCTAAAGCGATAGGTTACGGCTTAGAGATTGTGCGTGCTGAATTAAAGAATTTGGCGGCAATATTAGTGTGAGTTCATCGCCGGGACAGGGAACAACGTTCACAATCAAATATGTGCCATAGCTTCACTTTGATTGGTTGTGTTTCGGTACGGGCAGGTTTTGCCATTGAGGCATGATAATGCCATCAACGTTTGCCAAACCTGCCCCAACAGAATTACTCGCTCTCTTTAGTAGCTGCTAAATAAGCCTCGATCGCCTCATTGGCCAGTTGGCTGATCTGCGTCCCAGACTGCATGGCTGCCTCTTGCAAACGGGCGTAGAGTTGAGGTTTCACCGTGATCCGATGGCGCACTCTGGTAGGTTTGGTTACTGGTGTTGCGGCAGCTCCAGCTTCTACAGCAGTTTCTACCGTGACACTACCCGGTTCATAGCTGGCAGCATACTGGCGGATCGACTCCAGCCCGACACGATCGCAGAAATCACCCAGGCTTTCGTCCGTTTGGCGCGATTCCCGGAAATAGACAAAGATGGGTTCCAGCGTTGTCTCCAGATTATCAACGTGCATCTTTTCGAGATAGACCTGGGAGAGACGGGTCTGATTCGGTGAGGCTCCCAACCAGACTTGATACAGGCCAGGCCCATTACCAACGAACCCTAATTCCGCCAGGTAGGGACGGGCACACCCATTGGGGCAACCCGTCATTCGGATGATAAAGGATTCATCCGGTAAACCTACTCTGATCAGTACCGCCCGGATGCGATCGAGAATCTCTGGAATGACCCGTTCCGATTCGGTGGTTGCCAAGCCACAGGTCGGCAACGCCGGACATGCCATTGCATAACGTTCGAGGGTATCAATTTCGCTTTCGCTCTTAATCCCGCAACGCTTCAGGATGGCTTGAATGGCATCTTTTTGGGCAGGTTCAATCTCGTACAGAATGATGTTCTGGCTGGGCGTTAGACGCATCGGCAGGTTGAAGGTCTGCACAATTTCCTTCAGCGCGGTTTTGAGCTGGAAGGTACCTTCATCCTTCACCCGCCCATTTTGGACGGAAATGCCCACAAACCATTTGCCGTCACCCTGTTCGTGCCAACCAAGGAAGTCTAAATACGTCCATTCCGGCAAAGATTTTAATGGCTGGATGGCTTTGCCAAAGTAGCTTTCTACCTTGTCGCGGAAGCGCTCTACGCCCCAATCTTCCAGCAGATACTTCATCCGGGCGTGGCGACGATCGGTGCGATCGCCATAGTCCCGTTGGGTGGCTACGATCGCCTTCACCAGATCATACACATCGGCGCGATCGACATAACCAATTGGGTCTGCAATGCGAGGGAAGGTTTCTTCTTTGTTATGGGTACGACCCAGACCTCCACCCGCGTAAACATTGAAGCCTTCCAGTTCGCCCTGCTGGTTAACAATCACGACCAGGCTGACATCCTGGGAGAACAGATCAACCGAATTATCTCCTGGTACCGTAACGCTGCACTTAAACTTCCGGGGCATGTAGTGGGTGCCATAAATCGGCTCTTCCCCACCTTCTACTGTCGTCCCGTTACCATTGCGCTGACGGGCAGCCACTACTTCTGGATTTTCCTCGGCGGAAATGACCTTTTCCCCATCCAACCAGATCTCATAATAGGCACCTGTCTGCGGTGTCAACAGATCCGCCACATTGTCGGCATATTCCCAGGCGTACTGATATTCCGGACGGTTCTTGTAGGGAGCCGGAGGAGCCATAACGTTCCGGTTGAGGTCGCCACAGGCACCGAGGGTCGACCCCATGCTTTTGACGATCGCCGCGATCGCTGCCTTCAGATTCTGCTTCAAAATGCCATGCAACTGGAACCCTTGACGGGTGGTTGCCCGGATGGTGTGATTACCATACTCATCGGACAAGCGATCCAGTGTGAGATACAACTCTGGCGGAATGAAACCGCCGGGGCTACGAGTCCGCAGCATGAACTGGTAATCCTTCTCCTGCCCTTTCACCCGGTTATCACGGTTGTCCTGTTGGTAGGAGCCATGAAACTTCAAAATTTGGATTGCATCTTCCGAAAAATGGGTTGTGTCCAGGAGCAATTCAGATGCTACAGGTTCACGCAGAAAGTTACTACGTTCCTTCAGTCCCTCTACTTTAGAGGGTTTGCGAACAGCGGGAGATACTGGAGTGTTAACCATTGGTGAGAACAGAAGGTAAGCAGAGAGGCTAAAAAAGACCGCTATATACGGTTTCGCTGGTAAAACAGGCGACAGCCACCAGTGCCCTGAGAGGACGTTCTCCAGTAAACCAGTCGGAATTCTGTTATATCAGCAAAGTTGATCCTACCATTGCTGGCCCCAATCCCGCTTGCTTCCTAAGCAATTCTGAAGATACGGTGTAAAGCGGATTTTTTTGCGGTTGGAATGTCCTGCAGGGAAGGCAATGGGGGCAATTGGCAGAAGAAAATGCTCGTATCCAGGATGTGAGGGAAGCGACGTTTATGGGAAAATCGCCCTCACCCTGGGCATTCTGCCCACTATGTTCAGGTTCATCCACAAAACTTTTACCCGATCGCTTGCGGCAAACCTGTAAGGTTGTTATAGTACTTGTGTACTAATGGGGACGAGTGAACACAAATTGAGGGAACAGGTGACACATCATTTGTGACCCGCCATTAGGAATCAGTATAAGCGAGGAACCTATGACCACTGGTACCCGACAAGCAAGAATTAAAAAAGATCCGGCGATCGCCCCTGCTACCCGCGCGCTGGCAATTGACGCAGGCAACTACGACCTGAAATTTTGGGATGGCACTAATCATCCGAAAGCGATTCGTTCCGTGCGGTATCAGCTACCCCTGGGACGGGATGCCGTGCGTTACTCTGAAGCCTCTCCTTTAATTGAAATGGGTGACGGTATCCGTTACCACTTTGGTGGGCAGGCTTACAAGTATCGCCGTCAACAACAAACGGTGGTCGAGAATAAAGTTGAACTGGCACGTCTTCATCTCTATGCCTGCTTAGAGCCTTATGAAGGGGCGACAGAATTTGCCCTGAATGTGTATGCTTCCACACCGGAACCTGCCCGGAATGAAGATGCGATTCGTCAACAGTTGTTGGGTATGCATGAATTCAAACGGAATGGCGTTGATTTCCGTGTACTGGTTGAACGGGTCGAGGTCGAACGGGAAGGGATGGGCGCTTACCACTTTGCCCAAGGCCTCGGTTTGATCCCAGAAAGTGGTTACACCATCGTTGTGGATATAGGTGGTGGTACCTGGTTGACCCGGCTGGTTGATACGGAAGGCGAGGTGATTGATGAAAACGTAATGGATCGGGGTGGTGCTTACGAATTGGCAACTTCGATCAGTTTTGACCGTCGCCTGACGAATGCTCTTGGTACGACGGCTGATCCCGGTCTGATCATGGATGGTTTCCGCAACCGCCATACCTATGCCGATACCGGCCTCACCTGGGAACCCTGGCTGGAAGAACACCTAGAACCCTGGTTTAAGGGCATTTTTCAAACGGTGAAAGCACAGTACACCCCTTACATGGCAAGGGTTACACGCTTTCTGGTCACAGGTGGCGGTTCGCATCTAATTGCCGAACGGCTACAGGGACGCAAACTCTTTGCCGTGATGGGAGATCCCCAATTTGCTAACGTCCGAGGTTTATTTCCGGTCTTAAATGGAGCGCAACTATGTATGACAACAAAGTGAGACTGAGTCAGGATGTCCTCGAAAAAGCGAGCCAGATCGCATCCGAATGGGGCTTAAAAAATGCGCGTGCTGCCGTAGAAGCGGTCTTTCGTAAATATGCCGATGAGTATTTGCAGGGACGACAACCACTGCAACCCGCAACCTGGAATGTTGCTCCCATGGGTGGGATGGCTAGTAGTGGGGGTGCGATCGCAGACATACCCTCTAACTGCGAAGCCCTTAATGAACTCGATGATCTCCTTGGTCTGTAGAAAAGCAAGACCTCATCGGTTCTAGCAACCCCCTTCTAAGAAACGTAAAGAAAGATTAATACCAAAATTCTGTAGGGGCGAACGGCTGTTCGCCCTTATTCGGTTAAATACCCGTCAGGTGACGATCGCGCATTTGAGAAAGTTGTTAAGGGTTGTTGGCGACGATTCGTTGTTTATCTTCGTAAAAACGGCAGGCGAGATAACCAATTCCTGATAGTAGTGCGGTATCCGTCGTGACCCCCACAACTGTACCGATTCCTGGCAACAGTTCAACGATGCTTAGGCCGGTTTTCAACGCGCCCGAACTACCTGTAGATAATCCCCAGAGTGCCAACACTTCGCCACGTCGACTGGGATCAGTCGGCGAAAACCCATAGATTGTAGCAATCTGGTAAATCATTTCTGCTTGAAGTGCGGCGATCGCCCCAATGTCAACCGCAAATAGCATCAGCGCCAGGGGCGGGATTGCGTTCGTTAACAGACCAACCCCAGCCGCTTTGTAAGTTGCACCCATGATGACCCGCTGAGCTAGTGCAGCAGGCGAGTCATTGGGATATTTGAGGCGCAGGTCGTCTACGTCTTTTTGGACTTTTGCTACATCCACTTGGCCCAATGCTGCCATGAGCCAGTTCACCCCTGGTACTTTCGTGGCAAACCGCACTAAGGGGTTGTCGACGATGGGAGTAACGATTTCCCCAACGGTAGTGGTGCCTTTGGACAACCAGTGATGGAGTGAGTCACTAACCACTTGGCCCACTTCTGCTGTTGACGTTGTTACTTGCTGTGCAACCTGGTAGGGAACTTGCATCGCGTGGGCGATCGCCTCATTAAACCAGGCAAAATTAGGCTTTTCTTGATCTTCAACGGTCATGGCTGGCAGGGGATGTCGTTAGACGTACCCCTCCAATCTAGAAAAACCGCCTCTCTCCTGCGTCTGACTAATGGTAGTAATATCCGATGTCTGCTGGTTGAGGATTTCCCCCTTGCCCAAAATCTATCCTTGGCGTGATGAAATTATGGTTGCCTTCTATCACGCAAAGTTCAAAGATCGGTTGGTTATGTTTTTTTTAGCTAAAGCCAGTAAAATACTCTGGTCAGTGTTTAGTGGTGTCAGCCACAATCGATACACGAGCATTGCCTGTCCTGGAGGGCTTTATTTATGGGTTATCAAACCCCTATTCAACTGCCAGTTAGTCCCAATCTGGGACACTCTATGGACAGGATCAAAGACCAGCACGCAGCGCCCATCATCCTCCATCGAGTCTGGTACGATCGTGGCAAAAAGCTGACCCAGCAAGGGTATTATGATGCGGCTCTCAGTAGCTTTGATATTGCGCTTAAACTGCAACCTCAGGAGCATCAGATTTGGGCTTATCGGGGAATTGTGTTTGCCTATCTGAACTGTTATGAGTCTGCCCTTGCCAGTTTTGAAAAGGCTCTAGAACTGGCACCCGACAATCGTGAGCTTTGGGTGTTTCGGGGTGCCACTCTAAAGTATTTGAATCGTTCCCAGGCTTCCCTTGAGAGTTACAACCGGGCGTTAACCATTCAGCAACAGGGGTTCACTATTTGTGAAGATTACCCAACTAGCTGGATCGTCAGTATGGACATGAAAGCAGCCGGGTAACGATTAGTTGAGTGTTACTGAAGTTCGGGAAGAAATCTCTGCATGAGACCAATGAAAAGCGCGGGTTGCTCCAAATGAGGAAGCACGCCGACATGGGGTAACTGCACAAAAGCTTTGATGGTGGTGGGATTCAGGTCGGCCAAGCGCTGACCTAACGTCACTGGTGTAAATAATGCATCGTCGCCCCAAACAATGACTGTTGGAGTTTGGAGTTGGGGCAGATAGCGGGTTAGGTCAAAATACAAATCACCCCGTAAAAAGGCTAATGCCGCATACTGCGCGTTAGGTTGCTGGGCTGACTCTAGATAGGCGGCAACAATTTCGGTTGAGATGAGTTCGGGGTTTGTGAACAAAAATCGTTCCAAAAAACTGCGGATGGCAACCTCGTTGGTGGCTCCTATCGTATAGATGAGTTGATCCAGAATGGGTAGCCCAATCACTTGCAAGGGCAGTCGTCGCCCCGCATCCTGCCCGAAGTCCGCGAAACCAGAGGGACAAACTAAAAATAAGCCACGAAATAGATCGGGACGCTGGATCGCTAAACGAATGGCGATCGCCCCCGTTAATGACGATGCTGCAACCGTAACGGGTGCCACCCCTGTTTGCTCAATCAACTCGGTCAGAATAGTCAGGTAGTCTTCCAGGCGGTAATCCCGCTCTGGGTGAGCCGACTGTCCCCATCCAATCAAATCAGGTACCAGTACGCGCCAATTATCTAAAAATGCTGGATAAACCTTCGACCATTCGTAACCTGATGATCCCCCGCCGAAGCAATGCAAAAACAGTAGGGAGGGCAGATTCATTGCCGGAATCGTCCACGGTGAACCAACGGGGGTGTAATAGACCAGCGAACCCAGTGAGGTATCAACTACTTGCTGGCCGATACCAGGGGGATGAAATTGCAGCATTGAACGTCTGTTGCAGATTTGCCTGCCATACGGGTGGAAGTTCTTGCCAAATTGCCTCGACCACTGTAGCACCAAATAGGAGGGTGCCAAGCTGGGGAAATAGTAGCAAGACAACGGTGATTACTCCAGAGGTGAACACCTTAGGGCCAACCTCTACCATCGCCTGTTCTACAGACAATTCATTTTGCATGACCCGCAGTAACACAGGTATGGCCTCTGTACAGGCAACAAACCCTAAAGCGGCGACTACATTACTTCCGGTCAAGGTTTGTAGCAACTTGATCGCGGCTCCCCGAACGAACCCTCCCTGTAAGGCAGATAGGGCGATCGCTAAGCTCTGGTGGAGTTCCGTCTGGGCAAGTTCCTGTTCCCCCCGGCAATATGCGCCCGCTACTTTAATTGACTGAAGCAAGAGACGAATATTGGTGTTGATGAAGGCTCCTTCGATCCCCGCACCAATAACAGCGATCCCAGTTCCAATGAAAGGGACATTGGTGATCTCATGGTCAAAGTTACCCGGCAACCAGTCCACTACAGTAGGGCTAGCTAGCAGGCCATACCCATCCTGCAATGCCTGCACCACAAACCCCAAGTTATATGTCCATGATTGATCGGGTAGGGATACAACCTGACCCGCCAGAATCATATTGGTGTACCGTTGCATGAAAACCTCGATGCCAAAAATTGGTGTCCCTAAACTAGCCGATTGCCAGCTATGGGAAACAGGGGCAAACCGCTCCTTTGCTGTTCGGTTATCCCAAGTAGACCTGATTGTGACTAATTGTTTCCAGGTGTGACATTTAATTTACAAATAGATGAGGTGAAAAAGTTTTATCGTGTTTCTGTTAAAAAGCTTAAAACCTTTGCGTTAAAAGTGTTACATCTAAATAGTGCAGAAAAAATATGCCAATTGGGGCAGTAAAACGATTGCCGATCTCTTTACAATTTGTTACAAGATAGAGGGAGGCCTTTCTAATCGGAAGAATAGACTTCTTGCAGCACTGTTTTTATGCCGTCAAGGTCTATCCCACCAATCCAAATGGCACTTATGCAGGAGGTCGATTAAATGTTGGGTGGCTTCACTGCAATGACTCCAAGCAATGATCTCGGCGAGCGGATGCTCAACACCGTGGTGAGCCAGTCAATTCGCCACCTATTTACTCAAAGTGAAGCGATCGATGTGGCGATCCGCTGTCATCCTGCCAGCAAACTTTTACAGGGCAGTATTGACAGTTTCAAGATGCAGGGTCGGCAACTGGTTATTCGAAAGGACTTTCAAGTTCAGGAAATGTCGTTTGAAACCGACGCCGTTGCCATCGACTTTGGTTCCGTCCTGGCTGGTAAAATTCGGCTCAAACAGCCAACTCAAGCGGTGGCTCAGGTCGTTTTGTCTGAATCTGGTCTAAACCACGCGTTTCAGGCAGAACTGGTGCAGAAGCGGCTCCAGAATTTAGATGCACCTGAACTCACAAACCTGTCTGGGGGGGAGCCTGTTTCTTTCAGCGATGTAAAGCTTCAATTGTTGCCCGATAACCAGCTTAAGATCTTTGCCAAGACCGAATTACCAAACGGTACGGTTCCCATTAGCCTTTCGGCAACTCTAGCGGTTGAACGCCGTCGCCGCATCCTGTTTCAGAATCCTCAGTTTGAAGCAGATGCTGTACCTGCCGATTTGCAGGGTGTTGCGAATGTCCTCTCGATGACGTTTGCCGAGATCCTGAACAATATGGTTGATCTGGATCGATTTGACCTGGATGGCGTCACCATGCGGATCAATCGCCTGGAAACCCAGGGGCAAAATCTGATTTTTAGCGGTTACGCCCAGATTGAGCATTTCCCCGGTAATGGCTAATGGGTTGAAGGTGAGAGCAGACCTCGGCGGTCTTTTGTCGCCTTTTTAGTTCGATGGAATATTTCTCCTAGACCTCCGAGGTCTTGTGCGTGGGTGAGAGCAGACTTCGGAGGTCTTTTGCTGTGTTTTCAAATTAGTGGAATATTTCTCCCACACCTTCGAGGTCTGGTAGCTTAGACCAGTTAAGATTGATTGCATTTTCAATGGGGCGATCGCAGGACTAAAGCAGATCGCTACCTTTACTGTTAGCTTATTTTGGGAAATTTGTCTTTTGTTCCGATATCTTCTAATGCCTTGTATTGAGAGGTTTACAGCAATTTCAAGTCTGCGACAATGGGAGGCACTGAAAGATAGAAACGATTTTCATGAGGGGCGGGCGAGTTCCCATCCCTTGTTGCTGACACCTGCTATAAGAGGCATTCTATGAAATTGGCTTACTGGATGTACGCTGGCCCCGCCCATATTGGCACTCTCCGGATCGCCAGTTCCTTTAAGAACGTTCATGCCATCATGCATGCGCCGCTGGGTGATGATTATTTCAATGTCATGCGCTCCATGCTGGAACGGGAACGCAACTTTACGCCAGTGACAGCCAGTATCGTTGACCGTAATGTGCTGGCACGGGGTTCGCAGGAAAAGGTTGTGGACAACATTACGCGCAAAGATGCGGAAGAACGTCCCGATTTAATTGTGCTGACACCAACCTGTACCTCCAGTATTTTGCAAGAAGACCTGCAAAACTTCGTTGATCGCGCCCAGTTAGAAGCGAAGGGTGATGTGTTGCTAGCGGATGTTAACCATTACCGGGTAAACGAGCTACAGGCGGGCGATCGCACCCTGCAACAAATTGTCCAGTTCTACATTGAAAAAGCACGGAAGAAAGGGGACTTGGCCACAGAAAAGACGGCGACACCCTCCGTCAACATTATTGGTATTTCGACGCTCGGCTTTCATAACCAGCACGACTGCACCGAACTCAAACGGTTAATGGCTGATTTAGGCATCACCGTTAATGCGGTTATTCCCGAAGGTGCTTCTGTCCATCAGTTAAAGCAACTCCCTCAAGCCTGGTTTAACCTGGTACCCTACCGGGAGTTGGGTTTAATGACCGCCAATTACCTGCAGGCTGAATTTGGAACACCCTTTGTCGACATTACGCCAATGGGTGTGGTTGAAACCGCTCGTTGTATTCGCGCGATTCAGACCACTCTCAATGAGCAGGGTGCAACGGTTGACTATGAAGACTTCATCGATAATCAGACACTCTATGTTTCCCAGGCTGCCTGGTTCTCTCGTTCCATCGACTGTCAAAACTTGACGGGTAAAAAGGCAGTTGTCTTTGGTGACAATACCCACGCAGCGGCAATGACCAAAATCCTGGCACGCGAAATGGGGATTCGTGTCGTCTTGGCTGGAACCTATTGCAAGTACGACGCGGACTGGTTCAGAGCGCAGGTCAGTGAATACTGCGATGAAATTCTCATCAGTGATGACAATGCCGAAATTGGTAATGCGATCGCTCGCCTGGAACCCGCTGCCATTTTTGGTACCCAGATGGAACGGCACGTTGGTAAGCGATTGGATATTCCCTGTGGTGTCATTGCCGCACCAATCCATATCC